>NZ_JBLWIJ010000024.1:0-135803 GCF_051365025.1 Arthrobacter sp. R4
GCGAGGCCGGCCCAAGGGCCGGCCTCGCTGCGTCTTACTAGTTTTCTGCACCAGCCCGAAAGTTCTCTGCACGAGCCCGAAAGCCCTTTGCTAGAAGATTTCCAAGACTAGTCGTGAACTCTTGGCTCTCGAAACGCAGGCAGCGATCTGGTCATTGGCCTTCTTCTCGCTGCTGGACATGCATTGGTCACGATGGTCAGGCTGCCCCGCCAAGACCCCCATGATGCAGGTACCGCAGATGCCTTCCTGGCATGTGGTGTCGACTTCGACATCGTTTTCTGCCAGAACCTGCACGATGGACTTCCCCACAGGAACCTCGTAAACCTCACCCTCCAGCTCGATCTCAAAGAGGGTGTCGCTGTCAGTATCCACAGGTTCGCCGGCCTGGAAATGCTCGATGTGCACGTTGTCTTCTGGAATCACCGCAGAGGCGTGCTCTTGAACGCGGTTCATGAAACCCTCTGGTCCGCAGGTGTAAACATGCGAAGCAGGTGTGAGGCCGAGAAAGGCTTTGTCCAGAGCGGATGGTTGGTCCTCGCGTTTGAGACCGAAGTGGAAATGAACGCGTTCCCCAAATCCACTCTTTTCGCTCAGCAGGTCGCAGAACGCCGCCTCGTCGCGTGACCGGGCAAAGTAATGCAGATCGAAGTCCTGTCCGGCGCGATGCAGGTGGTAGGCGATGCTGAGCATGGGTGTGACGCCGATGCCTGCGGCCACGAGTATGTGACGGTCAGCGTGGGGCGCGACCGCGAGGAGATTGCGTGGGGCGCTGATCTCCAGTTCGTGGCCGACTGTCACCTGGTCGTGGAGGGCGGCTGAACCGCCCCGGGACTCCGGCTCCAGTTTGACGGCGATAACGTAGTCCTCCGTGGAGTCCGGCGGGCTGCACAGAGAGTATTGGCGGACCACGGCTGTGGGTCCGACGATGTCGATGTGGGCGCCCGCCGGGTAGCGGTCGAACGGTGCCCCATCCGTGCGCTGGAGGCGGAAGGATTTGATGTTGTTCGTCTCTTCCAATACTTCAGCCACTCGTACCTTGAACATACCCATGCGGCAACGCTCCTTTCTGGTTTACAGGTTTCTTGGTTTCGGCGGTTATTCGCGCTGTGCTTAGCGCATGTAGATTCCGCCGTTGATGTCCCAGCAGGCTCCGGTCACCGACGAGGCGCCGGGGGAGGCGAGCAGGGCAACTGTGTCGGCGATGAATTCTGCATCACCGAACCGGCCTACCGGGATGTTCGCCTTGATGGCGTCCAGTTTGCTGGGATCCACCGTTTCGTAGACGACCGGAAGCTCCAAGGGCCCTGGGGAAACCGCGTTAACGGTGACTCCTGCCGATGCGAACTCCCTGGCGAAGACCTTTGTCAGGGTGGAAACGCCGCCTTTGGAGGCGGCGTAGTGTGCGCCGGTTGCGGTCCCGCCGTTATGTCCTGCGAGGGAGTGGATGTTGATGATCCGGCCGTAGCCCCGGTCCCGGAAATGCGGTGCGAACACCTGGCAGCCGAGGAACGTCCCTTTGAGATTGATCTCGACGTTGGCGGAGAAGTCTTCCGGGGTTATCTCCAGCAGGGGGGCGACCTTTGAGCGCCCCGCGTTGTTGACCAGGACGTCGGTCCCTCCCCATTTTTGGGCCAGGGCGTCCCGTACCGCTTCGAAATCCTCCTTTCGGCGGATGTCCAGTGCGCCGGCCCAGACTGTGTCTCCTGAGGGGTCAAGGCTGTCCGCGACCGGCTGGACGGATTCGATGGTGGTGCCGGTGATTGCTACCTTGAATCCCTCCTTGTGCAGGGTCCTGGCGATGACTTCACCGAGGCCGCGGGCGGCCCCTGTAATCAGTGCGACGTTGTTCATGGTGCTCCTAGAGGAGGAAGCCGGAGGCATTGACAGCTGAGTCGGAGTTGACCAGGCGGATGACCTTGAGGTCGATCCGTGCATCCTCGCCCGTGATCCTGATCCGGTGGGTGAGGTCGGCGCCTAGCATTTGGAACTTGTCGCGCTTGAAGCCCACGAGTACCTGCGCCGAACGTAAGGTGACGGTGTCCTCCGTGATTTCCTGGACGGTGAAGCGTGAAACTGTCCGGGACGTGCGCGCCGCCGCGACGGCTGACATGGAGTAGCCCTGTACCAGGCGGGTGACGCGCATGTGACGCATCCGGGCGTCGTCGTAAACCATATTCAGGGACGATTCGAAGTCGGTAACGTTCGGATCAACGGGGATGACGTACTTGGCATCGTCCGTGTAGAGGGTCTGCCAGGCTTCGTAGTCCTTATCGTCGAGAAGTTGCGCTTCAAGCCAGATAAGTTCCATTGCACGGATGACACGGGGATCGGCCAGGTTGCCAAGACCCAGTTCAAAGGGCTCACGGGCTGGGCGGTTGTCGATCAATTCCACTTCTTCGGCGGCCTCAGTTGTCATCGCTCATCATCCTTTTCCACATTGCGTACGATTCGCGCATGCCGGTCTCATCGGTCACGTGCGAGGTCTTCCAGCCTTCGTCAACGGTTTCCTCACGTCCAAGTCCGCGGTTGACCAGGATCGGCATATCCGGGTTGGCTACTGCTCCGCGCTGAACCCGGTCCCATGCCTCGGAGTCATCGGAGGTGCCAAAACCGAAGGGGCCCTGGAAATGTTCGTGGATGCGGAGGCGTTCCCGGTTGACGCTTTCGGGTCCGCCGTCCAGGCCTAGTGCCATGTGCTGGATTTCCGTTTCAGTGACGGAGATGGGGCGCAGCACACGGAAGAAAGACATGGACAGTGAGAGGTTGGGGAACAGGTTCAGGTTGTAGCCCGCGCCGTGCATAGTACGGACTATGCGGCGCACCTGTTCCTGGGGCATGGTTTCGGAGAGTTCATCGATGATGTGTCGGAACCGTTCCTGGAGTTCCTCGGAACCGTCATCCTCCTCGAGATCAACGTGTTCGGGAACCATAACAGCGACGCTGTGCCCGTTGCCCAAAGCATGGGTGACTGCCTTCTCGTCGGTCATGAACGAGAGCATGTCAGCGGTCTCTGCATCAACAGACGCCATCCAGGATCGGTGCACGATCGGGAAGTGATATCCATCAGTGGTGTTTTCCAGCTGGATCTTCCAATTGCCGTCGAACCGGAACTTGTGTTCGCCCTGGACCTTC
The DNA here is from genome assembly GCF_051365025.1 of Arthrobacter sp. R4. Taxonomy (NCBI): domain Bacteria; kingdom Bacillati; phylum Actinomycetota; class Actinomycetes; order Micrococcales; family Micrococcaceae; genus Arthrobacter; species Arthrobacter sp. R4. The sequence goes on from NZ_JBLWIJ010000024.1 coordinate 3,133, forward strand.
ACCGGGAAGCCTGCGCCCTGCTTCATGAACCGGTCAATCCATATCTTCGCGTCACCGAGGAATTCCTCGAGAGGCTCGATGTCCGTTTTGAAGGTGGCGAAGATGAGGCCGTTGTAGGACTCCACCCGCAGCTTTTGGAGGGACAGCTGCTGCTTTTCGATGACCCCCTCGTAGCCGTCCGGGTACGGAATGCCCCTGAGGTTTCCCTCGAGTGAGTACGACCAGGAGTGGTAAGGGCAGGTGAACCCGTTGGCCTTGCCCTTGGGGACCTCGCAGACGCTGGCGCCGCGGTGCCGGCAGCGGTTGAGCAGAACGTTGAAGTTGCCCTTACGGTCCCGGTTGACCACGACCGGCTGCAGACCCAAGTGGGTCATTTTGAAACTTCCCGCATCGGGAATTTCGCTCTCGTGCGCGACCCACACCCAGGTGCTGTAGAAGATCTTCTCCATCTCCCAGTCAAAAATTTCAGGGTCGGTGTAGAGCCGGGCAGCAACTCGGTCGTCGTCCGCCAGCCCGGCGAATCCGCCTGACCGGTCTGTAGTTGGGACAGTCATCGGTACTCCTTCAATTGCGGGTCAAGTAGTGGTTGGATCTTGGTCTCAGTGCCCAATGCGTGGACAAAGAGCTTTTCTGTCTGAAAGTGGCTAATGAGGGCAATTTCGCCCTCGACCACGAAGTCGACGTTGAGGCGGGCGATGATCAGTTCACGCCGCCCATCGTCGTACTCGGAAATTTGCTGCATAATCCACTGCCCTGTCGTGCTGGCGTCGCCGAATAGGATTTTTCCCTCTCCCAGGAGGTGGATGTTTGTCCTGAAGTGGGTCGTTGGCGGAAGGAACGACTTGAGCATCCTGAGGATGCGCTCACGACCCTCGACCCTTCCAAACTTTCCCGAGTATTCCGGCCCGACGCCTTCCCACACCGCGTCCGGGGTGAACAGCGCTGCCAGTTCCTGGCCAGGGGCGCTTGGCCGGGGAACATCGCAGAGGTCCATGTACCTGGCGATGGTTAGCCGGGCCGCTTCCCGGTGTTCCTGTCCGGTCAGCCGCCGCGAAAGCACAGCGGTTGATACGGCTGCCATGGCTTATCCTGCCGGGGCGACGTCGTCGCGGATCACGAGGGCGCGTCCGATGCGGGCCTCGACTGTTGCGTAGTGCCAGAGGGCGTGCTCGCCGATCATGGTGGTCCGGAAAAGGTTGCAGGCGGCCTTAACGGTCTCTTGGGTATCAACGTCGGCCAGGATGTAGCAGGTCCAAGGCCATCCTGTGGAGGGGCCCACCATGTGGGAGTCGTCGTCCATGTTGCCGATGACGTGCACGCCTTGCATTCGGGCCATCTCCGTCATCATTCCTGAGAATGCGGTCCAGACACTGCCGATTTCACTCTTGGGAAGGTCGAAAAAGTTCTGGTTGATTCCGATGCAGAAAAGCACTCGCAGGGGTTCGCTGGGGGTCGTCACATTAGCTCCTTGGTGCAGTGTCCTAGATGAATGCCGGGATGGATGGCGGGGTGTCCATGAGTACTGCGCCTGCGCCGTCGTATATACCGTCTCCGAGGAAGGCGTGCTGGGTGACCACGGAGGCGTCCCGGAGGTATCGCTGCATTGGGTTGGAATCGTAGATAGCAGCGGTTCCGGATAAGGTGTAGGCGCTTTGGACTGCTGCTGCTCCTACCTTTGCCACATGCGTGGAGGCCAGGCGTAGAAGAGCTTTTTGCTTGTCCGTTACCGGGTGGCCTGCAGTGACAGTGGCGAACACTTCTTCAGAGATGTCGTAGAAGAAGGCACGGGCCGACAGCAAGGACGCTTCGGCTTTGGCGATGTCGATGCGGTAGTAGGCCCGGTCTGCCAGTTTAGGGGCGCCGGTGATCCCGCTGCGTCCACTGCCTACGCGGGTGGCGTAGTCGAGCGCTGCCCGGCCTGTGCCGAGATTTACGGCCGCAAGAACCTGGGCAGCATAGGCAATTGCCGGGTAGCGGTAGAGCGGCTCATCGACGGTCGGTTCGCCGCCCCGTATGAACGTCCACTCATCCGGTACGAACTCTCCCTGCACGCGCAAGTCGTTGCTGCCGGTGCCTTTGAGTCCGATGACATCCCAATTTTCGACAATCTGAACCTGGTCAGGCCGCAGCAGGGCTGTGAGGGGCTTTCCGTTGCTGTCGTCTCCGCCTGCCAGCCCGACGCCGATGATGTCCGCACCGCGGCAGCCGCTTGAGAACTTCCATTCCCCGGTGATGCTCCATCCACCCGGGAGACGGTCCGCCTTTTGGACGGGGAAGAGCCCGCCTGCGAATACAACGTCCGGGCCTTCGGCATAAAGCTTCGCCTGGGTTTCCAGCGGCAGGGCTGCCAGATAGACAGCAGAACCGAAACTCGCGACCCAACCTGCCGAGGCGTCAACGGCGGAGATGCGCTCAATGATCCTCAGAAATTCAGCGGGAGGCAGGGCGTCGCCTCCGAATTGTTTGGGAGTTGCTGTGCGGTAGATTCCGGCCTTCTTGAACTCGGCAATCACGTCAACGGGTACCGACTTCTGCTCACCGAATTCTTCGCGGCGACGCTCTACCGTCTTCAGCACCTCGTCTAAGGTGGCGCTTGAAGTCGGGTTTAGGACTTCTGTCATGTGTGGCTCCCACAGGGTTCAGCATTGAATTTGTCTGCTTCAAAGCTATGGGGGCGCCGATGACGCAACAATTGGAGATTCTTCCCGGGCTGGCACAGCATTTCCTCGTTTTGCTAAAGAATTCACCTATGCCGGAAGCCGGCCATCCAGGCGTAAGATTCCTTGTGCGCAACTCCTCTTCGGCCGGCGAGCTTCCCTTTCCTGAGGTGGGGGACTACACCAGCCTGATGCAGTCACTGACGTACTGCATCCTCATCCATGACGCCGAGACGAAAGACATTCTGTGGGCCAACCAGGCAGCATGCGACATGCTGGGATTCAGCCTTGATGAACTGAAGCCTCTTAAAGCCCCGGACATGAGCAGCGCCGATCCGAGATTCAGGCGCTCCATTGGCAGGCATTGGCTGCAGGACGCCGCTGATCATGGGATGAGCCGCATCGAGTGGATGTACAAATCCAAGACTGGCAGGGAATTCCTTACAGAAGCGATCGCAGTACGGGTGGATCTGCGCCGGCGGCCGGTCATCATGGTTCAGTTCCGTGATATCGAAAAAGAAGAGTTGCTGAAGTCTGACCTGCAGCGCACTGAGGGTAGGTTGCAGGCCTTCCTGCGGCACATGGCGGAAGGAATCCTGGTCGTGGACCAGGACTCGGTCATCAGTTATGCGAGCGTTGCCGGGGGTGAGCAGCTTGGCACTGATGCAGACCAACTGATCGGCACTAAGCTTCTTGGTCTTTGTTCGGTGCAGTCCAAGCCGGTGCTGCAAACGGCCCTTGCCAACCCTCACCCGGAAGGTTCCCCGGTCAGCCTTCGTTTGGAAATTGCCCGCGCTGACGGAAGCACGGCCTGGTTCGGGGCGAGTTGCCAGTATATTGCCCTGGAGCACGACCTGACCGGCACACTCGTGCTGCTTCACGATATATCTGAGCAGGTGGAAGCTGAAAAGCAGCACCGACGGGACCTGGAGCACCTTAACTATCTGGGCCGGTACAACGCGATGGGGGATATGGCTATGGCCATTGCCCACGAACTCGGTCAGCCGCTGGCCGCAGCAACCAATTTCATCGACGGCGTGACCCGCAGGCTGGGCAATCCGGCAAGCAGCAGCGCAGACCTTGAATACGGACTGGATAATGCAAAGAAGCAGATCAATAGAGCCAACCAAATTGTTTCGAGTCTTCGCGCTTTTGTCGTCCAGCTTGAGCAATCCGAACAGATCGTGGATCTTAACGACATCCTTGAAGAGTGCCTTTACTTCATCATGCTGCGGGCGCAGCAGCACGATACGGAGATCCAGGTCGTTAAGAGCGACCTTCCCATCTGGATCCGATGCGAGAAGGTCCTCACCGGGCAGGTGATACTGAATCTCTGTCATAACGCCATTGACGAGATGTCGGGGTGGCCGCCGAAGGAACGGCACGTAACCATTACCACCTACGCGACGGATGTTTCCGGTGTCTTCCGCGTCGCAGATCGGGGCAAGGGGCTCTCCCATATCCCGGATGGGCGTATTTTTGACGGTGCCTTTACGTCCAAGTCGACAGGAAGCGGCATTGGCCTCGCCTTGAGCCACCGCATTATTACTAGGCAGCAGGGGCGTCTGTGGGCGGAAGAAAACGAATCGCGGGGGGCCTCATTTGCGTTTGAGCTCCCGCTCGCTACGGCCGAAGACGACTGGCAGGGAAAATGATTCGCCTCCGTGCGGCGGCTATGGGGTGTGAATGAGCCGGAGGAGGGTTTCCAGTTCGGCCATTAGCTGGGCCGGAGTGCACGTGCCGGGTGCGAAGGTAGTGCCGATTTGGGCGCCAAGAAGCATATTCAGCAGGATCCCGGCGAACTCTTCATCATTTATGGCAGCATCAGTTTCCTCAGATTTTCTGGCGTCGCTTAGATGGGTGAGAATTTTTTGGCGCCACTGTTGAACTGATTGTTCGTGCAGGGCGGACTTGGAGGCATCGGCCAGTGCGTGTTGCCAGAACGCTATGACGATACGAGCTTCGCTCTGCTTCTCCTCATCTAACGGGAGCACCTCGTGGCAGAAGATGCGGAGAGCAGCCAAGCCCTTCTTGCTCCCGGTAGCTTTGTCTATTCTTTTGTTCGTTTCGTTAAAGACGTGCTCGAAGGCGAAGGTGAGCAGTTGTGCCTTACTGCCGAAGTAGGGCTTTAGTGCACCATTGGCGAACCCTGCCTCTGCCGCGATCTCCCGCATGGTAGCCCCGTTGAGGCCGTCACGTGCAATGAGCCTCCATGTGGCTCCGACGAGTTCGACTCTTCGCTGATCGTGGTCAACAACTTTTGGCAAGGTACCTTCTCCTCCAACGATTAGCTAAAGATAGCCATGGGCGGTTCACCTGCCCACAGACCGTCGAGTTCAGCTGCTTAGGCTCATGATGCAAGCTTACTGGCGGGCCTATGGTTCAGCTGTCGGTTGGCCGCCGCTGAAGGCTGGACAGGCCTTACAAAGGACCGGCAGTCCCGGCCGTCCACAGGCGCCGGGACCGCCATGGTTGGAGTGTTACCGCTGGCGTACCTGCGGCACTTCGCTTTGCCGTGTCTCGTGGCCCGACGGTTGTTCGTCGCCCGGATCGCCTTCGCCGCCGTGTCCGATGCCGTCATAGACGGCGGGTTTTTTGGACTTAAGGTGGTGGCCCCACCACAGTCCAGCGGCTCCTGGCAGGAGAGCAATGGCAGGGAGGATCCAGGAAAGGGGTGAGGAGCCCGAAGAGCCGATGAGTACGTCAAAGTTCACGAAGATGAGTACGCAGACGAGTCCCAGTGCCAGGGCGCTGAGCAGTGGGGCCACGAGCCGCGTCCAGGTTGAGTGCCCGTGATGGTTGGTACGGAAGTAGCCCCAGACGGAGAGGGAAACCAGAACCATCAGGAACACCAGTCCGAGGGCGGCTGTATTTGAAAGCCAGGTGAAGAGAGTCAGGACGGGGAAGAGTGGGCCGAGTTCGGAGCCTGTACCTGCGACGGCGAAGATCACTATGGCAATCAGGGCTATGGCGGATTGGGTGAGTGAGCCGGCGACCGGGGCATGGGTGCGACCGTTGACGTAAGCGAGCCGTTGGGGAAGGACACTTTCCCGGGCCAGGGAGAATATGTATCGGGCCACGGCGTTGTGGAAGGCAAGCAGAGCTGCAAAGAGGCTTGTCAGGAAGAGTACTTGGGCTATGTCGGCCATGATCGTGCCGACATTTTGGCCGATAAAGGCGAACATGAGTTCAGGTCCCATCTCCTGTGAAGCTGCCACGATCTGGCTCGGACCGGTCGCGATCATCATGGCCCAGGCAGAAAAAGCATAAAAGGCGGCGATGACAGCGACGGAGATGTAGGTGGCTCTGGCAATGGAGCGGGTGGGGTTTTTCGTCTCCTCGCTGTAGATGGCCGCGGATTCAAACCCCATGAACGAGGCGATGCTGAACGCCAGTACGCCCCCCACACCGGCGGTGAAAAGGTCGCCCGGCAGCAGCCCTGCTGTCGCTACTCCTTCGGGCTGCACAACAAACGCGGCCACGTCAAAGATGATGACTGCCAGAAACTCCAGCCCGACCATTACCGCTACGACACGGACAGAGAGGTCCACCTTGTTCACGCCGAGCCAACCTACAACCACGAAGGCGACGGCGGCCGTTGCCCACCAGGGGATCTCCGATCCGGTTTTGGCGTTGATGAACGCTGCCGAGGCGAACCCGAAGAGACCATAAACTGCCACTTGGATGCAGTTGTAGGCAGTGAGGGCAAGGAACGAGGCTGCGACGCCCGTTCGCTTTCCCAGCCCTTGGGCAATGTATGCGTAAAAGGCGCCGGCGTTTCGGATTTTTGTGCTCATGGCGGCGTAGCCGACCGTGAACAGGGTAAGGGCCACACCCAGCACAATGAACGACAGTGGTACGCCTATCACGCCGTTTACCGCGAAGTTGCTGGGGTAGCCTCCGGCGACGACAGTCAGCGGAGCCGAGGCGGCTATGGTCATAAAGACGAGCGCGGGCACTCCGAGCGTGCGCCGGCTTAGTCCAGGGGGGTCCGCGCTGGCCGGAGTGTTTATGGTTTGGTGGGACATGTCAGCCTCCGAAAGGTTGATGAGAGCCGAGGGGGGGTGTTCGCAAGCCGGTGGCTTTCTAGCCGTTGATGACCTGGGGAACTCCCAAGGCTTTGAGACCTTCAACGCCGAATTCAAGGCCGTAACCGGACTGCTTGGATCCTCCGAAAGGAATCAAGGGATTGACCATTCCGTGGGAGTTGATCCACACAGTTCCTGCCTGGATGCGTGATGCGACTTCGCGGGCTGCGGCGGGGTCAGCCGACCAGACCGAGGCGCCCAATCCGACCTCGAGCCCGTTTGCCATGGCAACGGCCTCGTCAACGGAGCTGTAGCGGATGATCGGCAAGGCCGGGCCAAACTGCTCTTCAGCGACAAGGGGGTTGTCATTGTCGATGTCGGCCACGAGGGTGGTGGGATAGAAGTTGCCTGGCTGATCGGTGTCCGGGTTTCCGCCGAGCAGCACCCGGGCGCCGGATTCCTTCGCTGCCTCCACCAACCGGGCGACGATGTCGAACTGCTGCCGATTCTGCAGCGGACCTAAAACGTTGTTTTCATCCAGACCGATGCCCATTGGCATGGCAGCCGCAACGGCGGTCAGCTCCCTACAGACGGCGTCATAGATGTCGTCGTGCACATAGAGGCGCTTTAGCGCGGCGCAGGTCTGCCCGGTATTGATAAACGCGCCCCAGAACAAGCCTTCGGCGATGGCCTTGGGATCGGCGTCGGGCAGCACAATCCCGGCGTCGTTGCCACCCAGTTCAAGGGTCAGCCGCTTGACGGTCTCCGCCGAGGACCTGATGATCGCCTTGCCCGTCGAGGTGGAGCCGGTGAACATGATCTTTCCGATCGCAGGATGCTCGGCCAATCGGGCACCGACGTCCCGGCCGCCGCTGACCACCGACAGCAGGCCTTCTGGCAGTTGCTCGTTGATGACCTTGATCAGGGCCAACACAGACAACGGAGTGTACTCGGAGGGTTTGACCACGACGGCGTTTCCCATGCGGAGTGCGGGGGCGATCTGCCAGATGGTGATCAGCATCGGCCAGTTCCAGGGACCAATGGCACCAACGATCCCGATGGGCCGATAGTGGAGTTCTGCCCGGGTTTCCCCATCATCGACCACGGTCTCGGGGTTGAGGGGGGTAGCGGCCGTGGCGCGCAGCCAGGCAGCGCATGCGCCGACCTCGAAGCGGGCATTGGGGCCGTTGAGGGGTTTGCCCTGCTCCCGGGAGAGCAGGTGGGCGAGCTCTTCCGCAGAGCGTTCGACGGCGTCGGCGGCCTTCATGAGTGCCGCGGACCTCGCTTCGTGGCCCAAAGCGGCCCACTCCGGCTGTGCCGCAGCGGCGCCTTCAACGGCGACTTCCAGGTCTTCGACGGTATGCACCGGGGCGTCCCCGACCGGCTCGCCGGTCGCCGGGTCAAAGATTGTCCTTGATTTTGCCGGCGAAGATGGTCGTTCCGTGATACCTGGGGCTGTGCTGATGCTCATCGTGCTCCTTTTGCTGGGGTGGGTTCACAGGGGGACTGAGGGGCGGCATGATGGGCACGCGCGGCTCGGTCGTGGTGGAGGACGCTCTTGCCGTCATGGGCTCAACTGCTTGCATGACGTGTGACAGAACACACAGTAGACGGCGTTTCCCGCCCTTGTCATTCTTTTTTCCACAATTGGCGAAAAAAACTTTTGTGTCTGGCCGAGCCTTGTGGCCGTAATCACAATGCCGTATTCTCTACAGTCATAGAAAAACACATTCCGACCTTTATGCGAAGAGGACCCATGACTACTCCCGTACTGCAGACAGCATCCGTCCACCCATTGGCCAGCCCCGACGAAATCACTGCAGTCCAATCCCTGCTGGGTTCAAGCGGCCTTCTCGGCCCCGAGAACCGGATTGCCTATCTTGGGCTCTTGGATCCTGCACGGGGCCAGGAGGGACAGGACCGCCGGTTTCGGGTCTTCATCCATGACGTCTCCGGCGCGGCGCCGGTGGACGCCATTGTGTCCCTGACCCGCGGGGAGGTCCTCTCGGCCACTGAACTGGACACCACAGTCACCGGCGAACTGCCGGTGCTTGAGGAGGAGTTTGAGCTGGTGGAAATGCTTCTTTCCACGGACGAGCGTTGGCTTGCCGCCCTCGCCGCACGTGATCTGGACGTCGCCAAGGTACGGGTTGCTCCACTGTCCGCTGGCTTCTTTGAATACCCGGAGGAGAAGGGCCGGCGCATGCTGCGTGGCCTGGCGTTTGTGCAGAATTTCCCTGAAGATAGCGCCTGGGCTCATCCCGTCGACGGGCTCGTGGCCTATGTTGATGTCGTCAGCAAGGAAGTCACCCAGGTCATCGACCTCGGCGTGTTGCCGATCCCGGCCGAGCACGGCAACTACACGGATCCGGAACTGACCGGGCCGTTGCGGACCACGCAGAAGCCCATCAGTATCACCCAGCCCGAGGGCCCGAGTTTCACCGTGACGGGCGGAAACCATGTGGAGTGGGAAAAGTGGAGCCTGGACGTTGGTTTCGACGCGCGGGAGGGCGTGGTGCTGCACAACCTCGGCTTCCGTGACGGGGACCGGGTGCGGCCTATCATCAACCGCGCGTCTATCGCCGAGATGGTGGTGCCCTACGGTGATCCCTCTCCGATCCGGTCCTGGCAGAACTACTTCGACACCGGCGAATACCTGGTGGGCCAGTACGCCAACTCCCTGGAGCTGGGCTGCGACTGCCTGGGCGACATCACGTATATCAGCCCGGTGATCAGTGACGCCTTCGGCAACCCCCGGGAGATCCGCAACGGCATTTGCATGCACGAGGAGGACTGGGGCATCCTGTCCAAGCACAGCGACCTCTGGACAGGCATCAACTACACCCGCCGCAACCGCCGCCTGGTGATCTCCTTCTTCACCACCATCGGCAACTACGACTACGGCTTCTACTGGTACCTCTACCTTGACGGCACCATCGAGTTCGAAGCCAAAGCCACGGGTGTGGTTTTCACCAGTGCGTTTCCCGAGGGCGGCTCGGACAACATTTCCCAGCTGGCACCCGGCCTGGGCGCACCCTTCCACCAGCACCTCTTCAGTGCCCGGCTGGATATGGCCATCGACGGCTTCACGAACCGGGTGGAAGAGGAGGACGTGGTCCGCCAGCCCATGGGTCCGGGCAATGAGCGTGGCAACGCCTTCTCCCGCAGGCGCACATTGTTCACCCGTGAATCTGAGGCCGTCCGTGAGGCCGACGCCCGGGCAGGCCGGACCTGGATCATCTCCAATCCGGAGTCGAAGAACCGGCTGGGCGAGCCTGTGGGCTACAAGCTGCACAGCCAGAACCAGCCCACTCTGCTGGCCGACCCCGGGTCCTCTATCGCCCGTCGGGCTGCGTTTGCCACAAAGGACGTCTGGGTAACACGCTACTCCGGCGACGAGGAGCGCTACCCGACCGGCGACTTCGTCAACGAGCACTCCGGCGGGGCCGGGCTGCCGACGTACATCGCTCAGGACCGCGACATTGATGGCCAGGACATCGTGGTGTGGCACACCTTCGGCCTCACCCACTTCCCCCGCGTGGAGGACTGGCCCATCATGCCCGTGGACACCGTCGGCTTCAAGCTCCGGCCCGAGGGCTTCTTTGACCGCAGCCCAGTTCTGGACGTGCCAGCAAACGCTGCCGGTTCAGCGTCCTGCCACACCGAAGAACCGGCCCAGGGCTCTGGTCCTGAGGATGTCCCAGGACACTGCCATTAAGCCCGTTTAGATATCCGACGATGGCGCTGTTGAAAGGACGGGTCCGGACAGCCGGGCCCGTCCTGCACACGCGAATCTGCGCGACCATGACGGCCGCCTCATGTGTGGTGCACCTGTGGCTGGCAGCCTCCGGACACCATGGTTTCTGGGTCGGCATCCTCATGATCGCCCTCGCAGCAGTCTGCGTTCCCTGCACGGTCCATATCTGGCTCTACAGCCGCGTCGGTGCACTCCACCAGGTCGCGCTTGCTGCACTGGCCATGGTTGCCCTGCACGCAGCCCTGCTGTTCGGGGCGGGCGGTGCCAAGCACTCTCACGGCAGTGGAGAGAAGATCGGTACTGCCGACGCATCTGGTGGCACCGAACTGCTGTTGATTATTGGACTGGAAATTTTGACCGCGATGCTTGCCGCGACACTGATAGCTCGGCTGCGGGGGCGGGGCCAACTGCAGAATGTTGGCGGCCAGTAAGCGACGAGTTTCGATACAACAAGGGAGAGTTGGTGCACCGAGGAGATTGCACTGGAATCGCCCTTAGCCACGCATCATCACAAGGCAGCACGGCCGCCTGTGGGCTGAAGAAAACGAATCGCGAGGGGCATCCTTCACCTTCGAGCTACCGCTAACCGTTGACGAGTATTCCACCCAAAGGTAGGCATCCGTAAGACCATGCAGCTCGGCAGGCACAGGAAACAAGTGAATGTTCCTGTACCTGCCGACGATGCTTCAGATTCCCTGGGCGAGCTGGCTCCGGGGCGGTTCCTAACCGTTGATGACCTGAGGTAAGCCCAAAGCTTTGAGGCCCTCAACGCCGAACTCGAGCCCGTAGCCGGACTGCTTGGAACCGCCGAACGGGATCAGGGGGTTGACCATGCCATGGGAGTTGATCCAGACGGTGCCGGCATCGATGCGGGCAGCCACTTCGCGGGCGGCGTCCAAGTTGGGCGACCAAACTGAAGCGCCAAGACCCACGTCGAGTCCATTTGCCTTTTCCACAGCTTCGTCCAGGCTGCTGTACCTGATGATCGGAAGGGCTGGGCCGAATTGTTCTTCAGCTACCAAGGGGTTGTCATTGTCAATGTCGGCCACCAAGGTGGTGGGATAGAAGTTGCCTGGTTGGTCGTAATCCGGGTTGCCGCCCAGCAGGACCCGGGCACCGGATTCCTTTGCCGATGTCACCAGCCGATCGACAATGTCGAACTGGGCCTTGTTCTGCAGCGGTCCCAGGACGTTATTTTCATCGAGCCCGTTGCCCATTGGCATGGCGGCCGCGACCGCGGTGAGTTCCTCGCAGACGGCATCGTAAATATCGTCGTGCACATAAAGCCGCTTCAGGGCCGCGCACGTCTGGCCGGTGTTGATAAAGGCGCCCCAGAACAGGTCCTGCGCGATCGCTTTGGGGTCCGCATCGGGCAGGATGATACCGGCGTCGTTACCACCCAACTCCAGGGTGAGGCGCTTAACGGTGCCGGCAGAGGACTTGATGATGGCCTTGCCGGTGGCTGTGGAGCCGGTGAACATAATCTTGCTGATGGCGGGATGCTCCGAGAGCCGGGCGCCAACCTCCCGGCCACCGGAAATGACCGTCAGTAGTCCATCCGGGAGTTCCTGATTGATGACGCTGATTAACGCCAGCACGCTCAACGGCGTGTACTCCGACGGTTTTACAACTACGGCGTTGCCCATCCGAAGCGCGGGGCCGATCTGCCAGACCGTAATCAGCATCGGCCAGTTCCATGGACCGATCGCACCGACGAGGCCGATGGGCTTGTAGTGCAGTTCAGCGCGGGTTTGGCCGTCGTCGACGACCGTTTCTGGCTCGAGGACGGTGGTCGCGGCGACGCGCAGCCATGTGGCGCAGGCTCCGACTTCGAAGCGGGCATTGGGACCGTTCAGCGGTTTGCCCTGTTCACGGGAAAGCAGCTGGGCGAGTTCCTCGGCGGAGCGCTCGATAGCGTCGGCCGCTTTCAGCAGGGCCTCACTTCGGCCCTTATGTCCCAGTGCTGCCCACGCTGGCTGGGTGGCCGCGGCCCCCTCAATCGCTTGGTTGAGATGTTCCACTGTATGGACAGGGGCCTCACCAACCGGTTCGCCCGTAGCGGGGTTCAAGATAGTCCGGGTCGGCCCTTCGGCCGATGTGATAGAGGACAGCAGGGTGTCGTACGTTTCCATGGTTGCGCTCCCGCGGTTAGAGATTATGCGTTTGCATAACTATGCAGCTGCATAGCCCTTGGGTCAAGGGTTCGCTTCCAAATTCCCCGAGAGGGGCTCTGGGCAAGGAGGGGCAACATTAGTGACGTTGCAGCATGTTCCCCAGCCGGACTATTGCAGCCTTAGTGTCAACAATCCGGGGGACGGTGAGCTGATGGAACACGAGCCCATCCAGGGCGGCATAAACAGCGTGAGCGGCAGCACGGTCGCCCTTGTAGCCGTAGTGCTCAAGGGTGCGAGCGATTCCCTCGATATAGCTTTCGTGCAGTGTTTCGGCGATTTTCTGGAGCTGGGGGCTTCGTCGCGCGGCCAATGCCATGTAGTACTGAAAAACCTGGAGGTTCGGATCGTCGGTAACGAGACCGACCAGGCCGGCGGCGAACTCTTCATCGATGGGTGAGGCGATGTTTGTCAGTTCTGAAAACTGCTGGGACTTCTCGGTGGCCCATTCGGCAGCAGCTTCAAGGAGGGCATCCTTAGAGCCGAAATGGTGCGTGATTAGGGTGTTGTTAACTCCGGCGCGTAAGGCAACCTTGCGGAAACTAAGTGCATCCAAGCCCTCTTCGGCAACGACGTCGATAGCGGCCCGGACGAGAGCCTCCCGCCCGTTGCCCCACTTGCGCTCATTGGTATCACCCATAACTAAACCTTACCGAAGAAATTTAGGAATCTGCGCATGCAGAGTATTGACATTCCAGCCTATGCGCGTGCAGAGTCTAGGGACGTGATGCGCGCCACGAGTGCATCTTTCTTGCTAAGGAACCTTTATGTCTGTCCCCGTTTTTTACGCAGAAACAAATCTTGAGCTGGCAGTGCCGTTCGAAGCCGGTCAGGTTCAGTGGCTGAGGAGGCCTACTGACGGAGGGCGTTCCGAACTCTCGTGCGGTATCTGGACTGTCACTCCCGAGGAAGCACCAGGCCCGGTTGACCTGGTCATGCACCAGGACGAGTCGTTGTATATCATCTCGGGCCATTTGCGGATCGAAGTCATCGGAGGAGAAACCTTCGATCTCACCGACGGCTCGATGGCATCCTTCAATAAGGGCGCCAAGACCCGTTGGACCATCCTCAAGCCCACCGTCGAATTCTTCGTTTACAGCTGAGGGTAGGACGGTGACAACCGACGTACTCGTCATTGGGGCTGGTTTCGCCGGCCTAACGGCGTCACGGGAGCTGAGCAATAAAGGCTATACCGTGCAGATCATCGAGGCCCGGGATCGGATAGCCGGCCGAACGTGGCTGGACGCTAAATTAGGCCGAAACCTTGAGTTGGGTGGCACGTGGGTGCACTGGGCCCAGCCCCATGTCTGGGCGGAGCTCACGCGCTACGCCATCGGCGTGGTCCCTCCCGCAGATTATGAGAAAGCCTACTGGCACGCTGACGGCCAGTCCTTCCAGGGCTCTCCGGATGAGCTGATGGCTCTGCTCGACGGACCCAACCGGGAACTACTGGCCCCATCCAGAGCCCTGATCCCCCTTCCGTACGAGCCGCTTAGCAATCCCGCTGTAAAGGCCGCTGATCAGCAGACGATTTCGGAACGCATTAATGCATTGAATTTGGATCCGATGTCTGAGGAACTCATGCGCAGCTTCTGGGCCTTGAATTTCAATGGCCGCCTAGATGATGCGGCATTTACTCAAGCCCTGCGCTGGTGCTCGGCTGCATGTCACGACTGGCTCCTGATGTTCGAAGTTTGTTCCGCCTACAAAATCCAGGGTGGAACAGCGGCGCTTGCCGAGGCCATCGCGGCTGATTCCAACGCTGAGCTGGTATTGAATGCGCCAGTGGCAGAAGTCCGTCAAACTGATTCCGGAGTGGTCGCTCTGGACCGGGCTGGCAACGAGTACCGGGCAAAGAAGCTGCTGGTCACCCTGCCTTTGGGCGCGCTCGAAAGCGTCCGCTTTTATCCCGAGCTTTCATCCGGAAAACGCGCGGCTGCCAGGCTGGGACAGATCGGGATGGGGGCGAAGCTGTGGATCAAGGTGAAGGGTCGGCATGAGCGCTTCGTTGCGATGGGGCCCGCAGATTGGCCGCTGAACTTCGTTCAGGCCGAATACCTGGATGTGGACACCACCACTCTCGTCGCCTTTGGGCCGGACGGTTCGGCCGTAGATCCTGAAGACGCCACCGCTGCCCAGGAATTGCTCCGTCGATGGATCCCGGACATCGAGGTGTTGGAGGTCGCGGGCCACAGTTGGGTTGACGACGAGTTCGCGCAGCAGACGTGGGCGATGCACCGGACCGGCTTCCTCTCCGAGAGCCTCACTGAACTGCAACGGCCGGAAGGAGATATCTACCTGGCCGGATCGGACTATGCCAGCGGCTGGGGCGGATTCATCGACGGAGCCATCGAAAGCGGCCTGCAGGCTTCCATGAAGATTTCCAACGCATTGAAAATCGAGTCGTAATGCTGGGGGCCGGCCAAAAACCAAGAAATGAGCGGTCATGAGCAACACTGAAACGGTCACACAAACCAAGTCAGCTGACAAGGGGTCCACTTCCCTGCGCAGCGGCACTATTGGCGTACTGGGTATCATGTTTTTTGTCTTCTCGGCACAGGCGCCCTTGACTGGCGTCGCCGGAGCGACCTCCCTGGCGTTCGGCCTTGGCAATGGTGCCGGCGCGCCGGGAGCCTACCTTCTTGTTGGTCTAGTCATCATGGTCTTTGCCGTGGGATTCGTGGCAATGAGCCGCAAGGTCGACACTCATGGCGGTTTCTACGCCTATGTGTCAGCTGCCATGGGCAGGCCCTTGGGCGGAGGTGCCGCCTGGCTCGCGGTGCTGACCTACGTTTCGGTTCAGGCAGCAATGTACGGACTGTATGGAGCATCATTCTCCGCGTTGCTGGCGGGCTTTGGCGTCGAGGTCCCTTGGTGGCTCATCGTGCTGGCAACCGTGGCACTGGTTCATTTTATGGGCACCAGAAACATCGAGCTCGGAACACGGGTGCTCGCGGTGCTGGTGGGGCTTGAGCTGCTTATCGCCCTGGCATTCGGCTTCAAAGTGCTTTTGACCGGGGGAGGTCCTGAAGGTCTTGATTTCATGGGAAGTTTCGCGCCGGAGGCTGTCATTTCCGGGGCTCCGGGGGTGGCGATCGTTTTCGCGGTTGCTTCCATGTACGGCTTCGAATCCACTGCAATCTACTCAACAGAGGCAAAGGACCCGAAACGGACGGTGGCACGCGCAACCTACTTTTCTGTCTTCAGCATCACAGTGTTTTTCGCATTCATGACATGGATGATCACCAGCTACTACGGGGCCAGCGCTGTTCAGAGTGCAGCCCTGACGGCGTTGGAGTCTGGGGACTCGACATCGTTCGTGTTCGGCGCGCTGGTCGACACCTTGGGGCCATGGGCCGCGGTTGTAGGTCGGGTACTCCTGCTGACCTCACTCCTGGCCGGTGTCATGGCTTTGCACAACAGCGTGAACCGCTACTTTCATTCCCTCGCGTTGCATGGAACGCTCCCGCGGGCTCTGGCTCGCACTAACCGGCATCTGGCACCGTCGTCGGCCGCCATCGCGCAATCGGGGCTGACGCTATTGGTCGTCGCGCCGTTCGCGCTGCTCGGGCTGGATCCTGTGCTTACTTTGTTTTCCTGGGGTGGTGGCCTCTCTGTGGCCGCCTTGTTGGTGGTGTATACGCTTACGTCGTTGGCCGTCATCGTCTACTTCCGCAGAACTTGGCAGGAACGTGGGATGTGGCAGACTCTCGTGGCCCCCTCCGTTGCTGTCGTCCTACTGCTAGGACTGCTAGCCCTTGTGGTGGCTAATTTCAGTCAGCTGACTGGAGGCGGTCAAAATACCGTGGCGATTATCCTGGCGATAGTTCCGCTATGTTTTTTCGTGGGCATTGCCTTCGAGGTTCTCAAGGCACGACGTGCTGACTCAGGCCGGGGGATGGCATAAACCTCTTCACTCTAGTCAACAGCCGTTCTCCTGTTTGCAGGAGAACGGCTGTTGTTTAAAGCGTAAGGACGTCGCGCTCAGGCTCAGGCCAAACCGTGAGGAGCTTCGGGATCAGGCGTCCTGCCCATCTTTAGCGGGTCGAGACATCGTTTGCGCTACGCCGGTGCTGTAGCGCCCGAGGCAAGGATCTGGTCGATGCACATGCGTGTAGCCCTGTTTGATGGTGGTCAACAGTGCTCGGCCTTGATTGGATTGATTCACTGGTGGGATGGGATGACCGCCCTCGAGTTGTACCACTCGATCGCACGTTTGCAGTGCTTTTTCGTTCGTCCCGCAATGCGCCCGAAGTAGCAGCCAGCGATGGGCAACACTCATCCTCAGGTAGCTGAACCCCAGCATGGCAGAAGAGGCGGTGGGGCCGGAGGAGCAGGTCGTGCATGCAAGACCTAGGTCTGGTGCCCTCATCGGCGCAGGGACGAGGCGGCAGGAAAACTGCCGTCCCCTGATCTTGTTCCCTGACGTGTGTCGGTACTGGAATGGTCACCTTTTCTAAATACAAGACCCGGCCCGGAAGGCTATGGTGCCTTCAGGGCCGGGACACCTTAGAGCCGACCTGCGTGGTCACGACCACAGGCCTCAGGCGTCCATGGTGGCCAATACTTGGTCGAGTGGCCGAGAACGATGGCCTTTGTTTCCGATTATCGATACCGCAAGCATCAGTGGAGGCCAAAAGTTGGTTCGATACAAGTCGGCGAACAGACAAAGAAGGAAGGTTGCTCCACAGGGGCAAAGGGGACAACAAGCCACTGGCCGCCGTAGAACTCAACATAGGAGTCGGCGGAGCAACGTGCGTAGGCTTCTTCTCTTGTCATCTTTAGAGTCCTCCAAGAATGGCTGGGGGCAGTCTTGCTTCGTTACGAATGCGGCATTAGCGCGCATCACTTACCTAAACTCTGCACTCGCATAGTACGAAAAGTCAATACTCTGCGAATGCATATTTTTTCATGTCTAGCACTGAAAGCCGCCCCAAAGGGTCGGAACTGGTTCAGGCTCACAACGTCAGGCTCTGGATTGCCGCCCTCGGCGTGGCAATAGCGTGGGCCGCAGATCCGCCAAAGGGCGGGAGCTCTCGCACTTACTGCTGCTCCCGCCGGTTTGAATGCCGATAACGGGCCTTCCGTCAGGCTGGCTGCACCAGTCGTTGAACGCGTGGGCGGCAGCGGCCACTGGCAGGCGACGACCCTTTCGAACCGGACCAACTGAACGTCGCCGCCGTGAACCCACGCCCGCTCCCGCCAGGTATGTGCCCCCGGCAAAGCCCACGTCTGGATTCGGGCGGCCCTCGAAATCGTCGCCGGCAGCCCTCGGTGGAACCGATGCCCAAAGCCAGTGTTCAGACGGGGTGAAGCTCTGGACAGTCGATCCCGGCAGGGTTCAGTTGCTGGTGCTGTCCAGGGCCTCTTGGGCGACCAGGAGCAAGTCGTCGCGGTTACTGAGTTGCATTGAGTGCTCACCGTACAGTTCGACCGCCACATTTACGGCCGCTTCGGCGGTGCTGATGTTTAGGGCACGGCAGAGTACCGCGATGTCAGGGATGTCTCGGTCGCGGCCGGCAGCGAGCTTCATTGCCAAGAGGAATCTTGGTGAGGCGACTCGCAACATGAGGTTGTCAGAAATTGTCACTTCCGCCGCCTCCGTGTCCTGTCCGTCCGGGATGTAGGCCCGGGCGGCGTTGTTCAGCCACCGCGGGTCCAGACCCATTTCTTTTGCCATGGCGGTGGCTATGTCCTGCACCGTCTGCTCGGGGTGGTACAGGGCATCAATGTCTGTCGTGGAGCGTCGGGAGTCGAACTCGATGGCGATCGCCGCTCCGCCGACGAGATAGATTTCTGCCCCGGCGCCTCTGGCCTGTAGGCGGCGGGACAGTTCTGCGAGAAGTTCCCGGATGTCATCGCGTCCGTAAGATGCGCGGCGCCCCGCTCTCATGCTGCGGCCAGGTTGGCGGCATCGAAGACGATGTTCGCTTCAGCGAATTCAACGGGCGTTCGTTCTGCCATTCGTTGCTTCCAGGCAGGCGAGACATGTTTGCGCGGGGTGGCATACCATTTCGACTCCAGCGGGGAAGTGCTCGTCCAGTCCGGCTCTTTCAGTCCGTGCTGATGGCACTTATAGGCGAAAGTCCTGGCCAGGAGGGCGTCCCAGCGCTTCCGTCCAGTCGACGAGGGCCGGGCGCGGAGGAATCGTCGGCGGTCAGCTGGATTGAGGTCGTCGAAATAACTGGAGGCCATGGAAAGCACGCGCATGGCAAAATCCGGATCGCCGTTGCGCAGCTCCCGCTTGATCTCACGGGCTGCCGTTTCCGCGGTCCAGTAAAGCTCCGGTTCCCGAGGGCCCTCCTCGATGGCCAGCCCGGCGCCCAGCTGGGCAAGAATCTTCAGCGCGGTGCTGATGGAGACGTTCCGGCCCTGCTCGAGATCAATGAGGGTTGAACGGCTGATACCGGTTGTACGGGCAAGTGCCTCCTGAGACAGACCAGCATGGAGCCGGTGACTTCTCACCTGCTCGCCAAAATCCCGCGCGTCCTGGATTTTCTTCACGTCAATCACACTTCCATGTCGGATAAATCCATCATAGTGTGCGAATGCTGGTTGGGCTTGAGGTAGTCCACGCACGCCGATAGCGTCTCCGCCGCACGAGGAGAATCGGGGACTGACGGGCCGTGGGAAATGCCTCCTCCAAGGAACCCGCACAGGTTGTTCCCGAGGCTGGAGCAGGGTCCGCCACCGCCGTGCGGAGGCGGCCTTGACGTGAAATCGACTTAGGGCAGTGAATAGTGCCGGGCTCGGTAGAAGAGAAAACTGAAAACGGACCACCGGAATCTAGTGCATGAGGCCTCTGACGGACCGTTCGGTCGCGTCGGCGCCATCCTGCAGCGCCTGGGGCATGAGATGTCCGTACACCTGCTCGGTAGTCCGAACGGATGCATGGCCTAAGCGTCGTGATAACGCGAAGAGGGAAATCCCACCGTCTTGGATGAGCCAGGAGGCATGTGTGTGGCGCAGGTCGTGGATTCGCGGGGTTTTCGTCAGGCCCTGCGCTTGCGCGGCATGGACAGCTGACACCCAGTGGTGTTGCCAGAAGGGTTTGTGGGCGATTCGCTGGCCGTCGGGCGTTGTGAACAGCAGCTCGCTGCCCGGGCGGCTTGCAACGAGGGGAATGAGCAGGTCGACCAGGGCGGGGTTGAGCCCGATAGTGCGCTTTCCTGCCCTGGTTTTGGTCGGCCCGATGTAGTAGTTGGATTGCCCGTCGCGTTTCCACGCCTTGGTGATGCGTGCGGTGGGCGGCTTGGAGAGTAGATCGATATTGGCGACCTTGAGTGCGGTTGCCTCGCCGAACCTGGCCCCTGTCATGACCAGGAATTGCGCCAAAGTCTTGTACTGCGCGTGCAGGCCTTCACTGAGCAAGCTGAACTCGGCATGGGTGAGGAACAGAGCATCGTCCTCTGCCCTTTCAACCGTGGGGAGGGGGACGCCGCGGCAGGGACTGCGGGAAATGTACCCGAGCAACTCGGCGGTCTTCATTGCAGCTGACAGCAGCCCGTGCATGTTCTTGATGCTTTTAGGTGCAACACCGTCGACGGAAAGGCCCTTGACCCAACGCATGACGTCCCGGTACCCGAACTCGTCAACTGGTATCTGACCGATCGTGTTCCGAATCCGCAGGTCGAGAATCCGCTGGTACGTTCCGATAGTCCCGGGGGAGGGACGAACCAGCAAGTCAATATGTTCCTGAACAACTTCCGCGACGGTGGGAACGCCCTGTTTCCCCAGTTGGCCGGCAGACCCAGACAACTCCGGCATTTGCCCGTTGTCATTTAGGCATCGCACAAGGCTGAGGGCTTCCTGCTCCGTCCTTAGGGTCAGACGGCGTTGACGCCCGGAACTGTAGTCCCGCCACCGCACCGAGACAGCGGTACTCCCATCCCAACGGGCGCGGGTAACAATACTGGCCACGAAGACAGGCTACGCCCAAGCGAACCCGTAGTCAGCAGAAAAGCTGACTTACCATAGGGGATGGCCACAAAGAGTCCTGATCCAGCACCCCAGGGCCCGGATCACTCACGGCAAAACCCCGGCAAAGAGCACCGCAAAGACAACGATCTTTGCCCCGGCAGCCAGAAAGTATCGCGGCGTCAAACTATCGACGAGGGGCTCAAGTACGTCCTGGGCCACGACGCTGAACTTCTGGTCCGCCTCGCCGACGCTTGACGAACGGGACCGGCAGAACAGGCGAATACCCCTTCGCAGCGTAGAACCACCTGTTGCACCGATGCGGGGGTGGCTGGCCCCTAACAGGGAGGGCGCGGATGACGGTCAGCCGTCAGCCGCCCAGGATGAACTGTGCCGTCTCGCGATACCGCGGTGTTTACTCCTCCGCTTAGGGAGCCCCTCGCATCCGATTGACCCGTCAAAGCACACCTAGGATTCGAGTTCCAACTTCGCGGATTGGCGTCAGAATGACGTTAATTTCCGCATTATTGACACCAGCTCATGATGTTCTCAGATCCAACCCTGACAGTCAGAGGGGACAGGAAACCAGGGTGCGTGCCCCGAGATACGTCGACATAATCCAAGGAACCTGGACCGATTGAGGTCCGCTTGGAGTGTGCAGTGGTGATGTCACCTGTTGTGACTCGCGGGCTCCTGAGAACAAGCCCGTAGCCCCGGGCGTAGGCGACATTTGCCCTTATCAGGCGCCTTGACGTCAGATTGGGGTGTTCTCTAACTGGACGTACCTTGGCAGGCGAGCCAGGTCCGGGCTTCACGACGCCGGCTGCCCACGAGGCCGTTCGCCACACAACTTTGGTCAGAGTGGTTCCTATAGTGTTGTTCAGACGGTTCGAATAGTTCGAAATCGAATATCTAAGCGTGCCAGTAGGGTGGACCGTTCTTTAAACGACCTCCGGCTCCTAGCCGGTGAGGACGACGGCAATGCCGAGTCCTCCCAGCGCGACTGCAGCGAAGGCAGTCCACAGCACTGCGCTTGTTTCGGCACTGACCTTTTCCTCGGAGATGCCGTGGGAACTGGTCTTGTACCGGCGGCGCTGCGTGAGGTAGATGCCAACGGCCGCTGCTATTGCCACGGCGAACAGTGCCAAGATGGGGAATCCGTGGTGGGGGAGCCATCGGAGGAAGATGACGCTGACTGTCACCAGTGCCATCATGGTTCTGCCCCAGGCGAGTGTAGTTCGTTCCGGCTGCAGACCGGTGTCGCTGTGCATGGGCGCTGGCTGGCGGTTGGGCGTCATGATCTTAGCGCCAGAGGATGACAACCATGATGGTGGCGGCCGCCAGCGCGCCTGCTCCGGCCAGTATTGGCACGATCAGCGGCAGCGGCAGTGGAACTTTATTGCGCATGCTGCGCTCCACGCGGATCCATCGGACAGCCGAGCCGGCGCTGAGGAGCATGCCGAGGGCGAGCAGGGCCGCGGCGAGGCCTTTGCGGACGGGTTCCAGGAACAGGTCCGCTGTGAACGCCTCAATAGCGATGCCGCCGGCGAGGAGTGCCAGGGAGGTGCGGATCCAGGCCAGAAAGGTGCGCTCGTTTGCGAGTGTGAAGCGGGGATCGGGTTCGGTACCGCCGGGCAGCAGGCGTTCGGCGATCTTCCCTCGTGGCGGGGGAACGGGATCGGTGGCGGGCCTCTTGTCGGTGGCCACTTAATCGGCGGCCGTTCGGAATCCGCAGTTGCTGCTGGATGAGTCGGGGGTGTTGGAGTTTCTGGCCGCGACCCGGTAGCGGTTGCAGTAGGAGTCATGACACAGGTAGGAACCGCCCCGCATGACCCGGCCCCTTCCGATGGTGGGCCCTTGTGGGTTGGAGGTGGGTGAGTTGCGGTAGTACTTGGGCAGGAACCAGTCGGCACACCATTCCCAGACGTTGCCGCTGACCTCGTACAGTCCGTAACCATTCGGAGGAAAGCTGCGGACCGGGGCCGTCGCCAGGTACCCGTCCGCACTGGTATTGGCTTCTGGGAAGGTGCCTTGCCAGATGTTGCAGTTGTGGGTGCCGTCGGCCGCATCCAGTTCGTTGCCCCAAGGGTAGCGTTGTTGTTCCAGGCCGCCGCGGGCGGCGTATTCCCACTCAGCCTCGGTCGGCAGGCGCCGGCCAGCCCACCGGCAATAAGCGAGGGCATCGTCATGGGAGACCTGGACAACAGGATGGTCAGGAATTTCGGACCAGTGCTGTCCCGGACCCGTGGGGTGTGCCCAATCAGCACCTTTGACATTCACCCACCAGGGCGAACCAGCAACTGTGCCCAGAATGTCTTTTCTCTCGGCCCGCACGACGAGGTGGAATACCGCAGAGGTGCCATACTTCTCCGCTTCAGTCCGGTAGCCGGTGGCGTCAACAAATGCGGCGAACTGGGTATTGGTCACCGCCGTCGCATCAATCCGGAAAGCCTCAAGTTCCACCGGATGGACTGGGACTTCCCCGTCGGCAGGATATCCCTCTGCGAAGCTGTCACCCATCAGGAAAGTCCCCGCAGGGATCAGGATATCCTCATGTTTTGCCGCTCTTCCCTCCGGCCCAACCACCTGCTGCAACTGCGGCGCTGCAGCAGCACTACGCGCAGGTGAGCAACAATTCGCTGGTGGCAGGGAACCTGTTTCATTCACGGAAGCTGTCAGTCCTTTTTCTTTTTGATCGTTCACTAGCTGGTACAAAGACCGGTAGAAGGCTTCCTCACCTTGGCGAAGCAGGTTCGTGCATTTTCGCAGCTGAGCTTCAGTCACTTCTTCCATTATTCCAGCCCGTGCTTCGGCACAGGTTCTCGCGCTCCAGCAACACTTTGGAAAAAGGTATTGCCGGGACCAGCCCAATTGCGGCCTGATTCATCACTTTCCCTTCACGACGTGCACACTCGTAGCCCGTGGCTGTCTTGTGGGACTTCGAAGATGTATCAGTAACTGCCGGACCGAGTTTTCTGGCTGTACAACGCTTTACGGCATGACATGGACTACCTGGTGGAGATCTACACGGGCTGGCCCGCGGCCGGGGACCAGGGCGCTTACTCTATGGAATCTTTTTCCGTGCAGGATGCGCCCGTAGTTGAACTCGATCCAGGGAAGCATGGATTCTCCTTTGAATACCAATGTCTATTTCGAATAAATCAGTAGGGGAGGCTTCTCCTGTCCGCCTTCCCTTCAGTGGACGGTTTGCCTGCTGCCCTCTTGCAGGTCGAGGATTCGTTCTGGGTTGTAGGGTGCTTTTGGTCCTGGCGTATATTGCACGGAGATCAGGTGTCCTGAGTAGGGGTAGCAGCCGTGCCTGAGGTGAAGGTCCCAGTCGACGGGACCGCCTCGATCAAGCCCCACGCTGATACCTGTGAAGGGGCACATCCCGGTGAGTTGCAGGACCTGGTCGAGTTCGGCGGCTGGTTGCCCCCCGATGGTCATTCGGACAGCCCATTTCAGATTGGGGAGGGCGTCAAAGCTTATATTGATGTTCTGTCGGCCGTCGGGTATTGGTGCTTGTACCCGGAAAACCTGTCCGTACTGGTTGTAGCTCAGGTGGATGACGTCGGATTCCACGTACGCGACGTAGCCCCCGCCCTGATCTCCGTGGGCTACCAGAACTCCTTCGTCACCGCTGCTGTAGGCGAGGTCAATGTCTATCTCAAACGAGCGCATCCTGGTCAGTTTGCTTGACCGGTAACGTTCCAGGGTGGGCGACCCTGGCGACAGGAGGACTGGTTGTTCCAGTGCGAGTTCGGTCGAGGGTCTGTTGCGGCTGAATGAGCCGTCATCGTTGAGGGGAAAGACTTGGTTCTGCCATGCGGAGGTCTTCCATCTTTCGGCCATGTCTTTTACCCTGCCGGGATGCTGGTCTGCGATGTTCGTTGTTTCTGTCGGGTCAGCGGACAGATCGTACAGTTCCCAGTCGTCCTCTTGCCATTGCGGACCGTTCTGTTGAGGGGCTATAGCTTTCCAGCTTCCGTCCAGGAACGCCCGGCGGCCGTTGAGTTCAACGTATTGTTCGAGGTGGCGGGTGGGCAGCGATCCATCAGATAGCCACTCGTGGAAGGATTTGCCATCCACCTCCGGTGACACAGCTCCATTGCGGCGTTCCAGCGGGGTAACACCTGCCAGTTCCATCAGGGTTGCTCCGACATCGGTGGCGTAGGCGTATTGGTCCCTGACTCCCGTGTCGCCGCTGGGCCGGGGAAGGCCTGCGGGCCAGGACAGGATCATCGGGACGCGGACGCCCCCGGCGTAGGTGTGCGTTTTGTAGAGCCGGAACGGGGTGTTTGATACGTTGGCCCAGCCTTGCGGGTAGTGGACATACGTCTGTGGCCCGCCGATGAGCTCTACCGGGCGGGGGACGTCCGTCACCCACTCGGGGGGAAGTGGGGTCCTTTGAGCGCCGAACCTGCTGAAGTAGCTACGCGTCCCCGTCTCGCCGCCTTCTGCCGTTCCTCCGTTATCCGACGTAAATACAATGATTGTGTTCTCGTACTCACCAATCGACTTGAGGTAGTCGGTGAGGCGTTTGAGGTTCTGGTCCACGTTGTCGATGACAGCTGCGTAGACCTCCATGTACCGGGCAAAAATTTCCTTTTGGTCCTGGCTGAGTGACTCCCAGGGCGGGACGGCGAAGCCTCCCGTGCTGTCTCGCGGGGAGCAGACGGTCCCTGCAGGGAAAAGCCCTTGGCGGATTTGCCGGTCGAAGCGTTCAGACCGGATGTGGTCCCAGCCGGCGTCGTAGCGTCCCCGATATTTTTCCAGGTCTTTGGGCAGCGCCTGTATTGGTCCGTGCACGGCTACGTGGGCGTAGTAGAGGAAGAACGGCTTTTCAGGATCGTTGGCCCTGAGGCTTCCAAGCATCTCCAGCGCCTGGTCGGTCAGGTCATTGGTCAGGTAGTAGTCATCGGCGTACTCATCTACGACGACTTGGCTGTTGTCTCTGACTATGCGGTGGGGATGGAGGAGGGACGTGAATCCGTCCATGCAGCCGTAGTATCGGTCGAAGCCTCGCTGGACGGGCCAGCTGCTTTTTTCCGCTGCATCGTGCATCTTAGACTCAACAGTGAGATGCCATTTACCGACCATGAAGGTGGCGTACCCGCCGGCCCGGAAGTTTTCAGCCAGCGTTGGGGCCGACTCCGGGAGCTGCATCGACGCGTTCGGATATCCCGGGTCCATGTGGGGAACGAACGCGAATCCCGCCCGGTGGGGATTGAGTCCCGTCACTAAAGCAGCCCTGGCGGGGGCGCACATCGGTGGGGTCTGGTAGTTGCTGAGAAGGTAGCCCTCTTCGGCGATTTCAGCCAGGGTGGGCGTATCGATTTCAGCCCCGAACGGCGAAATGTCGCTGTAGCCCATGTCATCCATGAGCATGAGGATCACGTTCGGGGCCCCGGACGCTGCTGTTGCTTGCGCTGGCCAGGCGGGAACCGATTCAGACGCCCGCTCAGCTATTTCGCCGTTGAAACCTGTATAGCCGCGTACCGGGTACTCACCCGACTGAATTATTCCTGACATGGGGGACTGGCTCCTTGTAAATGGCGGTCGACGGAAGCAACAGCTTTGGTCGGGCGCAAATGGCCCGACAGCCGGAAAGAGCAGCGGCGGGGATCCAAGTCTTGATCTTGAATCCCCGCAGCGCGTGCCCGGGGTCCTCGTTGGTTCTACTGGAAAATCTGCTTAGTCTGGTTGATCACGTCTGTGGTGGCTTTTGCGGCGTCCTCTACCGGAACTTGAGGCAGCAGCTTGTCCTTGACGTCAGCGAACGGGGGCAGACCCTCTGCAGGGGCGCTGTCCGGGCGGACTCCGTAAACGCCGGTTGAGGCCAACGCGTCCTGGCCTTCCTTGGTGTAAAGCCAGTTGTACAGCAGCTCGGTGGCAGCCGGGGCAGGGTTGTCTTTGAGGATGCAGCTGTAGTGATACTCAGCGCGGGCGGCGTCCTCCGTGGGGAACTTAAAGCCGACCGGAAGCCCGTCATCGATCAGGTCCTTGTACTGGGTGTACTGGGCCAAGACATCGATGGAGCTTTCTCCCGTTGCAATTGACTGCGCAGCCAACGCTGAGTTGCTGGTGATTTTGGGCTCGTTGTCAGCAATTCCCTGGGCCCAGCTCGCATCGAACTTCCCGGATGCGATCATTGCCGCCAACGAGTTGGTGAAACCGTTCACGCGCAGAGGGTCATTGATCAGAAGCTGGCCCTTCCACTTGTCCTCGGTCAGGGCAGCGAGGGAGTCCGGTACATCTTCTTCTTTGATCCTGTCCTTGTTATAGGCGATACCAAAGGGGAACAGGGACAGGGCTCGAATTTCCTTATCAGGTGAAACCTGCTCCGCTCCGATGTTGTCATCGGAGATAGCGAAGGGTTCGTAGGCCTGGCAACGATCGGCATTGTAGGTGAGGTAGGTGACTGTCGGCCCGCCGTTTTGAATGTTGCCCACATGCTTTCCGCTGGCGAACTCCTGGTCCAGTCGGGTGGCGAGCTCAGCGCCAAAGATGTATTCGTTTTCAATGGTAATTTCCGGGTAGCGCTTCATGAAAACCTTGTAGGCGTCGCCGTAAGTCTCTTCGGCGGGACCATAGGTGACCAGCGATTTCTCGCCGCTGGTTTTGGCTTTCTCGTAGAGCTCCGCGAGCTTGTCCTGGACCTCCTGTGAGCCCAGGTCAGTATCGCCTCCCTGCGTGTTTTCCTCGGGTTGGGCCAGATCCGCGCAGCCGGTGAGCAGCAGGGCAGACACCGCTGCCAGGGCCGGAAGATAGGTTTTCTTCATCATGATGCTCCTTAGGAAACTTTCAGGCCTCGAGTAGGACAACGGAGGCGGGGGGAAACTCAACCTGGACTGCGGTGCGTTCGGTACTTGCGTGGTAGTCCGCGGTGTTAGTCCGGACTTTGAGTTCGAATGGGCCGGCTTTGATGATGTGTTCAATCTGGTCACCGAGGAAGATGACGTTGGCCCGGTGGGCCGGGAAGGTGTTGATCCTGTCCGTGTCCTCCTCGTGCAGCTTTACG
Organism: Arthrobacter sp. R4; assembly: GCF_051365025.1. NCBI lineage: Bacteria > Bacillati > Actinomycetota > Actinomycetes > Micrococcales > Micrococcaceae > Arthrobacter > Arthrobacter sp. R4. The sequence continues at coordinate 30,684 of NZ_JBLWIJ010000024.1, forward strand.
GCTGTGGCCCTGATGGCAACTTTCGCCCGGTCCCCGGTCGCGGCTGTAACTGCTGCCGAGCTGCACGTGATCGCTCCTACGTCATCCACATCGACGACAGTGCGCTCCCCGTCCCTGCCGAGGACAGTGCCGCTGAGGATGTTTTCATATCCCAGGAAATCGGCCACGAAGGCATTTCGGGGGGTGGAGTAGACCTCGTCGGGGGTTCCTATCTGTTGGATGTGTCCGCCGTTCATGACGGCGATCCGGTCGGACATCGTGAGCGCTTCGACCTGGTCGTGCGTTACGTAGACGGACGTTGTGCCGATGCGCCGGTGGAGCTGTTTCAGCTCCGTCCGCATCGTTCCCCGAAGCTTTGCGTCCAGATTGGAGAGCGGTTCGTCGAAGAGCAGCAGGGCAGGGTGGGCGACGAACGCCCGTGCCAGGGCGACCCGTTGCTGCTGGCCACCGGACAGCGACCCAACTGATCTGTTGTACATGTGCCCGAGGCCTACAACTTCAAGGGCTTCGTTGACCCTTTTGCTGATCTCTGCGCCTTTGATTTTGCGCATTTTCAAGGGGTAGGAGACGTTCCCGGCGACGGTCATGTGTGGCCACAGGGCATAGCTTTGAAACACCATGCCTGCGTCCCTCCTGTTCGGGGGAACCCTGAAGGTGCCATCTACGACGGTGGCGTCGCCTATGGTGATTCGTCCCCCGTCCGGGTTTTCCAACCCGGCGATGCATCGAAGCGTCGTGGTCTTGCCACAGCCGCTCGGTCCTAGGAGGGTTAGGAACTCACCGTCGGCGATGTCGAGGCTTATTCCATCTACGACTGTGTTGGCTCCGTAGTTTTTTGTCAGATCCTTAATCACGACTGAGGACATGATGGCTCCTGGTTTGGTCTGAGGGATTCGTGTTGTCCTGCTCCGGGAGCGCGCTGCTCGCGGGAGTACTGGGCGGATTTGCTGAGTCCACCATGGCGGCCTCTCCTTCCCGTTTCCGGCGGTTAACAGTTACGGCCAGCCAGCGGATAAGAAGAACAATTGCCGCGATGACTCCGCAGATAAGGAAGGCCAGCACGAACAGCGCGGCTGCCATGGAGCTTTCACCACTGCCGTAGAGCTTGTATACCTCGACGGCCATGGTTTTGTTGGTGGGAAGCGAGAGGAGGACCGGGACTTCCAGATTGCCGACAATATGGATTGCGCAGAGCAGCCATGACGCCAGGAATGACGGCAACAACAGCCGAAACACAATCCCGCTGGCGACGCGCAGCGCCGACGCGCCGGATACTCGGGCAGACTCCTCCAGCTCCTTACCGATTTGTGCCAAGGCGCCGTCGATTGCTCTGGCCGCCAAAGGCGTCGTGGAGATGACGAGTCCTATCAGGACAATCCAGATGGTGCCAAACAATGGCGTAAGGAAAGGAACAGTCAGGAAGCCCCAGACAAGGCCCAGGCCCAGCAAAATTCCGTTGGCGGCCCAAGGCAGCCAGGTCGTCAGCTCCAGTCCGCGTCGGATCGACTTCGTTGCGTGCCTTCCTATCATCCCCAAGGCCAGCGAGATGATGGTCGCGATGAGGCCACCCACTGCCGCGAGGAGGAAAGAGTTCCGTAAAGCGGGCGCTATCGCCGTGGAGGACAGCAGTTCCGTGTAGTTACGAAGCGTGAGCTCTCCCGCGGCGCCGAAGACTCGCTGCATTGAGCCCAGAACGACTTGGAGTGACGGAAGGATGACCATGGCCAGGGCGTACAAGACGATCCATGTGGTCGTCAGCACTCCCCATTTGCCCATGTCCCAACGGAACTTGGTGCCGCTTTTCCCGCCGATGGTTGAAAACTGTCGGCGGTCCAGGAGCCACCACTTGGCGGACACCAGTGCAACAACCAGGAACATGAGAACCAGTGCCAGCGAACTTGCCGCACTATAGTTCGGCGGAACCTGCTCATTGAGCATGGAGAAAATCTGGGTCGCCACTACCGGGAACGCCCCTGACCCGCCGATGAGCAAAGGGATGTCGAACGCTGTCAGCCCGATAATGAAGGCGAGAATCATCGCGCCGATAACGGACGGTGCCATCATCGGCAACGTCACTGTGAAGAATGTTCTCCTGGGTGTTGCCCCCGAAATGAGGGCGGCCTCTTCCATCCGGTGGTCCATTGAGCCGAACGCTCCCAGAACAATAAAGTAGGCCAGCGTCGAGACCTTGAGGCTCAGGATGAACGCCGTTCCCCACGCTCCTTGTATGGAAAAGTCCTCGAATCCGAAGAATCCGAAAAACTTACTCAGCAGCCCCAGACGTGGTGTTCCCAGCAGGCTCCAAGCCAAGGCGAAGAAGAGCGGCGGTGTTGCCAGACCGATCACTGCGAGAGGCGTCATGAACCGCGCGAGCCTCGTGTTGGTATTTGTCGCTATCCAGGCTGAAGTGACCCCGATGACGGTGCTTCCGATGGATACAACAGTGGCGAGCCACAAAGAGTTGCCCAGGGACGTGTAGGTAGCCGGCGAGCTGAAGGTTGCGGCAAAACCTTCAAAGCTCAGGGCTCCTGGCTGGCCAGGAGGAGCGTCCCGGAAGGCCCCGTAAATGAGCATGGCCACGGGCAGGATATAGAGAGCAACGACTGCCAGGACGATAGCTGACATCGCCCGTCTGCCCAGAATGTCAGCCAGGACGGGCTTCGAAAAATGCCTAAGCGTTTGTGCCATGTTCAGTCACCTTTGGCTGTTGCACGAAGAATAGTAGCCAATCAGAAACGATTGGGGATCTGCATAGTTGTAGATTACAACTAAAGTACCACCTGAATGTGAGGTAGACAACAGGCTTATGGAGTATGCCCGCAGTTGGGGCGAAGAGGTCGACATCGGGCGTGATACTAGGCTACGAGCAGACTATGGGCCGTGGGGGTCGTCGCCCCAGGGCGATTCAGGGCACCAGCATCTTGGTGCCGGCCGAATTTTGGGGTCTAAGTGCAGCGGTCGGTGCAAGGGCAGGCTGCGCCGGGAGGCAGGACTAGGGCAGCGCTATTTTTCGGAGCATGTCGCGCAGGGTTTCGACCTCAGCATTGCTCAGCCCCGACAGGGACTTTCGCCGCGCTTCCTGCGTCGCCGCGGCCGCCCGCTCAAACAGGCGACGTCCCTCGTCTGTGGCAACAATGACGTTTGAACGGCGATCCTGGGGGTCCGGCTGCCGCACAACGGCGCCCCTCCGCTCAAGGTCATCTACCAAAGCGACTATCTGACTGGGGTCCAGGCGAAGAAATTCAGCAAGTTCCCGCTGTGATGGGCTTGAGTTGCTGCAGGCCAGGGACAGCACCGAGTAGGAGCGAACCTTGAGATCGTAATCGCGGAGCAGGGAGTTTGCTGACTCCGAGCATGCACCGCTTGCTTTGGCCAGGAGGAACTCGACCTCATTGGAAAGGTCGCTCCCCATCAGTCCTGTACTGGAAGGACCGGTTTTTGTCTGGAGTTCGGGCTGTAGAGGCAAGGGAGGTCCTTTTCGGCGGCATAACCAATGAAACCATTGATCTTATCAAGAATAGGATCTGGCAAGCACTATCCGCTAGCCAACACCCCTGCCCTGGTTGGTGTGAACCGACCGCTTGGGTCAGGGCCTGCTAATCCACGACAAACAGGCTCAGCTTAACCGTGTCCGGCATTCGCTCGCCCGTGCCAATGAGGATGCGGGAACTGAGCCAAGCCCACCGGGTGCCGGCCGAACTAAGCCGGGGGGTGCAGCGGAAGTAGATCCGTTTAGGATCGACAGCCTCGCCCCTCACCAGCTGCGCGATATCCTCCTTGGATCCTGTCCTGATGGCGAAGTTGTCCACAAAAATCCTCTCCCCCTCTGTGGTCTCGATGGCGTACTTCGCATCCATCTCAGTGAGGGTGTCCGTCTTGAGCAGCTGAAAATCAGCACCTCCGGGAAGCACCACCCCATTGAGGTCCGGACCGGTCACCGTTCCGCCCGTTATTGGAATGATGCGCCGAACTCCGCTGGGAGTCATTCCCACTTCAATGGGGGTCGCCACGCGCACGGTCAGCGTAGCCAGGTACGTGCAGTGCGGCGGGGCCAGTGGGTTGTCCATCGGCGTTGCTCCTTCTATCGGCGACAGGGGACTAAACCAGACGGCCGGAGGCTCGTCATTCAAATAACGATACCCCTAGACAATAATTGAATAATACAACTATTATGGTTTTCATTCGTGAAGGTATTCGTCATCGTTGACGAAACTACTACCAAGGAGCTGGACATGGATCTCAAAGGAAAAGTAGCAATCGTCACGGGCAGCGGACGCGGACTCGGCCTGGCCTATGCCCAGGAGCTGGCACGGCGCGGGGCCGCAGTAGTAATCAATGACGTCGACCCCGCGGTTTCGTCGGAGGCCGTGGACTCCATTACGGCAAAGGGTGGCCGGGCCGTTGCCGTCACAGCCGCAGTAGGTTCCACAGAGACCGCCAAAAAACTGATTGAAGCCGCTGTCGAGGCCTTTGGTCGCCTGGACATTTTGGTCACCAATGCTGGCGTTCTGCGCGATAAGTCGCTGCTGAAGATGACTGATGAGGATTTCGACCTTGTCATCAACGTACACCTGCGGGGGACGTTCACCTGCGTTCGCGAGGCATTCGCCTACTTCAAGGAGAACAACGTCCCCGGACGCATCATTACCATCGGCTCCCCGACGGGACAGCGTGGAAACTTCGGGCAAACCAATTACGCGGCAGCCAAGGCGGGCATCGTTGGCATGGTGCGAACTTGGGCGTTGGAAATGAAGCGCGCCGGTGTTACCGCCAACGTCGTCATTCCCGTCGCTGCCACAGCAATGACCGAAACCATCCCGTTCTTCGAAAGGGCCGTCCAGGCTACTGCACGTGGGGAAGCGATGCCGGAATTCTTCCGCAAGGAACTGGGTTTCGGTACAGCTAACGATGTTGCCGGCCTGGTAGCTTTCCTGGCTTCAGACGCGGCGGCCAACATCACCGGACAGGCCATCGGGGTAGGTGGCGACCGCCTGCAGCTGTGGTCACACCCCGAAGCAGTGGCCACCGAGTATCACGAGGGCGGCTGGGGCTATGAGGATCTTCAAGCCTCGTTCCAGAACCTCTTCGGCGACAAACTGCAAAGCGTCGGAGAAGAGTTCCCCGAACTGCCCCCGGAACTGCGCCCCGAAGCCGCCTCGGCGAAGTAGGCGCCGTGAGCTACGTATCCGCACTGGATGTTGATGCCCTCACCGCCATCGACATGCATGTCCACGTGGAAGTGGACGATCACGGCCACAACGCGTTGCCGCAGGAACTGGTAGACGCGGCCAGCAAATACTTCAAAACCGCCGGTCCTCGCCCGGGCTTGGACCACATTGCAGAGCTCTACCGTGAGCGGAAAATGGCTGCCGTGGTTTTCACGGTTGACGCCCGCCGGTCCCTAAGCCATCGGCCCAACAGCAGCGAGGAAATTGCTCTTGGGGCAGCCCGCAACAATGACGTGCTGATACCCTTTGGTTCCGTCGATCCCACCACGGGTGCTGAAGCCATGGACAAGGCACGGAAACTGGCAGGCGATTACGGCGTCAGGGGGTTCAAATTCCACCCCACTGTGCAGAATTTCGATCCGTCGGACCAGCAGTTCTATCCGCTTTGGGAACTCATCCAGTCCCTGGGCCTGCCGGTTATCTTCCACACTGGCCAGACCGGTATCGGTTCCGGCATGCCTGGGGGATTCGGGCTGAAACTGGGGCTGTCCAACCCGATGCTGCTGGATGCCGTTGCCGCGGACTTCCCGGAACTGCAGATCATCATGGCCCACCCTTCGGTGCCCTGGCAGGAGGAAGCGATTGCGGTGGCTACCCACAAGGCCAACGTCTGGATTGATCTGTCGGGCTGGTCGCCGAAGTATTTCCCGGAGATCCTGGTACGTCAGGCCAACACTGTGTTGCAGGACAAAGTTCTGTTCGGCTCGGACTTCCCCCTCATCACCCCGGACCGTTGGATGACCGACTTCGACAAGCTCGTCATGAAGGATGAGGTGCGGCCGAAAATCATCAAGGGCAACGCGGTCCGGCTGCTGGGCCTCGCTGCAGCAACCGGCTAGTGACACTGTTTTATCCCTCCGATCAGTACGGCTATTCGACTCTCCTCAGGGACGAGGAGCTGAGCGTACTGGCGCGCCTGCGCGCGGTGCTGGAGGAACACGTCCGTCCGGTCCTGGCTGAGTACTGGGAGAGGGGCGAATTTCCCCATCAGATCATCCAGCCCCTGGTTGATCTTAACCTCATGGATCCTCCCGAACTGACAGGGGACAGCGCCGTCCCTGATGCTCTGTACGAAGGCTTTAGGAACTTCGAACTCGCGCGGATGGATGCGTCGCTGGCGACCTTCTACAACGCCCAGTCCGGGCTCTTCCGCACCACAATCAAGATGGGCGGAAGCCCTGAGCAGGCCGCCACGTGGGATCCCCTGATCATAAGATTCCAGATGACTGGAGTTTTTGCACTCACCGAACCGGACCACGGGTCGGACATCGCCGGTGGCTTGGAAACCACAGCCGTACGCCACGGCGGGACGTGGTTGATCAACGGTGCCAAGCGCTGGATCGGAGGCGCTGCAACGGCTCAGTACCTGGCAGTTTTTGCCCGGGACCAGGCCGATCACCAGGTCAAGGCATTTCTGGTGCGCACGGACAGTCCCGGCGTCTCTCTCCGCAAAATAGTAGGCAAAATGTCCCTGCGCATTATGCAGAATGCAGATATCACCCTCACTGACGTTGAGGTAAGCGAGGAACACCGGCTGCAAAACATCAACGGCTTCGGCGATGTTGCCGCGCTGCTTCGCAACATGCGCTCCGACGTCGCTTGGATTGCCGCCGGGCTGCAGGCCGGCGCGTACGAAGCTGCGCTTCGCTACGTAACGGAACGCGAGCAGTTCGGTCGGCCGCTGGGCGGTTTCCAGCTGGTCCAGGAGAAGCTTGCCGCAATGCTGGGCAATGTCACCGCGTCCCTGGGCATGGTGGTCCGCCTGAGCCAGCAGCAGGCAGAGGGCATCTACAAGGACGAAAATTCCGCCCTGGCCAAAATGTGGTGCGCCGCCCGGGCGAGGGAAACCGTAGCCCTCGCCAGGGAAATCTGTGGAGGAAACGGAATCATTCTGGACCATGATGTGGGCCGGTTCTTCGCCGACGCTGAAGCCGTCTATTCCTACGAAGGCACCCACGAAATCAACGCCCTCATAGTCGGGCGTGCCCTAACCGGTCTTAGCGCATTTCGCTGAGCACAAAATCAAAAACAACAACTAAGGAGCACCATGAGTACTACCACCGTATCTTTTGAAGAACTTGCCGGGCTGGAAGGCCGTGACCTGGGCTACACCGATTACATCGAGGTGTCGCAGGAACAGATCAACACCTTCGCTGACGCGACCGGTGACCATCAGTGGATCCACACAGACCCGGAAAAAGCCAAGGACGGCCCCTTCGGCGCCCCCATCGCCCACGGCTTCCTTACCCTCTCACTGGCGATCCCGTTCTGGACCGAACTGCTGGACGTCACCGGCGTGAAAACGAAGGTCAACTACGGGCTGGACAAGGTCCGCTTCCCTTCCCCGGTCAAAGTCGGTTCAAAGGTCAGGATGTCCGCGAAGATCGCCAGCGTCACTGAAGTTCCCGGTGGCTACCAGATCGGCGTCGACCAGGCAATCGAGGTCGAAGGCGGCACGAAACCAGCGGTCATCGCCCATTCCCTTTACCGTTTCTACGCCTAACAGGCAGCCGTGGTCCGTCGGCGGGCGATGAAGCTGCCGGCGGACCATGTTCTCTCAACATAGGAAGGCTTCCATGATGGATAACCAAGGACTGGGATCCTGGCTGCAACGGCGGAGGGCCAAATCCTCGAGCAAGGCCGCACTGGTCTACCGCGACTGCGAAATTAGCTACGGAGAGCTGGCAGACCGTGTGAACCGACTGGCCAATGCCCTGCGCGATCGTGGAATCAGCCGAGGGGATAGGGTCGCCTACCTAGGGGAAAACGAGCCCGCATTCCTGGAGACACTGTTTGCTGCCGGGACGCTCGGCGCAATCTTTGTCCCGCTCAACACACGGCTGGCACCACCAGAGATCCAGTTCGCGCTGCAGGACTCAGGCTCAATGGCACTTATAAACGCCGCTTCCCTTGAAGGGCTGGCCGCGGCAGGTTCGAAAGGGACCTCCGTGCGCAACCGCATCATCATTGACGGGCAAGGAGCCCCGGGCGGGCGCCCCGATGATGCAGAGGACTACGCGCAAGTACTGGCTGCCGCCTCATCAAACCGCATCGACGTTCCGGTGTCGCTGGACGATGTCGCCATCATCCTTTACACCTCAGGCACCACAGGCCGGCCCAAGGGTGCAGCACTGACCCACGGCAACATCACCTGGAATTCCTTCAACGTGCTGGTGGACTACGACGTCACCAGCACCGACGTCGCCCTGGTCATATCACCGATGTTCCATGTCGCGTCCTTGGGAATGGCCGTCCTTCCCGTCCTGCTCAAGGGTGGAACTGTCCTGCTGGAGCCAGGCTTCGTACCAGGACGGGCACTATCGTTGATCCAAAAGTACAAGGCAACCATGCTCAGCGGCGTCCCCACCACCTACCAGATGCTCATCGAACACGAAGCATGGGAATCGACAGACATCAGCTCCCTGCAGAAGCTCACCTGCGGCGGTTCGGCTGTTCCAGTCCGCGTCATGGAAGCATATGAAAGGCGTGGTCTGTCCTTCTCCGGTGGCTACGGCATGACTGAAACCGCGCCGGGAGCCACGAGCATGCAGCCCAGCAGGAGCCGGGAGAAGATGGGGTCCGTAGGCCTGCCGCACTTCTTCACCGACGTGCGGATTGTGAATCCCCAAGGAGAAGTCTTGGGTGCCCACGCAGTGGGAGAGATACAGATCAAGGGACCCAACGTCATCCACGAATACTGGGACAGGCCCGATGCCACCGAAAGCAGCTACTCCAACGGCGGTTGGTTCCGGTCCGGTGACATGGGCTACACCGACGAAGAGGGATTCGTCTACATCTCGGACCGGCTCAAGGACATGATCATTTCCGGCGGGGAAAACATCTACCCGGCCGAGATCGAACAAATCATCAGCGAACTCGAAGGTGTAGGAAGTGTCGCCGTCATCGGCGTTCCTGATCAGAAATGGGGGGAAGTTCCCAAAGCCATCATCATGGTCCGCGAAGGATACTCCGTGACTGAAGAGGACATTAGGGCGCACCTCGAGGGAAGAATTGCACGCTACAAGATCCCAAAGTCAGTAGTCACTGTCGACGAGCTACCAAGAACCGCCAGCGGCAAAATCCGCAAGGCTGACTTGCGCCGGGAATTCGGAAACTGACCAACATCACAAATGCTTAAGTGGGCATCCTGGAAGGAAACTCCATGGTGACGTGAAAGTACCGCCACCATGTCCGGTTGACAGCCTCACCTGGCCCACGCCCATTAGCGGATCGTTAACTCCCGAGGACGAGTACTCTCCGCCCAAACAAGGAAGTAACCATGACCGGAACCATTATTGTTGGCGTCGACGGCAGCAACACCGCGCGTAAAGCGGCAGAATCAGCACGCGATCTCGCCCTTGCCTTAAACGCCCCGCTTCTGGTCGTCTCGGCATTCGACAGCGACCGCGCCGAGGTGTACGGCAGCGGGAGCGACAAAGGTGTCATCTCCGCTGCCAACGACGCTGAAAAGGTAGCAAAGAGTGTCGCTGACAGCCTGCGTTCAGGTGATCTGATGGTCTCTCATTCAGTTGTCCGGGGTAGACCGGCTGATGCACTTTTGAAGGAAGCTGCTCGGGTCGAGGCAAACATGATCGTGGTAGGCAACCGACGGATGCGGAGGATCGGCCGCGTGCTCGGAAGTGTGGCCAACAGCGTGGCGCATAACGCGTCCTGTGACGTGTACATCGCCAACACTTACGACGCTGAGTGAATAGTTGCTTCCGGATTTGCGTAGCCAAGCAGCTCCCACTCCAGCCCGAACGAGGAGGCAGCGGTGCGGGAGAAGCAAGCCCGCACGAGAATCCCTCGAGCCGTAGCTAGACGGAAACATTGTCGACTTGGCCACCGGTGTCCCGTCTCACCTAACTCGAGGCAGACGGTGGCAATTTGGTGCGGTTACTTCAACTTGGATGAGACAGAACGCCGGGGTTTGTCTCACTTTAGTTGAGGCAAATCGGAGAATCGCAGCATGGCTGATGGTCCAAGAGCCTTGGAATCACGCGGGATCTGCCCCCGGTGCCTCAACTGTAGTGAGAAAAAATGGCCTAATGCCTCGACCTCGATGAGATTGCCTCACCTTAGGTGAGACAGGACAACCTGGGTAGCCAGCTCCTGACGCCTAATAAAGTCACTCCCCCGGTCACTTCCAAACGCTGATAATGGACCTTTCGTCAACCTGGTCTTTTTGCCGGCGGGTACAAATGTGCCACAGCCTGTGGCACATTTGCCGATAGATAGGGTTGACGCATGGTCTCTTCAGAAATCGAACTGCCGGCAGACTACGCGGAGCTGCTGGAAGCTCTGAAGACCCGGATCGCTGGTGCGCGAATCCAAGCGCAGCGAACCGTCAACACTCTGGTAATCGAGCTTTACTGGTCATTGGGCAAGGACATTATCGCCCGCCAGGCGAGCCAGGGCTGGGGGACTGGAGTCATCAGGCGGCTTGCCGCCGATCTCGCGATTTCCTTTCCCGATATGAAGGGTCTGTCGTACCGGAATCTGCAGTACATGACCGCAATGGTCCGGGCCTGGGACACAACTGAAAATGTGCCACAGCTTGTGGCACATTTGCCCTGGGGGCACATCCGCACGATTTTGGACAAGGCAGCCACCGGCGAGGAACGGGATTGGTATGCGGCCGCGGTCGTTCAGTACGGCTGGTCCCGAAACGTGCTGCTGAACATGATGATGAATCATTCGATGGAACGCACCGGTGCGGCGCCATCAAACTTCACCCGCCAGCTCGCGGCTCCGGACTCTGAACTTGCCCAGCAAATGGCAAAAGACCCCTACAACTTCGAGTTCCTCGGCCTGTCCGGTGAGATCGCCGAACGCGACCTGGAGAACGCGCTGACGAGTCGCATCACCGAAACCCTCCGCGAGCTGGGCCCAGGCTTTTCGTTCGTGGGCCGCCAGGTACACTTCGACGTCGATGGCGATGACTACTACGTCGACCTGCTGTTCTTCCACATCGAGCAACTCCGGTACGTGGTCATCGAACTTAAGACAGGCAAGTTCCAGCCTGAATACGCAGGAAAGCTCAACTTCTATGTTGCCCTCGTCGATGACATGCTCCGCCGGGATTACCACAACGAAACGGTCGGCATCCTGATTTGCGGAACCAAGAACGACCGCAGCGTCCGCTACAGCCTCGGCCGGTCAACATCGCCCATGGCCGTCGCCGCCTACACCTATGACAAGCTTCCTGCAGCGGAACAGCAGGCCCTGCCGAACGAGGGACACCTCGTCGCGGCTCTCGAATGGGCCGAACCGGACACCGCAGAAGGATAGTTCCGAAGCCCCTTCCGGAGCTCCTCCCACTACCCTTGTAAAGAGCCGATAACCGAGATTTCGTTAAGTGAGGTAGGGGAGTGGTTTGCCGGCGGCGTGCCGCTCCAGCGGAATGACCGATGAGTGGGCGGCTTGGGGTTCCGCCCATGCAGTGGCGGTTGGCTCACCACCCAGTGCCGGCTTTACCCCTGAGCACCGGCACTGGGTGCGGGTCAGCCCTGTTGGAGACGGTTTAAGGCGAGACCTGCAAGGGCGGCGGCGTGGTCTCCTAGGATGGCGTCGTCGAAGCGGACTAGGGGCGAGTGGTTGTAGTTGGTCTCGCTGGGGTCCAGATCGGCCGGTGAGACCAGGAGCCTAAAGAAGCTGGCGGGGACTTTCTGGGCTACGAAGGAGAAGTCTTCGGAGCCCATGACTGATGTTGTGTCTTTTCGGGTGACCCGGTTTGCACCGAATGCGGTGGACAGCACAGATTCTGACTGGTCCGTGAGCTCTGTGCTGTTTACAAGCACGGGGCATCCCTCGGTCATTTCGATTTCCGCCGATGCGCCGTGTGCTTCAGCGATGGCTGGGACGAGACGGGCGATTTTGTCTTTTGCCTTTGTAAGAGCTTGATCACTGAGGTTCCGGAGTGTCCCCCTGGCTGTGGCGGTGTCCGGAATGACGTTGCCGGTTGTTCCTGCTTCCAGCACGGTTAGGGTGAGGACCACGGGGTCTTGGGCGTCCAGTTGTCGGGTTACCAGGCTTTGGAGGGCGAGGATGGTTTCGGCCAGGATTGGCACCGGGTCGACGGCTTCGTGGGGCCGTGAGCCATGGCCGCCCTTGCCGTGAATGGTGATGCTGATTCTGGTGGATCCTGCTGTTGCTGTGCCGGCGGAAAGGGCGAAGTTCCCGAAGGGTCCCGGGGCGACGTGTAGTCCGTAGGCGGCGACGGGGATGTCCCCGGCTGCAGTGAGCAGCCCTTCATCAATCATCATCTTCGCCCCGAGCAGGACTTCTTCCCCGGGTTGGAACATAAAGATGACGTTTCCGGGGATTTGAGAACGGTGTGCGCTGAGGAGACGAGCGGCCCCTACGAGCCCTGCCATGTGCAGGTCGTGTCCGCAGGCATGCATTGCGCCGTTCTCGGATCGATAGGGCAGGCCCGTTTTTTCGGTGACAGGCAAGCCATCCATGTCTCCTCGCAGAAGGACTGTGGGGCCGGGCAGTTCGCCTCTGAGGACCGCGACAATCGAGGTGAGCCGTTCTCCGAGCGTGATTTCCAGTGGCAAACCTTCCAAAGCGTTCAGCAGCCGCCGCTGTGTTCGTGGGAGGTTTGTGCCTATTTCGGGGTCGGCGTGCAGCTCTCTTCGGAGTGTTACCAGCTCGTGAAGGATCGCGGCGCCGTCGGCCCGGAAGTCGATGGTGCTGGAGTCAGAGGCTTCCTGTGATGTTTCCGGGATGGTGGTTTGGCTCATGAGTTGGTCCTTTCAAGTGCTCTGAGAGCGTTTTTTGCAGGTGGTCTGGTGATGCTCAACGTTCCCTAGGGGCGGGCTTGAGCAGGGGGACGGTTCCGGTGGGAGTTGGTGGGAGAAGGGGGCGGGGTATTTTGGTGGTCTTGCTCAGGGCCAGGACGATCGCTGCGACGGTGAATGCTCCCGCCGCGATCGTCCAGATCATGGCGTATCCGTCACCGGGATTGCCGCTGGAGGACTGAGCGAATGAGATGAGGATGATCGAGAATCCGGCCCCGGCTACAGCTCCGCCAAGGGTCCGCAGGGAGTTATAGACGCCGGTCGCTATGGCCGTACTGTCTGCCGGGGCCTCTTCGGCTATCAGCGCAGGCAGGGTTCCCATAAGTAAGCCCATTCCGATGCCTGCTAGTACTGCCATTGTTAGAAGGTGCCACTTTTCGGCGTGCTGCAGCGCGAAGAAGCCGAAGCCTGCAGCGGAGAGGGCAGCGGCGAACACGAGCACGGACTTGGTTCCGAAGCGGCGTGTGAGTGCATTGACAGTTGCGGAGCCGACGGCTGTAAGGATAGTGAAAGTCGCGATGATCAAGGACAGGCTGAACGTGGTGAAGCCGAGCCCGTATCCGTCGGTGTCGGGGTGGGACGCTGCGAAAGTCGCCAACGGTGTTTGAAACCCGAACAGCACAAAACCGAAGAGGAACCCCACGATATATAAGGGTGCGAGAGCATGTGAGGTGAGCATCCGGACGTCCACTGCGGGGTTGCTGACCCCCAGTTCCCACCAGGCCCAGGCTGCGAACACAATGACTGCAGCCGCGATGAGGCTCCAGGGCAGCGGATCCCCTAGGCCTTCTTCGGAGAGCCTGCTCATTCCTGTGAGTAACAGGATCATTGCCACCGCTATCCCTAAAAGTCCCCAACCGTCGATGCCGGGGGCGGCCCGAAGAGTAGATTCCGGGATTCGGATTACTGCCACTATGGCCCCGATCATCAGCAGAGGCGGGATGAGCAGCGCGGCTGAGAAAGGCATCAAAACTACCGAAAGGCCGCCACCGATGTTCCCTATGACCGCTCCGAGCACCAGTACCGAGACCAAGATCCCGATCACTCTGCGGGCGGCAGCTTGATCGATACGCTGATGCACCAGAGCGATTTCAAGTGGCAGCCAAACGGCGATGGGCCCTGCAAGCACTCGTGCAGCCAAGAGCAGTGGGAAGTTCGGTGCCATGGCTGTCAGCAGAGTGCTGGCAAGCACCACACCTACGGCGATTCTGAGCACCCTGCGGTGCCCGAACATGTCCCCGAATTTGGCCAGTAGTGGCACCATCACCGCAGCAGACAGGCCTTGGAGTGTGTGGAACCAGATGATGTGTCCGTCTGAAACCTCGTAGGTTTTGGCGAAAAGTTTGGCCAGGGGGTCATAGAAACCTTGGAGGAGACCGGCAACGAACTCCAAGAGGATCAGGAGCGCGATCATGCCCCGCGCCGCGGCGGGAATAGGCGCTACGGCCTTGGATCGGGCGGGTGAACTGTCCATGGTTCTCCTAGTGTGAGCGACGTTGCTTACGAGTTATAGGTCCGAGAGATAGAGGGTTCTCAGGTGAGCGCTTTGGCGATGGCGTTTCGATGGATCTCGCTGGTGCCGGTGACGATGCGGTACATCCGCAGGGATCGGAAGAGCTGTTCAATTTCGTTGCCCCTCGTCAGTCCTGCCTTGCCGTGAATCTGCACAGCCTCATCGACGACCCGGAAGCATGCTTCGGCCGTGAACAGCTTGCACATGTTCGCCTCGACCGAAACGTCCTCCCCCCTGTCGACCTTCGCGGCCGTCGCTGCCACCATCGACCGTGCAGCGTAGATGTCCGTGGCCATGTCAGCGAGTTTGTGTTGAATCGCTTGGAGTTCAATCAGCGGCCGGCCGTTGACGATGCGCGATTTCGCATACTCCACGGACAGGGTCCATGCCCGGCGGGCGGCGCCGATGATTGAGGGACTGTGGAGTAGCCGGTTCAGGTTGATTCGCCCAATACCGATCCGCAGCCCCTGACCGACGTCCCCGAGAAGGTTTGCCACCGGTATGCGACACTCATCGAAGTCGATGTCCCCTTCGATCTGCTGCCCGGACATTGGAACCTCACCATCCCGAACTGTGACCCCTGGAGCGTCCAAATCCACAAGGAACGCACTATAGGCTTCGGCTTCGCCGTCCATGCGGGCAACGACGATGGCAAAGTCAGCGAAGGGTGCCGCGGAGCTGAAGACTTTACCGCCGTCAAGGATGTACTCGTCGCCTTCGAGGCGGGCGGTCGTGCGCATACGCCGTACGTCTGAACCGGCATCGGGTTCGGTGATGGAAAAGCAACACGCCCTTTCCCCACGAATGACTGGCATAAGGTATTTTTCGAGCTGGTAAGTGCTGGCGTACTGCATGATGGACCCTGCGCGCAGTGGTCCCCCCATATCGCCCAGCACTGAGTGCGCGAGCACGGAACCGTGGGACATGAGTTCCTCTTTCAAGGCGCACAGCTCTCGGGTTGAGAGGCCCTGTCCTCCCAGCTTCGGCGGGAGGGCGATGCCGTAAAAGCCGAGTTCGCGGCTTCGCTGCCATATGGGCTCGAGGTCAGCCCGGCTGAGCTTGGTCTCGGGGGAAAGCCCGAGTCGTTGCTCGTAAGGAATGAGCTCCTCGAGCAGGTAGGCACGCAGGCTCATGACCAGCTCGTGCAGTTCCGGTTCGGCAGAGTGGTCGGGTTCCAGTGTGAATGTCATGTCGAAATCCTTTGGGTTACGCGACGCGACGGCCGGTTGGCGCCCAGTAACGGTTACGGACGGCGCGTCTGTCGGTTTTGCCGTTCTGGTTAACGGGAAGGTGATCGACAAAGTCGACCGAGCGTGGCTTTTTCAGGCGGGACAGGTTTGCCGCGCAGAAATCGATAATTTCCTGCTCATCAAGCTCTAAACCGCTGCGTAGAACGACGACAGCCTTGACAGCTTCGCCCCACTCCTCGTCAGGGACACCGACCACCGCAGCGTCCAGGACAGCAGGGTGCTGCTGTAGGACGGCCTCAACTTCGACGGAGTAGATGTTGAAACCGCCGGAAATGATCATGTCCTTCTTACGATCGACGATGAAGATAAACCCGTCTTCCCGGTAACGGGCGAGGTCCCCGGAATGGAACCAGCCGTCCCGAAATGTCTCCGCGCTCAAGTCCGCTTCATTGTGATATTCGCTGACTACATCGGGGCCACGAACCGCCAGCTCCCCGATCTCACCAAGTCCCACCGGGACACCGTCTTCATCGACGACGCGCACCTCCGCGTCAAAAATGGCACGGCCACAACTGAGCAGCAGTTCCTCATCGCCGCCCTCAATGGCCCGCCGGTGATCTTCCGTGCTCAGGAGCATCACGACCGATGTCGTCTCCGCACAGCCGAAGCCTTGGGTCAGCACAGGGCCGAAGAGGTCCCACGCAGCACGGATTCGGGCCGGGGACATAGGAGCCCCTCCGTAAATCAGGTGCTGCATGCTGGTCAAATCAAAACGCCTGGCCTCAGGGACACCTAACACAGTCATGATCATGGTCGGCACCACAAAAGCGTGCGTCGCGCGTTCACGCTCAATCGTTGACAGGAACTCGGCAGGATCCCACGTTCGCATCACAATCACGCAACCCCCGGCCCGGAAGACTCCCATGAGCGGCATCCCGGATGCATGGGTGATGGGTCCGGCCAAAATGATCCGGCCCCCCGGCCCGACATAACCGTCCGGGTGCATCAGCGACTTCCGCACCAGCGCCATGCGGTTTCCGTAGGTGTGAACCGCAGCCTTGAGCTTCCCCGTCGAACCCGAGGTGAAGTGAAGCACTGCCACATCGGAATCAGCGCAATCAACATCGACCGCCCTCCGTTCCGCGGAGTCCAGGACGGAGGTGAAAGAGGCACCGAACTCGCTTTCACCGCCAATGGTGACCACAGCCTCAACAGCAGCGATCGCGGTCGCGGCACGAACCACATCCCCATGATCGGTGTCCGTAATGAGGACCTTCGCCCCGGAGTCGGCCAACAGGTGCGCAACCTCTGATGCCCCAAGCCGGGCGTTGATCGGGGCACGCACCAGACCCGCCTTGTAAAGGGCGACTTCCGCCACCACGAGCTCAGGGCAGTTCCATCCAAGAACCGCCACCACATCTCCCCGCCCAAGACCGAATCGGTCCTGCAGGGCAGCGGCCAGACGGTCACTCCCTTCGTCCAGCTGTGCATACGACAGCCGCGAGTCAGGGCCTACAACAGCCTCGGCATCAGGCTGATACGCCGCTGATGCCCGCACAAATCTTCCAAGGTTCATAAGAAATCTTTCCTAGACATGATGTTCAGTACTGGATGATCTGTACAGTAATATACTGTGAGGGTGCACTTGGTCAATGGTTTGGAAGGAATTCAGGTGAAAACAGTCGAGGACCGCCGCGTCCGCCGCTCGAAGCGAGCGATCCGTAGTGCTTTCATCGCCTTGGTTCTGGAAAGAGGCTTCAATGCCATCACCATTGAAGACATCATCAACGCCGCAGACCTTTCTCGGGCGACCTTCTACACGCACTACCGTGACAAGGACGGCCTCCTCAGCGACGTGGTCGCCGACCTCGCCGACGAAAGAAACCGCGTGCTGCCCGCCGTGGAAGAAGCCAAACCACTCGGGTTCTCCGGGCTCCCAGTGAAATACCTCTTCGAACACGCAGGGCGCGAAAGAGACGCCTACCGCGTCATTCTCCGCGGCGAAGGGAACGGACGGGCCTTACGGGAACTCAAGGAATTCCTCATCACTCAAGCCGAAGAGCTATTCGAAGAACGAGCAGCACGCGCCGGCGTGACCCCCCGCCTGCCCACAAACTTTGTCGCCCGGGCATGGGCCGGCGAAATCATCGGCATCCTCACATGGTGGGTCGACGAGGACGCACCCTACACCGACCAGGAACTCACAGAATTCCTCCGTGAACTGGCCATCAACGGAAGAGTCTGGGCCTCCGGACTGGACCCACAACCGAACAGCCTCTAACTCCCAACGGAGAACGGACGGCCAAACCAAACATCGGACGGTACCCTCCCTCGCCACAACAGAATGGGGCAATTTTGGCCCGGCGCTATCTGGGAGCCGGACGCCGCCTGCCCCACTTCCTTGACTATAGGAACATCTCCGCCGGCCGCGATGACGCTGCCGCGGGCGCGGCCAATGAGTCAAGCACCGCGATGTCCTGGACGTTGTGTGCGCGGCTGTGATGGGCAGCATGATCCAGCCCATCGCCGTGGTTGTGGACTGCCGATCGGCAGCTGCGGATAGCAGGCCGGTCCTCAGTGCTGTCCGCCGTGGAGAGCTCGGCCGACGCCGCCTGGTCCCGTGGGCTCATTCAGGCATTCGCTGCGCTATCTGAGGGTCCGCCATGAGTTGGATCCGCATGAGGTTGCTTGGCCGTCTGCTACCTCAGTTCTGAGATAGGCGATGTAGCCAGGAACTTCAGCTCTTCGCTCTAACGGCCGGGCCCAAGCTGCCCAGTTCTGGTCCCAGCACTTGGGGCGAAGAAACGATCCGGGCCGAGGCCAGGAGCAGCCCTTTTCGGTCACTCCCCCGCCCATCTAGGAACGCCGATAACCCACGTTATGTAAAGCCTGGCGCTGAGAGGGGCTCCCCCACGGCTCTCTTCAACCTCTCGGAACGGCCGTCGTGCTGCAGCCAGGGGCCGCGTCAGTTTCGGCGTTTCGCCACGTGTTTAGGGCCCGCTTCACCCCTGCCTGGACACTTGTATTTGGCGAAAGCTTGGGTCAAATAGCGGTTGACGAAGCTCCGGTCCATTATGTGCGGGTCAGCCTGCGAATTTCCTGTGAAGCATGGCAGCCGGCCGGTTGTCATCCCACTGCATGTCATGTCGCAAGCGACGTATCTGATCAGATGACTTAGTGTTGGCGCAGCTCACATCCACTCCTCAAGGTCCAGACATAGGGCGACTTATGTGTCAATCAAACTAGGCAAGCAGTCCGGCGCTGCTGCTGGTGACAATCGTTAGACCTGCCAGCCTCCCACTCTCAACCGATTCAACTAACTCCACATGTGTAAAGGCGTGAATGCCTCGCTAATTCTCCGGCTAGAGTCGACTGGGTAAGGCACGCTATCCAAAGGACCGGTCGAGATGACTCTGGACATCGTTTACGGCGAAAGTCGCAACCGAACAGCTGCTAAGGCGCTAGCCGACCAGCTCGCTCGAAGTGTAAATGAAGGGACCGTTTACCTCGGGTATCCGGTACTTGCGACTGCTGATGAAAAGGTTCAAGTGGACGCACTACTCGTGAGTCGTGCACATGGCGCCGTGGCTTTCATCCTTTCGAACAGCTTGCCTCAAACTAAGGAGGAGTGGTCAGACAAGGTAGAAGAACAAGATCGCCTGTATGCCGTCCTGGAGAGCCATTTGAGCAGGCACGATGCACTCCGAGCCGGACGGCGACTGGCCACAACTCCTAGTACCGCTACAGTATTCGCCTCACCACCTCCACCGCATCTGCCGACTGGAGAGGAAGAAGGCTTCTTTGGCGACATAGAGGCTGTTTCTGGTTGGCTAAGTTCCCTTGACCCAGTCTCAGAACAAGTAGAACGTGCTCTGCATGCTGCTCTACAACGAGTCACCACGATCAAGCCTGCTAAGAAACGCTCGTCTGTAGTCAAGCCCTCTTCCCGCGGTTCTGTGCTCAAAAAGATTGAAAAGGGCATTGCCAACCTTGACCGGTGGCAGAAGGCTGCCGCCATCGAAAGCCCAGAGGGACCACAGCGAATACGGGGCCTGGCGGGTTCCGGCAAGACAGTAGTCTTGGCCCTCAAAGCTGCCTACTGGCATGCTCAGCACCCTGAATGGCACATCGCACTCACTTTTCATTCTCGTGCCCTTTATCAGCAAATCGACGACCTGGTTACGAGGTTTGCCTTTGAGCATATGAATGATCGGCCTGACCCTGAATACCTAAAGATCATGCATTCTTGGGGCTCGAGTGGGAAGGCAGGTGTCTATAGCCTTATTGCGAATTCACTAGGTGAGGTACCCCGTGATTGGTCTTATGCTCACGGCAAGTATGGACGGGATGACGCTTTTCAAGGTGTTTGCAGAGAACTTCTTTCCGTAGCTCGAAATCGGGATGTACGGCCGATATTCGATGCCGTCCTGATAGACGAAGCGCAGGACTTGCCCCCTGAGTTCTTTCAACTCGTTTATCTATTCACAAAAGAACCTAAGCGGATTGTGTGGGGGTACGACGAGCTGCAGAAGCTTTCAGATGCAGCCATGCCGTCAACCGATGAGCTGTTTGGGACAGGTCCGGCTGGCGAGTCTCTAATTAGTCTTGCATCTGGACCAAACGAGCCACGCCGGGACATTGTCTTGCCCGTTTGTTACCGAAACACGCCTTGGGCGCTTGCTACCGCTCATGCATTGGGCTTCGGTATCTATCGTGAGGGAGGCCTTCTCCAGCACTTCGACGAACCTCTCTTGTGGAAGGAAATCGGCTATAACGTCTTACGGGGGTCCCTTGAAGAGGGTGACGCAGTCTCCCTTGAGCGCTCAGACTCCAGTTACCCTGCTTACTTCACGGAGCTTGTAGATCCAGCCGATGCTGTGCTTCTTAAGCCCTTTGAATCGGAAGACAAGCAGGATGCTTGGGTTGCCGATCAGATAGCAATCAACTTGAACGTGGATGAACTGGAGCACGATGACATCCTTGTCGTCCTCCCCGACTCATATAGAGCTAAGAGTCGTGCCCCGAGAATTATGCGCGAACTATCTGCCAGAGGAATTCCGTCCCATCTGGTGGGTGTCAACACGAGTGTGGATGAAGTATTCAGAGCAGGTTCAGTGGCGTTAGCGCATATATATCGAGCCAAAGGTAATGAGGCGCCCATGGTATATGCCGTTGATACACAACATGCCGCTTCACATTTCAATGCCGTCACCCGAAGGAACAGTTTATTCACTGCCATTACGCGCAGCCGGGCATGGGTGCGCATAACGGGACATGGGGAACAAATGGAGTCCATTGTGTCCGAAGTCGCCGAAGTAGTGGACAGGAAGTATCACCTAGACTTCACGATTCCGACTGCCGACGAACTGGCGACGCTGCGCCATGTGCATAGAGACAGGCCAGAAGGAGATGAAGAAGCGGTGAAAAAAGCAACTCAGGGCTTGGCTTCGTTCCTAGAGGCGATCGAACGTGGTGACCTGGATTTCTACGATCTTCCCCCCGCGCTCCGGACACGACTCGCTAGGAAGGTGCAGGAGGGCGGTCCTAGTGACGACTACTAGGACAGTTCGCGACGACATAAAGAATATTCTTGATTTTCTAGTCGAAGCGGAACTGGCACTATTTGCGAATGAAGTGTCAATGAGTCCGTCTCGTGTATCCTTCCACGTTTACGACCCAACAGCAGACTTCTTGACAAGCCGTGCTCACCCAACTCTGGACCAGTATCTTGCCTGGATACAGTCCGGGGCCTATTCCGTCATCCTCTTTGATGGAAGTCTGCTGCAACTGACCTATGACGTGTCAGGAGGCGCGGTCAGCGGTCACCGCTTGGCGTATATCCCTTGTCCATATGAACTGGACCTAGATCTGCTGGCTGAGGGAGAGCCGATAGCTGACATCGTGGAACTACACATTGGTCAGGTCCCCGTTCTACGGTCACCGATTCGCTTTGATTTTGATCCAGCCGCCGCTAAGCCTGGTCATCCCGCAACACATATGACTCTGAATGCGACTAGTTGCCGCATCGGTTGTATCGCCCCAATGCATGCCCTGCGGTTCGTCGACTTCGTATTCCGCAACTTTTACTCAGACCTTTGGGAGGCTCATTGGCCTTTCTTCGAATCAGCCGAACGGCGGCACATTGGAACCAGGACCCTCGCCGAAACGGATCGTCGAATACCTCATTTCTCATGGGACGTCCATGCTATGCCTGCCTAGTCATTCCGCGGCGAGACCTGGCGCGAAGTTTCTGCCACCGGCAGTGACCCAGCCCGGGTGGCCGCAGCGCAGTTCCTCGCAGAGGTAAGAGAAGTCGCAGCGCTGGAGGCGCTGCGTGCAAACGCGAAGGCTGTCGAGCTGCTCACGGCCAGGCGCTGGTACGTCATCAAATCCGCACGCGAGGCCAGCGCGACGTGGGCCCAGATCGGCGAAGCGCTGGGGATCACGAAACAAGCCGCCCACGACTTCTACCGGCGCAAGATCGAAGAGCAGGAAAAGTACCTGTCGGACCTTCACGATGCCGCAGCCGCACGTGCCGTCCTGGAAGAAACGAAGGAAGACTAGCGGCGAAGACCGCGAAGGCACTCCGTTTACCGGCCGTGAGCCCCCTTCAAACACTCCCCCACTCGCCAGCCAGGGACTGCGGAACGTGGAGGCACTCAATTTTCTGTCAGTTTCAGTGGCTATCGACGAGTCCTGTGGGACCGGTACAGCTGCATTTGTCAGCGCGGAATGAGGGTGTATTTGGTCGAGAGGAACTCGCTGATGCCCTCAAAACCGCCTTCCCGGCCAATTCCGGATTGCTTTATACCGCCAAAGGGTGCTGCGGCGTTGGAGATGAGTCCGGTGTTCAAGCCCATCATTCCCGTCTGCAGTTTCTCAATCATGCGTTGTCCGCGATGAACGTTCTCGGTGAACACATAGCTGACAAGTCCATAGTCTGTGTCATTGGCGATTTTGACTGCTTCCGCTTCAGTAGTGAATCGGATGATGCCAAGGACAGGTCCAAAGATTTCTTCAGACATCAGAGCTGAGTGGGGACTGAGCCGGTCCAGGACCGTTGGCTGGAAGTAGTTGCCCGGACCTTCAATGGACTTACCTCCAGTGAGGACCGTTGCGCCGGTCGCTACGGCGTCAGCAACCAGACGCTCAGCCTTTGCGACCGCACGGTCGTCGACCAAAGCGCCGATGTCGGTACTTTCCTCAGCTCCCCTGCCGATCTTCATTTGCGCCACTCGGTTGCTCACGCGTTGGGCAAAAGCATCTGCGATGGATTCATGGACAATGATGCGGTTCGCCGCCGTGCATGCCTGGCCGATATTGCGGAACTTCGCTAATAGGACGCCTTCAACGGCTCGATCCAAATCTGCATCCTCGAAGACGATGAACGGGGCGTTTCCACCCAGCTCCATTGACGTTCGCAGTACATTCTGGGCTGCGGCTTCAAGGAGTTTCACACCCACAGGGGTCGAACCGGTGAAGCTGAGTTTCCTGAGGCGGGAATCCTTTAACAGAGCGCTGGACTGGTCCGCCGGCGATGTGGTCGGAACCACATTTACAACTCCTGCAGGCAGGCCCGCTTCTTCGAGCAGTTGTACCAAGAAGATGGTCGTTAGCGGAGTCAGTTCGGCGGGTTTGATGATAACCGTGCAGCCGGCCGCCAGGGCCGGGGCTATCTTGCGGGTTGCCATGGCCAATGGGAAGTTCCAGGGCGTGATGAAATAGGTGGGTCCGACCGGGAGGTGCGATACGACGATGTTGCCAGCGCCCTCCGGAGTAGGGCGATAGTCGCCGCGGACACGGACGGCCTCTTCCGAGAACCAGCGCAGGAACTCGCCTCCATAGGTCACTTCGGCGCGGGCTTCGGAGATGGGCTTGCCCATCTCGATGCTAATGAGCAAAGCAAAGTCTTCGCGGCGATCTATTAGAAGGTCGAAGGCTCGGCGCAGGATGTTTGAGCGTTCGCGCGTAGAGGTCTCAGCCCATGCCTCCTGTGCGGTTACGGCAGCTTCGAGCGCCCTGAGGGCATCGTCGACTGTCGCGTCGGCGATCGTTTTGATGACTTCCCCGGTTGCCGGGTCTTGCACGTCAAATGTCGCACCGGCCGAAGAGGGCTGCCACGTCCCTCCGATGCCAAGACCGGTTTGCACCTGGTTGATCAGTTCTTGCTCGTGGGGCTCTAAAGTCATTTCTGTCCTTCTAAGTACGTAAGTTGGTTTGCTGTGGTTTAAGCATTTGCTTGGAGGGCATTCGCCACGACCTGAAGGCCCTCGCGCAACAGGTCGTTTGATATGGACAACGGCGGCAGGAACCGGAGCACATTGCCATACGTGCCGCACGTGAGTACCAGCACGCCGTCCTGGCCTGCCTTCTTCGCGATCGCAGAGGTGAGCCCAGCGGCCGGTCTCTGAGTGCCAGCTTTGACGAACTCGATGCCCATCATGCGCCGCGGCCGCGGATATCGCCGATACGGTCATCGTCCTCACCGAGACCGGCGAAGAAATCGGTGATGATGGCACCAATTTCCCGTGCACGTTCCGTCAGGTTTTCCTGCTCATAGATTTCGATCGTTGCCAGGGCGGCAGCACAAGCGATGGGGTTCCCTGCATAGGTACCCCCAAGTCCGCCCTCCACGGCGGAGTTCATGATGTCCTTACGGCCAGTGACTGCTGAAAGAGGGAGGCCACCGGCCAGTCCCTTGCCGAACGTCATCAAGTCCGGGACTATTCCCTCATGGTTCGCAGCGAACATGTCACCGGTACGGGCAAAGCCGGTCTGCACTTCGTCTAGGATGAAGATGACGCCGTTTTGGGATGTCCATTCCTGTAGGGCCGGTAGAAAACCGTACGCAGGGGCCATGAAGCCGCCTTCACCCTGAATGGGTTCGATGATGACGGCAGCGACATTTTCGGCACCAATTTGCTTCTCGATTTGAAGTATCGATCGTGCACCGGCCTCAGACCCCGTGAGACCGTCTCGGTAGCTATAGGAAGCGGGAACCCGGTAGATCTCGGGGGCGAAAGGACCAAACCCGTTTTTATAGGGCATGTTCTTTGCGGTCATTCCCATGGTGAGGTTTGTTCGCCCATGAAACGCGTGGTCAAAGACAACTACCGCCTGCCTACCGGTGTAGTGGCGAGCGATTTTGACCGCATTCTCAAGGGCTTCAGCACCAGTGCTGAAGAGCGCCGAGCGCTTTTCGTGATCACCAGGGGTAATGGCGTTGAGCTTCTCGGCGACTTTGACGTAGCCGTCATAGGGGGCGAGGCTGAAACAACTGTGCGTGAACTGCTCGACCTGTCGCTGCACCGCTCGCACCACAGCTGGAGCTGAATTTCCTACACCGGTCACGGCGATGCCGGAACCGAGGTCAATAAAGGAGTTGCCGTCTGCGTCGATCAGCACCCCTCCTCCAGCAGCTACAACTGAAATAGGGAGCACCCCACCAGTACCAGTTGCGACGGCCGCTTCCTTGCGGGCCAGCAGTTCCTGCGATTTCGGGCCGGGGATAGTGCTCACGAGCTTCCGCACCTGTGGGAGAGTGGGGCCGCCTATTATTGGTGGAGCTGACATGGTTGACCTCTTCTTTCAAGAGTTGTCGAGGAGACTTGTCATTGCCTACATGCATGGGGCGTCTGCGCAATTTCCGGCTGGACGAGACAGATGCTTCAGCCAATGCACACCGAATGCCCGCACGTGCGGTGTTCCTGATCCGGAGAGCAGTCTCTGTTGGGCTTCTTCGGCAGTGGTGACTAGATCCAGCGGTGCGCCGCCGGCGCGCGGCCGATCTCACGTCCATCTTCATTGATCTCCACCACGCCATGGTGGCCACGTCCGGTGGCCCAGGTCAGGAGGTCCGTCAGTGTGCCGGAGACTGTCAGAATGTCGCTTGCCGGTTCGCTTGGTCCTTCACCAACAGGCTGAAAGTTCGCGTGAGCGTCTGTTGCAACAGAGCGTACGTAATGGCCGTCCCGACCCTCCCAGGTAGTAAGAACATCCTGCACAATGCGGGCCGCGGCTGGCCGTGGAATGTCCTGGACGGTTGCCCCGTTGTTGAGATCGATGGCATGCAGCCATAGTTCGCGGGCCCGCATCCAAATGGTCTCGGAGATGGCAATCGTGCGCCCCTGCGCGTTCTTTACCTTGTAAGCCCAGCGATCCTCCGGCAGATTCGTCCATGCTTTTTCGAGCAGTGCAGCCTCCTGCGATGAGAGTCGGGTCAGACCCGTATGGGAGAGTGTCGATCCGAGGTCGATCTCATCCGCCCGTGACTCAGCCGACTTGTACATCGGATTCTCGATACCTGTCCGCGCCCACTGGACCAGCCGGGCAAGTGCTCGGGCGTTGTAGCCGATGTGCGCAATGACGTGTGCTCGGGTCCATCCGGGCAGGAGCGATTCGCCCTGAAGGTTCTCGGGGTCCAGATCGCGGACTAGCCGGTCAAAGCTCACCTGTCCCTCGCGCGCGAGGGCCAGATCCGCGGCGATCGTCGGTGCGGGCCCTTCGACCGGGTCTGCATCCGGTAGCGAACGCGTTAGATTTCTTACTTTATGCACCGTTAGATCCTCTTTGTTGTGTGAATTTGGGTTGGGATGTTCGGTCGTCAGTTGATGACCGACAGGAGCTGCAACTCTGGTGTGGAGTTCCTATGAGCTTCCCTTGCGTCATAGCTCAGCCGGCCGCCAAGTATCGTGGCCACGATGTCGATCTGGGCGATATTGCGGGCAATCAGGGGCGATTCCGAGAACACCGTGAAATCAGCGAGTTTGCCGCGTTCGAGCGTTCCCTTGTCTCGGAATTGACCGGTGGCGCGGGCAGCCCACTCTGTGTGCGTTCGAAGCGCTTCCTCAGGTGTGATGGCCTCTCCTGCGGCGAAGGGCAAGCCTTTGTCCGTCCGCCGGTCAACGGCTGACTGCATGCCCCTGCGCAGGTTGTTATCTGCTACCGGCAGGTCAGAAGACCCTGCAAGAAGGGCACCTGCGTCGATTACGGACCGGCCCCTGTACAGCCAGGATTCCCGTTCAGGGCCAACCAAAGTGGCTATCTGATCGCCTAGGGGACCAATGAATCCTGCCTGGGGGGCCACTGCGATGCCAAGGATTCCGGCGCGTTCGACTTGGTCCGGGCGGGCGATACCGAAATGCTCAATGCGGCAGGGCGCCTCACCGCGGCCGTACCTATCCTGTGCCTCCTCGATGAGGTCCATCGCCAGGTCAATGGCGACATCGCCAATGGCGTGCAGCGCCAATGGCCATCCGGCACGGTAGGCACTCAATGCGCGCTCCCGGTAGGTTTCTGGTTCGTCCAAAAGGTACCCGGTGTTGTGATCGTGTCCGCAGAAGGATTCGGTCACTGCAGCGGTTGCGCCCAGGAGAGACCCGTCAAGGAAGACTTTTACGTGTCCGAACCGGACGTAATCGTCACCGAAGCCGTAACGGAGTCCCAGGCCAAGTCCAAGACCTGTTCCTTGATGATGGAAATCGGCAGGATGCCCCGTCAAAGGTTGCAGCGCGTCCATGGAAGGCATCAGCTGGGCGCGTGCATGAAGGTGCCCGGTCTCGGCAGCGGCCTGGTAAGCCGCAACCTCGACTGGGCTGTGGCCGATCCACCCACCGCCAATGCCGGCTTCGGTAAAGCTGGTTATCCCCTGTGCCGCGTACCGCTCGGTCGCAGCATCCAGGGCCCGAATGATTCTCTCGGTTGAGTAGGGCAACAGCAGTGCCTGCACCAATCCCTGTGCGGCTTCTTCCAGGACACCGGTAGGTTTTCCTTCGTCGTCTCGCACCACAATTCCGCCTGCCGGGTCCTGGACGGTCGGATGTGAAGCCCCGATCAGGTGCAGCGTGGCGCTGTTGGTGATTGATGAATGGCCGGAAGCGTGCCGAAGGTAAAGCGGACGATTTCCAGTTATTTCATCGATACGCCCGATGTCCGGGAAGCGTCCCCCATGATGGGCTTGATTGAATCCGGTACCGTGCACCCAGGCATCGTCATCACCGGACAGGCGCTCTACTTCGGCCTCGATCTTGGCGTAAACCTCTTCAAGTCCCCTGCACCCACTTAAATCCACCGCATCGAGGCCGAGACCCCACCACGTTGTGTGGCAATGTGCATCGATAAGACCGGGAGTGATGCACGCATCACCGAAGTCAAGGGTCCGCTCCGCCTCCATATCTGCGACTTCTTCATCAAAGCCAACGATACGTTCGCTGATGACTCCGACAGCTGTCGCAATGGGCCTGTCGGGGTCCATGGTAAGAATCTCGTTCGCCCGGACAAGCAGGTCGAGCTTCATTGTGAAGTTCCTTTCTGGGGTCCAAGCCCATCCGTTCGGCGATGAGAGCGACCTTCTTTTAGATGACGGTTGGCTTGGACTTGTCAGCACTGGGCGGGCCCGGTCGAAGGGTTAGTCAGGGTAATTGCCTGCGCGACGACCGGGGCCCGGACAGCTTAGGGATGGGCAACCGAGGCCGGATTGCCTATGGCCCATTTTTCGCTAGTGCTTGAAACCGGGCAGGTTCACGCTGAAACGGGGCGCGATTGCACCGGCCGAGGCGGTGATGATCGAGATCAGTACCAGCATCGCAGCGGCGGGCCACCAGTGGTTCCCCGCGGCTGCAACTACGCCAGTGACAATCAGCGGGACAAAGCCTGCCACCATGGCCGAGGTGTTGTTTGCAACAGCGACACCCGTGAAGCGGGTCTTGGCTTCAAACAGGCCGGTCAGAACCGCGCCGGTGCCGGCGTAGGGGAAGGAAAGAGTCGATACCGCAAGAACCATGGCGATGACGACGAGGACGTGGTTGCCGGAGGTGAGGAGCAGGAACGCCGGAACGGCAACAACAGCGGAGGCGATACCGCCCCACAGTATGACCCGGCTTGAGCCGTACTTGGCGCCGAGGCGTCCACTCCAGACAATCACAAAGATCTCTGCCACCGCAGCGGCAATGGTGCCAAGCAGCATCAGGGATGAGGGGTATTTGAGGACGTTGACTCCGTACCAGACGCAGAACGTGGTGACGAGATAAAAGCCGCCCATGCCTAGCAGGCAGGAGGCCATACCGATCAGGAGCTGCCGCCAAGCGTACTTGAAAGTGGTGCGGACTGGGGTCTGTTCAATTTCGCCGGCTGCTTCGATTTGACGGAACACGGGTGACTCTTCGAGCTTGCTACGGATATAGATGGCGATGAGGAGCAAGGGCAAGGAGATGAGGAACGGAATGCGCCAGCCCCACGCATCGAAGTTCTCTTTAGTGAGGAGGAACGTGACCAGGAAGAATCCACTGGAAGAAAGTATCGTCCCGATGGGCGCACCAATCAGTGGAATCACGGCGTAGCGGGCGCGAAGGTGCAGCGGCGAGTTTTCCACCACCAAGGTTAGGGCGCCTGACCATTCCCCACCGACGAAGAGGCCCTGTATTACCCGCAACAACACAAGCAGGATCGGGGCGGCGATACCGATTGCGGCGTAAGTCGGCAGCAATCCGATAAGGCCTGTAATTATGCCAATACCGACAATGGTGATCATCAGCGTCTTGCGGCGTCCGATCCGGTCGCCCATGCTCCCGAAAATGATGCCGCCGAGGGGTCTGGCGGCAACGCCGACCCCAAAGGTGGCGAACGAGGCCAAAGTCGCCGCCGTGGGGTCGCCGCTCGTGAAGTACTGAACGTTGAACACCAGCGCAGCTGCGGCACTGAACAGGAAGAAGTCGTAGTACTCAAGTGCGGAGCCGATCAACGCGCCCAACGCGACCTTGTTGGCGTCTTTCCTGCTCAGCTCTTGGACGGCATGTTGCTCTATCGTCACCGTCTGTAGTGTCTCACTCATGGTGGTCATCTCCGTTGATGCGTGATCTGGTTTACGTTTACATGAATCTGCGCAAACATCTTGTTCAATGAGCATCTCAAGGGATACAGCCATTTTCGCCCAGCATTTCCCCCCGGATTCTTCGCAAAAACAGGGCATATGCACATATTGTGGAACGTATGACTATGAACGAACCCCGGCTTAGCGGGGGTCCGGAGCCAGATGACTCTATGCGTTGGCAGGAACTGCTGGACCAACTCAACGTTGAGGACCTCACGGAGGCATTCCTTTCTCGAATCATCGCAATCCCCGGCTACGATCCTGCCCCGATTCCCCTTTCTGAGATACGTCGTACGGGGCGCCTGGCATTCGAGGCCATGATCTCTGGACTACGGGAAGGTGGGCTTCACGAAGCAGTCGCTGTAGCTGCTGATGTCGGGGTTTCCCGGGCACGAGCGGGAATCCCCATCACCTCATTGATGTCAGCTATCCGTCTTGATTACAACGTCCTTTGGGAGGCCCTAACCAGGGTGGCAACACCGGAGGATGCACCTCTGGTGGTTCGCCACACCTGGATTGTGCTCAACACCGTGGACGAGTACGCGGGGCAGACCCAGCGGGCCTTTATCGCCGAGCGAGAGCGTATGCAGGACGAAGCATTTTCCGTACGGCAAGGCCTGCTGGCAGAACTCTTCCAGACACGCGAGGTGACGGACGAACAGCTGCGCACCATCGCCGGTGAGCTTGAGATTCCCCCTGCCAGCCCCTTAACAGTGGTGGGCGCGGAGTCCGACGAGATTCCAGCCCTAAGAGTTTTCATCGCTGAGGCCGAACGCACAGGTAGAAGCGTGTTTTCCCATCATCTTGGTGACGCACTTATTGTGTTCACGCCCCAACTCGAAGGGACGGATCCTAGGCGCGACGTCTTCCGACGCCATCTGCTCACCATCAGAGTCGGAATTACCGATGCCGATGCTGGTCTCCGAGGTCTTCGTCAAGCAGCAAAGATTGCCCGCGATCTCGCTCGGGTGCTCAGGGCCGGTGAACGTGGTGCAATGACCTGGAAGCGGGGCTGGGCAAGGCTTGCAAATCGGAGCTTGATCTTGGCAGGGCATCCTGTGCTGACGGACGTCAATGCAGCCCTTTCAAGCTGCAGTAAAACGGAGCGTAGCCGGTTGGAAGAGTCTGTTCGCAGTTACCTCCGTACAGGCAGCGCAGGAGACTCGGCAGCGGAGCTCTTTTGTCACCGCAATACATTGACGAACCGCCTTCGTCGCTTTGCGGAGCTCACAGGGATCGACCCTACGGTCCCACAAGATGCGGCGCGCCTCGTCGTTGGGTGGGCATGACCCGCGTCCGCTGTGCCGCCAAACCTCTTGCCTGCAGGGGACTTGTTACTGCCTGGCCGGAAATGCAAGCGCTTGACGGAATATCCATTATCGGCGTAGTAGAAGCGTGGTGGAGGGTAGGGGATTCGCGGGTTTTCAGCGCGCGTAGGGCGGCACGGAGGCGTCGTTGAAGGGCTCGAACCAGTCCTCGACTTTCATGGGTGCTAGGCCAAGTTGCATGTTCAGCTCGACATCGCCTTCGAAGCCGTCCATGGCGTTCTGGTAGAGCATCTCGCTGTCCGTGTCTTCGAGCATGTGTTGTTCCAGCATGCCCCGCCAGCCGTCCGGAAGGTCCAGGTCGTACAGGTCCTGGATGATCTCGACCTGGTCAAAAAGGCAGCGGAGCGCGAGTTCCTGGGCCACGCATGACGGGCGGGTCCATCCTCGGATCATCGCCCCGGTCATGTCCGCAGCGATGACGAGGAACTGTTGGGTGAACCGGACGTCGTATTTATCAGCCTGTCGGGGTGGCAGTCCTGATAGGACGAACGTGTTGGCAATGTCCTGGCGGTCGATCCGGTCAAGTTTCAGCAGGCCGTTAAGATCCTCGAAGAGCTGGTCTACCAGGACGACCGAGGCCTCCCAGAGGGCGCCGGCCAGCAGCTTTGCCTGGAACAGGCTCTGGTCGCGCTGCTCCGGCGTGATTGAACTTATCCATTCGAGGTCATCAGCGCCCAGTAGGTTTCGCTGGTTCTCCGTCAGATCCTCCAGCCGGGGTTCAAAACCTAGCTGCTCCAGGCTTAGGCCGGTCAATTCCTTGCCGACGTGGAGCGCATGCTCGATGTAGTTGTCTTCCCCGGTCATGGCCCCGATGCTACCGCCTCCCCTGCGCCTGTCTTGCTTATGGTCGAGGGGACGGCCTATCGTGGCAGGAGTTTCACCACTTTCACCAGTTTCACCTAGATTCACCCGAGGAGGGTGCCGTGCAGAATCCCTTCAAGCCGACGGCCGGAGCCACGCCTCCCGAACTGGTCGGGCGGGCCGGGCTTCTGGACGAGTTCGAGTACGGCCTCCAGCAGGGTTCCGGCGCGCCGGGGCTCCTGACCATCATCACCGGCTCCAGGGGCATCGGCAAGACGGTCATGTTGAGCGAAGCCGAAGGCATCGCCCGGAATCACGGCTGGGCCGTGATCTCCCGGACAGCCACGCCAGGCTTCCTCTCCGGGGTCGGCGATGACATGCTCCGCCTCCTGGACGAACTCGGGGACGGGCCTCCATCCCGGAAGATCACAGCTTTTTCCGCGGCAGGGTTCGGACTGACAACCCAACTCCCTCCGGAACGGTCCGTTGACTGGCGCCGGACCGGGAACGAACTGTTGCGCCTGCTGGATTCGAAAGGCACGGGACTCGTTATCACTGTCGATGAGATCCATGCCGTCGACAGGACGGAAATCGCCCAACTGGCCGCCGACGTCCAGCACTTCATCCGCGACGGGCTGCCCATCGGCCTGATCTTCGCCGGCCTGCCATCAGCCGTGTCCGACCTCCTCAATGAAGGCGTTGCCACCTTCCTGCGGCGGGCCGACAGGATCAATCTCCACGAAGCCGCCATCGCTGAAGTCACCGCGTCGTACAGCGAGCTCTTCAGCCGGGGAGGCATCAGCATCTCGCCCGACCTCATCAACGAAGCAGCCGAAGCCACAGAGGGGTATCCCTTCCTGATCCAACTGGTCGGCTACTACCTCTGGCTCGAAGCCGACAAGGCAGGATGGAAACTGGACCAGAGCCGCGTTCAACGTGGAATCGCTGCCGCCCAACGACGGAACACCTTAGTGGTCGTCGAGTCAGCACTGTCGGACATCTCGGACAGAGACCGCGAGTTCCTCGACGCGATGGCCGCCCAGGACGGCCCCTCTGCAGCGGGTCAGATCGGCGCCATCCTCAAGGCCAAGCCCAACGTCGTGTCCAAATACCGGAACAGGCTCATCGCTGCAGGCCTGATCGAGTCCGCTGGCTACGGCAAAGTGGACTTCGCCATCCCCGGGCTCCGCCACTACCTCCGCCAGTAGATTGACAGAAGGTCCATTATCGGCTGTAGAGAATGGCCGCAAGGAGAGCTGCCCGAGTAGATGAACAGCGCTACACCGAACACCCCACCCCCATCGCTGCCCGCAGATTCTCCGGGGATGATCCGCGCACTATGTTGATTTAGGGGACCGGGCGGAGCCGGCTGGTTGAGGTTCCTGCTGCAAGGGAGGCGGACATCCACTCGACGATGATTCCCTGGGAGATTGCGACATCGAGGACGTATACACCGTCTTTGTCTTCAGCGAGCCACTCTTCGAGCGGCCGCAGGTCTGCGAGTGTGCGTGCTTTGTTTCCTGCGGCACCGAGAGCTTTGCCAATGGCGGAGAAGTCGACTTCGTCGATGAGCATGGCTGCCGGGTCGAGGCCTTTTGACGCGTATTGGTGCAGTTCCGCGCCGTAGGCGGCGTCGTTGAGGGCAATGACGACGCCTTTGCGGGTTGCTCTGATGAATGTTTCGAAGTCAGCGAGGCCCATGAGTCCGCCGCCGTCTCCGGTAATGAACACGGTGGTCCGTTCTGGGCGGGCAATGGAGACTCCGGGTGCCGATGCGAATCCGAGACCGATGGATTGGAATGCTGTTCCTACCAAAATCATGGCGCCGGGGTCCGGGACAGAGAGGTACATCGGGGCCCAGCCCATGAAATGGCCGCCGTCCATGACCACTGAGCGTTCCTTTGGCAGGATGTGTTCCAGAGCTGCCACCACTGCCCGGGGGTTCAGGCGTCCGTCGGGAGCGAATTCGACCGGGTTTTCGACCGGTCCCAGCGAACGGAAGGTGTCTTCGCTGACTTCGCTGGCGTTATGGCGCCACGTATCGGTTTCATTCGTGGCGGGAATGCGTCCAAGGAGGGCTTCAAGGAAGGTCTTGATGTCGGCGCGGAAGTATTCGTCGACGTGGGCGTGAGGAGTTTCCGGTTCGTTGTCGATCCTGATGACGCGCGTTTCAGGCCCGAATAGCGTGCCGTAGCGGTGCTGGAAGGAGTTCATTGAAGCAGCGGCGACCAGCACGACGTCTGCCTGGCGTGCCATTTCGAGGGTGTGCTCCCGTGCGAAGCCTCCGGCGATACCGAGATTCCAGGGACTTTCTATGGCGTTGGTGGCCATGACTGATGTCATGAACATGGCTCCCAATCTGTCGCCCAGTGCTTCGAATGGTGCAGCAGCGTTGTCCATCACGACTCCGCGGCCGGCAAGCAGTAGTGGGCGTTTCGCAGCACGGAGAATGGTCGCGATGTGATCAAGGTCTGCGTTGTCGGCCAGCCAGGCAGTTTTTGCGGGTAGAGGGTCAAGTTCGACCTGTTCCAACAGGGGAGCGGTAGCCAAGTCGTAGGGGATGGCCAGGATGACTGGCTGCACGGTTCGCAAGGCCAGATCAAACGCGCGTTGCGTCATGACGGTGGCGTTCTCCGGTGAGGCGGTGAGGGTCTTCACGCCAACCGCTTCTGCCGCGGTCTTCTGATCGATGTCGATCGCTCGTGCGCCCGTGCTGGGTGCGTCACCAACGACGAGGACCAGGGGTATGCGGGCCATCCGGGATTCGGCTAACGAGGTGTAGGCGTTGGTGAACCCTGCTCCGTAGGTGGTGGTGGCGGCGGCGATGCTGCCCGTGGCCCGGTAGTAGGCGTCGGCCATGGCGACTGTAGCAGCTTCGTGCCGTGCTGAGGTGAACGAAAATCCTCGGCTGGTCAGGCTGCTAATGAGGTGGGCGTTGCCATTGCCCATAAGCCCAAAGAGGTGGCCGGCGCGCTCGGCCAGCACGTCGGCGATGGCAGTGGAGACGGTGGGGAGGGGTCCGTTTGTCATTCTCTTGCGTCCTTTGACGAGGTTGATTTGGTGGCGGCAGTCCCGGGGCTCGGAGCCAGGCCAGCCGCGGTGCGGCAGTTAGTTTCGGATCTGGGAGGATTCTTGTTTGGTGAGTATGGTCAAGACGCGGTCGTTTGCTTTTGCATCGGCAAGGGTGATCCTGATGCCGTCACGCGCATAGCCGCGCACGAGGATTCCTGCAGCCCCGAAGGCGCTGAGAAGCTCTTCACGTTTTTCATCCGTGCAGCGCAGCCACAGAAAATTCCCCTGGCTGTCGGGAATGTTGAATCCTGCGGCGCGCAGCGCTGGCAAGATCCTTTCCCGTTCGCTGACCACTGCTTGGACTCTGGCACGCATCTCACTGCGGGCGTCCAACGATGCAAACGCCGCCTGCTGGGCCACCGCACTGACGGAAAAAGGAAGGGCGGCTTTGCGCAAACCCTCAGAGATCTCGGCAGCTGCTACTGCATAGCCGATGCGCAGCCCTGCCAGGCCGTAGGCCTTGCTAAAAGTGCGCAGCAAACACACATTGGGGTGTCGCTGGTAAAGAGCCAGCGTGTCAGGAGTGTCCACAGCTGTCGCATATTCGACGTAGGCCTCATCGACAACAACCAGGATGTCGGATCGGACACGTCCGAGGAAATCCTCAAGTTCGGCATGCGGGACCGGCACTCCCGTGGGGTTGTTGGGAGTGCAGATGATGATGACGCGCGTCTTGTCTGTGATGGCCGCAAGCATTGACTCCAGATCATGGCCCTCGTCCGGGCGCAGAGGCACCGGTATCGAGGACGCCCCGGCTAGGTGAACGACTAGCGGGTACGCCTCGAAGGACCTCCAAGGGAAGATGACCTCGTCTCCGGGGCGGCAGAATGCGGTGATGATCTGATTGAGCACCCCAAGGCTGCCTGGTCCGACGGTAACTTCTTTTGAAGTGGTTCCCAGCTGCTCGGCAAGCTTGTCACGCAGAGACGATGATGCCGCGTCGGGGTACCTATTGATGGTGCTTCCTGCGCTGAAGACGGAGTGAAGTACAGAGGGAAGGGGGTTGAAATGGCTTTCATTACTCGCTAACGCGGCGGTGTCATCCTCTTCAGCGCGGGTGCCGGGAACGTAAGCCGGAAGAGAAGCGATTTCCGGACGCAGGGATGGGAGGCCGGTCACGCGGGAAGGGTTGAAGCCGGGGAATGTATCCATGTCACTGATGATCGGGAAGACCGACAATAAGCACAACACATACAAATAGCATAGGGATTTTTGTAGACATTTCAGCGGGAAAACTGAAAATATGCATCATGAGGACTTCGTCTTTTGATCGGTTGGACGTCCGAATACTTCTTGCCCGTGATGCGGAGCCCGATGCCAGCGCACTTGCCTTGTCACGCTCCCTGGGCGATGTAAGGAACACGGTCCACGCACGCTTGGCGCGGCTTGAAGCCAGCGGCGCGCTTGGCTGTCCCGACGCGTCCTAGCTCGTCGTCGGACTTTGATGGACGGCATGAAAGACACACCAGTAGCTCGACCGGGGGTTTGCCCCAGGGCTGGTTGTGACGGCCTAAATTATGCCGATGTATCGTGCATGGGAGGCTCCAGAATCTTGGAGAACTCAAGAACAGTTGCATCAAGACGCGCCCGATCACCCGTACTAATCAGGTCGATTGTCAGCCCACTTTGCAGACTCAGTGCCATAGTCGCCAAAAGCCGCGCCTTGGAAGGCGGGTGCCCATCCGACACCAGCCAACTACTGAAGTAGTCAATCCAATACTCCAACAGTTCGGCCCTGGCATCGCTTGAGAGCGCACTGTCAGTCATCATCGCTTCCATATTCAATCTTGAATAGGCAAGCCGCGGTGGATCGCGCATCCACCAGGTCCAGATTTCCCTGAAGGCATCGGCCATGGTCGCGGCAGGCTTTTCTGCCCTAAGATCCTCGAGCATCTGGCGGTTCGCTTTGCGGGCACGACTGAGTGCCGCCTCAATGAGCTTTTCCTTAGAACCGAACTGATAAAAGATGACGTTAGTGCTTGCGTCTATCGCCATAGCAACCTTGCGTACGGTGAGGTTGGCTAGACCATTTTCAGCAAGGTAAGCAATAACCAGCTCCAGCACTTCGTCTTTTCGCTCAGGTGCAAGCGGGCGTGCCATGAAGACCACTCCTATGTATCCGAGCTGACCATACGTGCGGTGCAGCGTTTCCGACGATACAAGCGTTAGGCCCATGGTGCCATCTCTCAAGCACCGCGTTCCCCTGTGCCACCGTCAGCTTTTACCAGCCCAATGGCCGCTGAATCGCCGACGTCACCCAACACTTCACAACTATTGCTAGTTATTGTATCCGTTGTTACACTATCAAAAATCGCCTTCGAGGGTGACGCCTCTCACACACTCAGATTGAAAAGGAGCCATCGGCTTATGGACTTTGGCGATGAGGTCAGGACGCTTGAGCACACGTGGATCTCCCTGCTCGACGGGACGCGCTTGGCCGCCAGGATTTGGCTTCCGGAGCAGGCATCGAAAACGGATCAGGTGCCGGCCGTCCTTGAGTACGTCCCCTACCGCAAGAATGATTTGACGGCAGCCAGGGATGCTGAAATGCATCCGTACTTTGCTGCGAATGGATACGCCTCCGTTCGCGTCGATGCGCGCGGAAGCGGCGATTCCGATGGTTTTCTGGATGACGAATACCTTGCTCAGGAACAAGCTGATGCTGTGGAGACGATCCGGTGGCTGGCTGAACAGCCGTGGTGCACGGGCAAAGTTGGCATGATCGGTAAATCCTGGGGAGGTTTCACCTGCCTGCAAGTTGCCGCGGAGAACCCTCTTCAGTTGTCCGGAATCATCAGCTTCGCCTCCACTGATGACCGTTATTCAGATGACGTGCACTATATCGGCGGTGCGGTTAACGCATGGGATCAAGTCACTTGGGCGAGTACTGTTACGGCGCTGGCCGCTTTGCCTCCAGGCTCAAGCCACCGGCCCGACTGGCACGAGGCGTGGAAGAGTCGGCTTGAACACGTTGAACCCATGCTCCACGAATGGATGGCCCACCAGACCCGCGATTCCTACTGGAAGCACGGATCAGTCATTGAGAATTACGACGCGATCAAGTGTCCGGTCTTCATGGTTGGAGGATGGAACGACGCTTACCGGGATTCGGTGTTTCGGGTGCTGGAGGGATACCCCGGGCTGTCCAAAGGTCTCATAGGTCCGTGGGCTCACACATATCCCCATCAGGGAGCCCCGGGACCCGCCATCGATTTCCTAGGCTTGGCCGTTCGTTGGTGGGATCACTGCCTGAAGGGGATTGATAACGGCATACAACGGGAACCCAAAATGCAGGCCTGGATGCAGACCGCGCTTCGTTCGGATGCCGGTTACGACGACCGGTCCGGGCAATGGGCCGCTTACACTGAATGGCCGCAGGAGCAGCATGCGAATATCCAGTTCTTTTTGCAAGCGAACGACCGCTTGGCCGGCACTCCGGGCGACGGACAGACCCTAACCCACCGAAGCAGTCTTGTTCCACCCACCAACCGAGGCAATTGGTGCCCTGGCGGGTGGGCCGTAGAGAGCTACGATCTGCCCGGTGACCAGCAAACCGAAGACGCGAAATCACTTACCTTCACCAGCGACGCACTGGAAACCCCTGTTTCCTTCCTCGGGATTCCCGAGCTCACCTTGACCGTGGCTTCCGACAGGCCTGTCGCGACGTTGGCGGTGCGGCTGCTGGATGTTCACCCGGACGGAACGAGCACACTAGTCTCCAGAGGATTCCTGAACCTGACTCACCGCGAGAGCCACGAAAGCCCTAAGCCACTGCAACCGGGCGTCGAGTACACAGTGGTCATCCCCTTACAAAGCAACGGCTACGATTTCGAGGCCGAACACCAGATCAGGGTTGCGTTGGACTCAACATATTGGCCCTGGATCTGGCCATCTCCGGAACTGCCCATCTTGTCGGTAAAAGCCGCTGACTCCAGCTTCCTGTCGCTTCCGCTGACGCCCGACAACCAGTCCCACCCCGTTGACTTGGGGACTGGCCGGAGTGCACCGCCGCTTTTGACCGAAACCGTTGGACCAACAGTTCCGGCGACCAGAAGCATGGAATTCGATGAAGCGACTGGAGTTTCCAGGATCATCGACACCGTTGCGGAGCAACTAACCCGTATCCCCGAGACCGGACTAATCTACGGCGCCAGCGGGCAGACGATATTCAGCGTCCAAGAGGGAAAGCCTCTGAGCGCAAGAATTGAATGCCGCCGCGGCTTTAGCTTCTCTGAAGATGAACGGCCTGCCCCAACAGCGGTTGAAGTGCACACCACAATGTCCTGCACTTCTACGGACTTCATCATCACAACTCGACTTGAAGCTCACGAAGCAAATCAAGTCATCTTTGAGCGGAACTGGTCACGAACACTCCCCAGAACAGACCTTTAACTCGCTCGCACACCTCACGTCCTTGATTGCCCCTTCCCCCAAGTTCCAAAGGAATAGTTAAGTGAAATCATCTCCCCCTCGGATCAGGGTTGCCGCTGTTGGCAGCCTGGTCCTTGCAGCATCCCTATTCACAGGCTGTACCAGCCCAGGCGGCGACGCAGGAAATTCCCAGCCCAATGCCGCTCCGGTCGTCAGCACACACGAGGAGGTCACCAAGCCCCTCACGCTGGCAATCAACGCGCGTGCCACCACCCTTGATCCCTTGACGGTGACGACGACACACGATGTCCGGCTCCTGCAAATCATGTCGGGAACACTCTTTGAGTTGATGCCTGACAGTTCGAAGGTGAAGCCGTCGTTGGCAGCGAGCTCTGAGCTGAGTGAGGACGGCCTCCGATATGTTGTCAAGCTAAAGGAAGGCGCAAAATTCGCCGATGGCAGCCCGCTTACTGCCGATGACGTGGTGGCGACGTTCAAGAGGGCGCAGTCATTCAAGTCGAACGCCTATGTAGGGCAAATCAAGCCGGTGGAAGCCATCCAGGCCTTGGACAGCAACACCGTGGAGTTCAAGTTCACTCGCCCGTATCCGTCCTTTGAGACCTTCCTCGCCTACCCCAATATGGCAATTCTCAAGGCAACGGAAATCGCCC
This sequence comes from Arthrobacter sp. R4, assembly GCF_051365025.1. Taxonomy (NCBI): domain Bacteria; kingdom Bacillati; phylum Actinomycetota; class Actinomycetes; order Micrococcales; family Micrococcaceae; genus Arthrobacter; species Arthrobacter sp. R4. The sequence goes on from NZ_JBLWIJ010000024.1 coordinate 70,527, forward strand.
CCGACCTGACGGTACCGAAAACACCTACCTTCGCCGGGCCTTACAAGTTCACCGGTGACTACTTCTCGAATGCGTTCACTTTTGAACGAAACGAAAACTTCGCTGCGGAGATGCCGGCGGCAAAAACCATCAAGGTTGTCGTGGTGACCGATGCGAGCAACCGCATTCAGCAAGTACGCACCGGCCAGGTCGACTTCGCCATCGATCCTTTGCCGAGCCAGATATCGTCCCTATCGGGCAACGTTCTGCCTCAGGTGACCGAATCGGTTGGATTCTACTACCTGAACATGAACAACAAGGGCTCCGCCTTGTCCGATCCGAACATCCGCAAGGCTATAGGTCTGGCCGTGGACCGCGACCAGATTGGTGGGATTGCCTCCGGCGGAAACTCGGCTCCCCTTTCGGGATTCTTCCCGCCAGCCTACGCACAGGGATATTCGGGAGAGACCTCACGTAACGTCGATGGAGCCAAAAAGCTGTTGGAGGGCACTGCCTGTGCCAATGGCTGTGACCTCACCTTGCTTGCCTCTGAAGAATGGTCACAACAAGCTGGCGTTGTCGTCCAGCAGAACCTCTCGGACGTTGGAATCAAAGTCAAGATCGAGTCCGTGGAAAAGCAGGTGGAAGTCGAACGGCTCTTCAACTCCGAGTTCGATCTTCAGCTCGGCCTGTTCGGTGACTACTCCTCAGCCCCCGAAGGTCTGCCCGCCTACTGCATGCAACACTCAGCCGGGTACCTGAGCTGCTTGTCCGGCTACGACTCCCCCGAGGCGGAGAAGGCTGTCGAAGAGCTCATGCTCGCACTGAACGAGGCGGACACAAAACAAGCGCGGGATAAGGTCAACGAGCTCTTCGTCAAAGACCAGCCCTTTGTCACGCTGTCAGGTTTGACCGCAGCGGCAGCAGTCTCGGAGTCCGCCAAGGGCGTCATCTCCGTGGGAGCAACCAATCTCATCCACGTCGCGAAGGTGACCCGATAACCATGCAAACCACGTCACGGTGGGTCTGGCTCGTAGCAAAGCGTCTGATTGATGTCTGCGTTGTCATGATTCTTGTGGTCGTCGCCACCAGCGTACTGATACACATCGCGCCCGGAGACCCCGCCCGTGCCATCCTGGGCACAAAAGCGAGCCCTGAAGCCATGGAAGCGCTACGGACCCAGCTGTCACTTGACGAGCCAGTCATCTCCCAGATCGGTAACTCGCTACTATCGGCCCTTCGGGGCGATATTGGCAGTTCCCTCATCACGGGTGTGCCCGTTCATGAGTTGATCAGCCAGGCCCTCCCCGTCACCGTCGGAATCATTGCCGCTACTCTGCTGTTTTCTCTTGTTATTGGTGTCCCGTTGGGTTTATGGGCCGCCCTGAGCCGGGGAAAGCGTGCTGACCGCCTCATCGGAACGGCGAACCTTATCGTTCTGTCCATCCCCCCGTTTGTTCTGTCTCTGCTGCTGATCGCGGTCGTCGCAGTTGCCTTCGGTTGGCTGCCGGCTGGCGGTTGGACCAGCACATGGTCCGAGACGCCTCGATTCGTCATTCTTCCGAGCCTTGCCCTGGCGGGTTACCTCGCCCCCCAGGTCATGCGAAGCACCCGGCAAGCGGCCGTTTCCATCCTTGAACTCCAGTTCCTGGAGTCAGCCGAAGCCCGGGGGCTTTCACGGGCTTCAATCGTGCTGCGGCATCTGCTGCCCAACAGCGCCCTGCCCATCATTACGGTGGTCGGGGTCAATGCCGCAGCTCTTGTCAGCGGTGCAGTGGTTATTGAGGCGTTGTTTGGTCTTCCCGGGTTTGGACTCCTTATTCAGGGAGCCGTCGCCACTAGGGACTACACAGTGCTCCAAGGTACGGCACTCGTGGCTGCAGTCGGAGTTGTTGGGGTGAACCTGCTCTGTGAGCTGCTCTACCGCATTATTGACCCTCGAGTAAGGATCTCGTCATGAGCATGACGACCACTACTAGCCCACCAGCTCGTCCCGGGCTCCGTTTCACTTTGGCGGCGCGATTGTCACCACGCGCACACGTCGTGGCGTTGGGCATCCTGGCGGCGATCTTGGCCATGTCGTTCGCGCTGCCCTACATCACGGGTATCGGGCCGGAACAGTTTGTAAGTCGGCCCTTTTCGCCTCCATCCCTGGCCCATCCTTTCGGGACTGACGGCTTCGGTCGGGATGTCATGATCAGGACATTCGCTGCTGCACAGATTGACTATCTGATACCCCTGCTCGTCGTCGCAATCTCTGTGGTGGTCGGTAACATCATCGGAGTTGCCGCAGCCCTTGTAGGAGGAATCTTCGAGTGGCTGGTCATGCGCATCACTGATGTCATCATCGCGTTCCCGTTCATCATCCTGATCCTTGCCCTGGTCGTCGTCTTCGGCGGGGAGACGGCAATATCGGTTCTGCCCAATGGGACCCTGCCGGTCATCGTCGCTATCTCTCTCACAGGTTGGGCGTACTACGCCCGCCTTGCCCGAAGCCTGGCCCTGAGCCTGCGCGGAATAGACTACGTCACCGCCGCCCGGGTAATGGGATATTCAACCTGGCGTATCCTGCTGCGGCATATGACCCCGAAGGTCTTAGGTGCGTCCCTGTCATATGCGATCGGAGACATAATTGTCGTGATGGGGCTTATAGCCTCCCTGAGCTTGTTCGGTGCCGGAATAGCCCCACCCACGGCGGAATGGGGACAGATGATGTTTGAAGGTCGTTCCTCCATAGACCGGTCCTGGTGGGTCACAGTTTTCCCACTCGGATTCATGATCATCAGCGCGGTGTCACTGGCCGCTGTCGCTGAACGTATGGTTGCAGGGATTGAGGGGCGCTCACGGTGAACGAGGACAATCACACCGCAACTGACAAATCACTCCTTGAGCTGCGGGACATAGCGATTTCCATCAAAAACCACGAGATCGTCAGCGGAGCTGAACTGCTGATCCGTCCTGGGGAGACAGTCGGGCTGGTTGGTGAGTCCGGGTCCGGAAAGACCATGCTCTGCCGGACTGCCATCGGGCTGCTTGGCCCCATCGGAGGTCAAGTCACTCGAGGCTCTGTTCTGGTGCAGGGAAAAACGATCGACAATGGCAGCTCCAAGGATTGGAAACAAATCCGTGGAAACGTCATCGGTTTCGTTCCGCAGGCCTCACTCGCCGGGCTGGACCCTCTGATGCGCATCGGTCATCAACTCAAGGAGACAATCCGCAGGTTGGACAGTGATGCCAACCCGGGGCGCCGGGCCTTGGAGCTGTTGGAGAACGTCCGAATTAACCGGCCGACGGAAGTATTGCGCGCTTATCCGCATCAACTGTCCGGGGGCATGAGACAACGGGTCATGATTGCGCTGGCCCTCGCGGGCCGTCCAAAGTTGATCATCGCCGATGAGGCGACGACCGCACTGGATGCAACCGTCCAGCGCTCAGTGCTGAATCTCCTTCGCGATATTCAGAAGGAAACCAACATGGCATTGCTGCTGGTGACCCATGACCTGAGCATCGTGCGGCAGATGGCGGACCAGGTCTACGTCATGCTTGAGGGCAGGACCGTCGAATCCGGACCTGTAGCCCAGGTGCTCGAGAATCCGCAACACCCCTACACCGAAGCCCTGTTAAAGGCCGACCCCTCCCAAGGCGGACTTGGCGTCCTACCCCACGGAGGGGGACCAAAGACAGCAACAGTTCCCAACGGTTGGGCCGACAGTCCTCACCCCGTGTCCGTATCCGAAAGGGGGATCCTCCATGAATAGGTCCATACTGTCAGTTGAAAACGTGAGCCTCACATACGGCAAGCATGCGCCGGCGGTCGTGCAGGATGTCAGCTTGACGGTGGACGCCGGAGAAAAAATCGCCATCGTCGGCGAGAGCGGCTCTGGAAAGTCGACCCTTGCTCGAGCATTGACGGGCATCTTGCGACCTTCCGAAGGCGCGGTCAAGGTTCATGGACGCCCCTGGGAAACCGTCAAGCGGACGGACGCCGAGAGACGCTCTGTTCAGATGATCTTCCAAGACCCTTACTCCTCTCTGAATCCAACCATGACCCCGCTGGCCACGGTCAGTGAGGCTTACAAAGTGGTCCTGGGCTATTCCAGGGAAAAGGCGAGGAAAGCGGCAAAACAGGGGTTGGAAGATGTAGGACTCACCGGCCATGTGATTGAGCGCTTGCCAAAAGGTCTCAGTGGTGGACAGCTCCAGCGAGTCTCCATAGCGAGAGCATTGGCCTGTGAACCTGAGGTTCTCATTGCCGATGAAGCCACCGCTTCACTGGATGTCTCCGTCCAAGCCCAGATCATCAACCTGATCATCAACTTGGTGGAATCACACCAAATGGCACTGGTCATGATCTCCCACGACCTGCATCTGACCCGATCGGTCGCTGACCGGGTTGTCGTCATGCGGAACGGAACCATCGTCGAAGCGGGGCCGGCTATAAATATTTTCGCCGATCCGGCCACCGAGTACACCCGAGAACTCCTGGCCTCCGCCTCTCTCCACTAGAAGCATCCCGCGAAGCAAGCGGGCTCAAATTACCCTCTTCCCCTTTGTCCGGCGAAGTCCGGCCGATTATTGTAACGGATGATATGAAAACCTCTATTAGAGATTCCCAAACGAATCTTGAGACTCAAGTAACCGACCCAGCCCATTTTCGGAGGGTTATGGGACGCTATCCGACCGGCGTGTCCATGGTTGCTTCAAAGGGTTCCGACGGCCCGGTTGGGATGATCGTCGGCACCTTCGGGTCGGTTTCCCTGGATCCGCCGCTGGTCTCCTTCATGCCGGCGAAGACGTCAACGACCTGGCCCTTGATCGAGCAGGCTGGTTCCTTCGCGATCAACGTCCTGAGCGTCGAACAGGAGGCGGTTTGCCGCGCATTCAGAGGCGACCACGCGTCCCGATTCGCAGGTGAACCCTGGCGTGAAGGTCTCACGGGTTCTCCGATACTTGAAAGGGCCGCGGCCTGGATCGACTGCAGTATCGAATCTGTTTTTGACGCCGGTGATCATTTCATTGTTCTTGGCCGGGTCGTCGGCCTGGACTCACCGAACACCAAACTCCCGCTGCTGTTCTTTCAAGGCGGCTACGGCAGCTTCAGCCCCGGAACGATGGTGACCACTGAGGTCGACTTGCCCGGAAATCTGGCTTTCATCGATTACGCCCGCCCTCTTATGGAATCACTCTCACGATTGGCGGATTGTGAGTGCGTCCTGGGCAAATTCGAGCACAAGAACATGCTCATCATGGCCAGTGCGGGCACCCGCAAAGATTCGAAACTCTCAACTCTCGTTGGAGAGAGAATTCCTGTGGTCGCCCCTTTCGGGAGAACGGCCATGGCGTGGGCTCCGGAGCCGGAAGTTGAAGCCTGGGCCACAAGCAAAGGGCCAGAGCACAGAGACCGTTACAAGCAGATGCTCTCCTCCATTCGCCAACGAGGCTACTCCGTCACTGTTGAAGCCGATCAAGTCAGCGGCTCCGAAGCATCTCATGCCCTGGCGGTCCTTGACCCCGGTGTGGAGTCAGGCTCCGAAGGAGGGACAACAACGGGGACCATTCACAGCATCACGGCGCCGGTAATCAACGATCTCGGGGCAGCAGAATTCGTCCTCGGTCTGTACGGAGTGGGCAAGGTGGCTCCGGAGCTCCTGGAAGAAGCCACCCAAGCATTGGGCGCAGTAACGACTGAATTAGAGCATTACCTGAGGAAATCAGCACAACCGAAAGGAACCACGGCGTGAGCCCTATGACCCGACCGGACAAGATGATACTGGGGGCGTTGGTCTCCCCCGCGAGTTCGCATATCGCAGGATGGCGCATGGAGGGTGCCCTCACAAACGTGGACGAAACCTTCGAGGATGTGCTCGGAGTAGTGCGCGCCGCCGAAGACGCGAAGTTTGATTTTGCGTTTCTTGCCGATGAACTAAGCATGCCGGATGCGGCAGACAGCATTCTCAGCCGCGACCCCCTGGCGTACCGGTTTGAACCGCTGACCTTGCTGGCCGCCTTGGCTGTAGCCACTAAGAAGATTGGTCTCGTAGTCACTCAGTCCACCACCTACAACGAGCCATACCACATCGCACGCAAACTGGCCTCGATCGATCAGTTGAGCGGGGGGCGGTTAGGTTGGAATCTCGTGACTTCCTACGTCCCAGAGGAAGCCCGCAACTTCAGCAGGTCTGAACACCTGGCGAGCGTTGACCGGTATGACCGTGCTGAGGAGTTCCTTGAAGTTACCTGCGGACTGTGGGACAGCTGGGACGATGATGCCTTCGTCGTCGACCGCAAACAAGGGCTCTACTTCGATCCCAGCAAACTCCACAGGCTAAACCATGAGGGAAAGCACTTCTCCGTTCGCGGTCCGCTCAACGTCCGCCGCCCCGTTCAAGGATGGCCGGTGCAGGTTCAAGCGGGTTCGTCCGAAGCAGGGCGGGAACTTGCCGGCAAATACGCCGAGGTGACGTTCACCGCGCAGAACACCCTCGAAGCGGCCCTGGCCTTCTCCAAAGACGTGAAGGCGCGGGCATCCGCCTATGGGCGCAGCCCATCCAGTGTCCGCATTATTGCCGGTGTCCAGCCGATCATCGGCGACACAATGGAGGAAGCCCAGGCGAAGTATCAGGAGCTCCAAAACAGCATCCACCCTGAAGTGGGACTTGCCCGGCTGTCGCAGCTGCTCGACTATGACGTGACCAAATTGCCTGAAGACGCACCGCTGCCGGAGATCCCCGACACTGAAAATTACAAAAGCCGGCGCGCGCTCATCATTGAAATGGCCAAACGGGAGAACCTGAATCTGGGCGAACTCTACCGAAAGGTCGTGAGCGCATACGGCCACCGCGTCGTCGTCGGCACCCCTGAATCAGTGACCCGTGAACTGGCTGAGTGGTTCGTCGCAGGCGCAGTCGATGGCTACATCATCTCTCCGGGGTACCTTCCACACGGATTGGAAGTTTTCAACGAAACTGTCGTGCCCGCACTTCGCGGGCTTGGGGTACTCCGAGAGGAATATGAGGGAACCACCCTGCGCGAACACTTGGGGCTTGACCGCCCCGCCAGAGGTTCTTGGACTAGAAAGTAAAACTTGGTGCGGCCGGAATGGGCGTTGCAGGACTCGCATCACCGGCCGCCTGAAAGGATGCTGGCGGTATCTGTTGCGGAGTACCGCCAGCTGCTCACATTGCCGAATCCGGAGATGGTCTCAGGGTGAAAGTGCCCCGGACCCGGCAGCGCAAGCACCAAAGGGCTTAGGGTTACCCGCTAAAGGGCAGCCCTAAGCCTTTGTGGGCCAGGGTTCTCCCAGCACGACAGTCTCGGACTCGGCCTACGAGGGGCACTCGTCCCCAGCCATTCTCCTGAGTAAAGCCTCCATCCTGGTGGGCATGACTTCCAGCACCGAGATGACCGTACTGGTCCGCTGAATGCCGTCAAGACAGCAGGATCTCTGTGTTGATCCGATGAGTCCGTGGTGTCCTTCGCAAGAACCTTGGCCACTAAATCAGCGTCACCGGTGGCGGCATGGACTTCAACCACTTCGGGAGTCGTAAAGAGCCCGGCTTCGACCCTTTTGCCTGCGTCTGCGTCAACGAAATCGAGACGAGCGCAGTCAGGCCGTATCCCAGCGCGCTTGCCAGCAACCGACGAGTAAACGGGCGTCCATGACTAAGGAAACTGATTTGCTGTGACTAAGAACAATCGAGCCCTTCCTGATGATTCGACATCTACAGGTCCGCCAGCACCAAATGTGATGGATTTGCCCAGGGGACCAATCATGGGTCTCGTTCAGGAAGAGCAACAGAGCGAGGTCCAGCATCACCCATTATTGATCTGGACGGGCTTCAGCCCCGGAGACATCGTGTCACTCCAAGAGGCAAAGACAAGTCAATGTGTTGTTGGATTCGTCGAGACAAAAACTAGGGACGGACTCATTATCTGGATAAGGGACGACATGAACGACAGAAAGGCTTTTCACTTCAATGACTGCGAGTCGGTAGAGCTGCTGCGCAAACATGATCCAGACGAATCACCCTGCTCCACACTGCAAACCGCGCTTCAGGACGCCCCAATTGGACCGGCCCCAAAGTCAAGGTATTCCTAGCAGGCGATAAATTTCGCACAGTTAGGGCACACCCCAACCTGACGTCAGGCTGGCACTCAATAACCGTCAGACTAGGGTCAAATCCGTATTTCTGGACACTCGTGACGACCATTGCAAGATTCAAATCTGACATGGGACGGTGCTCCGCGCATCAGGAACATGACTCGCGCTGCGTCCAGCTCAGCTGACTTACTCTGTCCAGGTCTCCGAGTGTCATGGACATCCACGTAGGCGTTTTGGTACATATAAGCCGTCGCGTGATTTCAGAAGCCACAATGGGCCTAGCAGACTCAGCTTCGGCGTCGTAGACCACCCCTCGGTCTTCATTAGCGATTAGTACGTAACCGGTGATGGATGCGCCAGTTTTGAGTTGCACTATTTCCAGGGGCCCTAGTTGAACCGGTGAGGTCAGCAACATGAGTCCGTAGGTCGACATGAGGACAGCTCCGGACCTGTATATGGCATTTCGAAAGTCAGGGTTAGCCGCGTCATGGATGGTTCGCCTGCGGTCTCGAGCCTCCCGCTTCAGGTATGTAAGTTTGGGGCTCTTGAAAGCGTCTTCACCGGGTGCTTGTTCTTTGAGTACCGTCGACGCCTTCTTCCAAATCTCGTATAAGCCAGCATCGTCGGGTGCAGAATCTGATTTGACCCAGTCTTCAAATGTGGTGGGCTTATTGTCCAGCGTGATGCGCAATCTCCACGTGGCATAGGCCATGATTAGGACAAATAGCGCAAACAGCGCCGAAAAGGCTAGTGCGTAAATCAGGGCACTGGCAAGTGTGAGCAATGCGAAAAATTTTCGCACGAAGGGTGTTTGCGTCGGGTCCATCACGACCGCCGGACCTGCGATAGTCAACCCCATAAAAATCATGCCAGCAGCGTTGAGGAACACCACCATGGCCAAGGAGCCTAAAGGTAAGTTGGTTACGATCGCCAACGCAAGGTTCTTGTTTCCATCCACCTGCACCAGCACGTTAACGGCTACGTAGATAATCGCGATGGCGGGTATGGCCGGGACTATCGCGGAGACTGCCCGCTTCTCATGCTCCACGACCTGTGCTGTATGCAGTGCTAGATCAGCTCGATCCTTAGATCTTGCACTAGGGACAAAGAACCGAAATATTCTGCGCGGAAGGGATTGTGGTTTGGTATCCGCCGACGATTTGGAGTTGCTCATACTAGCGGATTTCGCCCCTTGATCGTTTGTCCGTGTTGACGGCCTTTCGTACCAGCGCAGACCAACCGCTGCGGCCTTCAGGTATCGTGCGCAATGCCTTCCCACAGAATCCTATGGTTCGCCACGGCTAATGATTGCATGACGGGTAATAGGGCAAAGGTGCGGACGAGCGTGGTCGCGCCTAAGTTTAGAACGACGGCCCGGAGCGGGCCCAACTCTGCGAGGCTGGAGACATCGCAGATGCGTTCCGCGTCTTCTTGCCGAGGAGCAGATGGACCCGCAGCGCCTGCTCTTGAGGCATTTGATCATCTTTCGGCCGAGCTGAAGATACCGTAGCGCTGCGTGAGCCGGCTTCAGCGTGGATTCCAGGCCTTTGTGCGTGGTTCGTTAGTACCGCGTTCCCTGCGAGGGGGTGCCGTAGATTTCTGGCAGTGGCAGTTCCGACGGCTTACGAGAGTGTCCAGTCGTCGGGCGGGGAGATGGTTTGTAGGCGGGGGTTGTATTGGTCTGAGCGTTCGTGGAACGTGTGTCGGCTTTGGCAGTTTTCGAAGGGTCCGTGCTGGGAGAAGAGGACGCGGGTGTGGCTGTCCCAGTGTTGGACCCACCAAGCGGACATCGTGTTGTCGGCGACTGCCTGGATGTAAGCGGAGTGCAGTGCGCTGAGGCGGTTGACGGCTTCGGGGTGGTCCCACCACTGGGGGCACCAGTACCGCTCGTTCTTGGTGTCGGAGACGGATTCCGTGTCGTGGATCGTGAGCTCTACCCACATGATGAACTGCTGGGTGAGTTCTTCCTCAGTCGGTTCATCGTCTGTGGTCGGTGATTCGACGGTCACGACGTGACTTCTTCCGCTCCAAGGGCCTGTGCAGCGACAAAGGGTTTAGGCGTTCTCTGAGCGAGTTCTCCGGCTGCCGGGAGGCCGTCGTTGATGGTGGCGGAAAGGGTTTTGTCTTTGAACCATGGGGACAGGCTGATGAGTGTGGCGGGGGCGTTGGCGCTGAACAGGAATGCCGTGAAGGCCGGCAGGTTCGCGAAGTCCTCCGGTCCGGCCTTGGGAAGGGTTTTGGTGGGGCGATCCTTCCCCATCGGTTTTTCCCAGGTTCCGATGGTTTCGGAGAGTCCGCGGGTGAAGGTTGTTTCCTCGTTTGCCCCGACGAGCCGGAAGCCGGCGGTTTGCCAGAGTGTCCGCATCCCGTTCTCGCCCCACTCCCCCACGCCTTGGGCGTAAGCCTGCAGGTAGACGGTGAAGCAGAGGCCGAGGGATCCGAAGTAGCTGAAGTCTTCGGGCAGTGAGGGCCAGGGGACGATGTTTGCCACTTCGTCCAGTTCGGCGATGAGCGGGACCCGCAGCCGGGCAGTGCCGGGGGCCTGGTTCCGGGCGGCTGTGGTGATGGATTTTACGATGGCGGTGATCACTGCCCCGGTTCCGCCGGGGCGGCGTTCGGAGAGCAGGATCAGGGTGTCCTTGCTGTCCAGGAATTTCTTGGGGTCGAACTCGTCGATGCCGGCGGTGGGCGTGGTCCAGTCCCGGAAGGTGTTGTGGGAGAGGTCCCTGCACATCCGTTGTGTGGTGGCGATCAGGGAGCCCTTGGTGCGGTCAGGCCATTTACTGAACCCGAACATGTCCGCTGAGGCAGCGTCGAAGCCCGCGTCTTCCAGGATTTCCTTGATCTGCACGAGTTCGCCCCTTGCCATCCATTCGTGCACTGCTGAGATCGGCTTTTTCTTGATGGCTGCAGCCAGTAACGCCCAGGCGAGGCAGGTTTCGCCGGCGGGGCCGAAGTGGGCATCGTCCTTGCCGTCCCCGTCCCGGGGATTGTTCTTTTTCGCTGCGGTGATGATGACAGCGGCCAATTCCATGGCCGTAACGGTGTCGTGGACCAGTGACAGCGGGTTGAAGATGAAGTCGGGGCGGCTCTGGGCCAGGTAGATGCCGTTGGGGTCGAAGATCCAGATCCGGCCCAGGTTGTGTCGGGCGGCGATGACTTCGGGTACGCCGTCGATTTTGTTGGAGGTCATCAGGGCCGCGCCGGGGGCATCCGCCATTCGGGGGATGACGCAGGCGGAGGTTTTGCCCCCGCCGGGAGGGATGATGCTCAGCCCGGTTTGCCGGTAGCCGCTGTAGAGCATCTGCCATTTCCCGGCCAGCGCGTGCCCGAGCTTCTGCCCGGGCGGGAGGTTGTCGGCGGCCGGATGCAGCTGGCTGGTTTCGCGTGCGCGGTGCTTTTCGGTGAGGGACGCGAGCTGGTGTCCGTTGGCCAGCCGGCCGGCGAGGGTGCGCTGGGAGGCGCTGCCGCGGCCGCCGCTCCGGGCGGACAGGAAGGCGGCCCCGAGGAACGCGGCAACCGCGAGGGTGATGAGGATCCAGGTCGCGGCCGCCGGCCAGACGAAGCTGCCTTCTTTGAGTCGGGCGAGCAGCTGTGCGGGGCTGGTCCAGGGCATGCCGGTGGGGGTGAGGAGTTCACCCAGGACTGATGAGACCCAGGCCAGGGCCAGCAGGCCGGCGACGGCCCCGGCGAGGGTGAGTTTCAGGAGTGTGTCCGTGGATGTGGGTTTGCTCATGCCGGGACCTCCGTGGCTGGTGTGTCTTCGGTGAAGGCGATGGTCGAGGTTGATTTCATGGCGCCGTCGGTGTTGGTCAGTTCGACTTCGAGGGGGCTGCGGACGTGGATGGCTTCGAAGGGGTCGTGGCTGCCGATTTTGAGCAGGCAGGTTCCTTTCATCAGTTGTGCGAGCACGTCGGCGGATCCCGGGGGGAGGTTGAACATCTCTTCGCAGGCGAGTGCGTCGGCGCTTTTTTGCTGCTTGTACAGCAGGACCGTGCCGCATTCCTTGAGCATGGAGATCGCAGGGCTGTCCTCGGGGATGTCGGAGATGTGGTGGAACGCGAACTGGCACGAGAGGGAAAGGGCGCGGGAGAGCTTGGTGTTGCGCCGGGTCACGGTGGCCACCGATCCCTGGACGGTGTGCCAGGCTTCCTCGATCAGCAGGACGGTGGGGACGGGGGTGTGTTGGCGGTAGAGGGTGTTGGCCAGCCAGGTGTTGATGATCGTCATGACGATCGGCAGCGCCGGGCCGTCCTCCGGGAGCAGGGAGACGTCGAAGACGGTCAGTCCGGCGTTGAGCTGGATGTCGTCGCTGGTGGGCCCGTCGATCAGGCCGGCGAGGTCGTCCTCGATCATGCGTTCGAGTTCAAAGGCAGGGTCCTGGCCCCAGCTTCGCAGTTCCTCCGCGGTCAGGCCGGCGGCTTGGGCCGCCGCGGTGTCCGGGGTGTAGAGGGCGTGAAGGACGTGCCCGATGTGCGCGACTTCCCCTGCCGCTGCCGCTTGTGTGAGTGCCTGGCGGTGGGCCATGCGGACGGCTTTGCCTTCCTTGGGGCTCATGGGCCGGCGAAGGGCTTCTTCCATCACGGCGCGCAGCAGCATGGACTGCCCGGCGGGTGTCGACAGGTCACCCTCGCCGGGCTTTTCGTTGACTCGGGCGGCGATGCGCGGGTCCAGGATGTTGATCCGGGATCCTCCCCCGCCGATGCGGAACTGCACGGGTGCGACGTCCAAACGCCTAGCCAGCGGGGCGTATTCGCCGGCGCCGATGTCTTTCTGGAACTTCTTGTCGATTACGACCACGCGGCGTCCCAGGATCAGCTGGCGCAGTACGCCCCAGGTTTTCATGGCCGAGGACTTGCCCTGTCCGAGGTCGCCGATGTAGCAGACGTTCGGGGATTCGATGGTGTCGCCGTAGGCGGTGAAGGGGTCGTGGACGATCATCCAGCCGGAGCCTGCATCGACTCCGAACACCAGGCCGCGGTGTGAGGTGGGCGGGGAGGCGATGGCCATGTGTGAGAATTCCATCTGCCGTGTGGAGGACTCGACGCCCGGGGCGGCCGGGTCGTAGAACCCGAGCCGGGACGCGAACTTCCACTTCCGTTCGTGGTGCCAGCGGTTGGCAGTGTTCGCCTTCGCCTCGGCCAGCTCCCGCCGTCGTGCTTCCTCCTTGTCCGCCTTTTTCGCAGCGGCTTTTGCAAGGGGGACCGTGCGGCTTTGGGCCTCGGCTGTGGTGGTGGCGGTGGCGTCCAGGGTCAGTCGTCCGGGCCTGGCTTCTGTGCTGGTTGTCCGCCCGGGTTTGCCGCCCAAGGCCTTGGGCAGGCGGAGCCTTTTGAGGTTGTTGGTGGTGGTCATCGGATTCCCCTGGTGAACGGCATGCTGGTGATCAGGGCGAGGTCGTTGCGGTGGTCCATCCAGTCAATGAATTCGATGCCGGCATCGGATGCTGCGGCTTCGAGGATGTCGGTGGTGGAGAGGATCTCGTCTTCGTTCTCGACGGCGAACGAGATGTACAGGGCGTAGGCTGCACCGTGGTGCCCGGACCCGGGCTTCAGGTCCAGGAGGCGTTGGTGGGAAGCGCCGAGCAGCACTTCTTCGGACCCGTCGGTGACGACGCCTGACTTGGCGACTTGCTTCTCTTTGGCCCGGTCCATCGCCGCGTGGCTGCGGGCTTTGGCCCGGGCGCTGCGGGCGTCCTGGAGCTCCATGACCATGGACACCGAATGCACCACGGCTGGCTGGATCCCGCTGATCACCGCTTCGAGGGCCTCAACCGGGATGGCCTGGGGACTGAAGGCTGAGGCCGGCACGTAGCCGGTGCGGATGTGCCAGTGCCCGTTTACGACCAGCGACAGGGGCGAGGATGCGCCGTCCAGGTGCTGCCAGCAGTCCATCAGGTCAGCGCCGTCATAGTCGTCGATGTCGAAGTCCGGGTCCTGAAGGTGCCGGAGCAGTGCAGCCATTGCTTGGGGGCCAAGGGGCCGGAAGTCGAGGATTGATCCCATCATCGTGGCCTGGGACATCGCTGAGCGGATTTCCTGGTGGATCGCCTGACCGATGCCTTCGTCGCCGCCGCCGAGGGCATCGGCGCGGCGGAAGAGGGCGGGGGAGTTCGGGATCCGGAACGTTTCGTAGGTCCGGTGCTGTTCGGAGCGGGAGCGCACCGTTTCACAAAGCGCCCCGTAGGACTCCAGCAGGATCCCGGGGACATCTTTGGCCACCCGCCTTTTCACCCAGAGCAGGTGGTCGGCCGAGTCCATGGGCACGGCACGTGCCAGGGACTGCACGTGGGTCACGAGCGATTGTCGGCGGGCCAGCCGGGCGAGGTACTGGCCGCGGGCCACGTGCCCGGATTCCTTCCGGTATTCCTCACGGATCGCGGAGGACGAGCCCATGATTTCCATGGTGGCCGTGTAGTAGGGTTTCGTGACTTTGCCCTGGTGGCGGAAGATGACCAGCGGCCCTTCCGGGGTGTCCACCGTGAAGTGGCGGACCGTGCCCACCATCAACGGCGCATTGTGCTTGTGCCGGAGGGGAACCTCGATCATGCCGTGCGAGTCGGCGCGGGCCGCGTCCTTCTTCCCGGCCTTGACCATCCGGGTGTGCGGACGGTTCTTAACCGGCACATAGACCAGAGATCCGGTCCGGTGCCGGAGCTTTTTGTGCCGGGCCTCCACGAGGAGGGCGCCCAGGGAACGGTGCCCGGAGAACTTGTTGGGGGTAGTCAGGATGAAACCAACCAGGACCAGCGCTGCGGCAACGATCAGGCTGACGATGTTGCTGCCGCCCGCCAGAACGACCAGCAGGGCCAGACCGACGGCCGCGGACAGGCCGATCCACTCCGGAACCGTCCGGTTTCCCCCGAACAGACCACGGCTCTGAACCTCGCCGCCGACGACAACCATTCTCCCCATGACTACCTACTCCCCTGCCTCTACGTCTCTTACCGGCCACTGATGTGGTCGGTGTCCGGTGCCATCGACCTCGCCGACCGCTGCCCCCGCAACGCGGCCTGACGTGCCGCTTCCCGGCCCGCCAACAGGAAGGCCGTCGCGCCGCCGGCGGCGACCTTCGCAGACCCGCGGCCCATCGACATGGCACCGGTCCGCACGGCCTGGGCGGCCCGGGCTCCCCCACTCCCGGCGTGCTCGGCTTTCTGCAACTCCCCGATAGTCCGAGACTCCTGCGGCACCGGCGCCTGTCCGCTGCGGGACCCCCGATCATTTGGAACTCTCGAGGACGTGCTTCGCCGCCCCGGAGTCCCAGACCCCGGCGTTCCTTGTCCGGGGCCGGATGTGCCCATCCCCGACGGACCCCCACCGGAATCAGCGCCGCTGTAACCCTTGCCGGGGCTGCCAGGAGTGTCGGACTGAACCTGAGCGGCCCGGCGTCGTCTGATGGCAGAGGAGATCGCTGCCCCGGCGCCGGCGACCATGGCGGCCCCCGCCACGGACCGCCGGCCCTCACCCAGGCTGGTGGAAGATGCGGGCAGGATCGGGACGTACTTGAACAGCAACGGCAACGCGAAAGCCATGACCGTCATAGCGGCAGCGGCCAGGAACACCGAGGTGGCGTTCACCATGCCATCGTCAACGCCCTCACCGGTAAAAGCCGGGCGGGAGGCGATGTAGCTGAAAACGGCGCCCATGATCAGCAAGAGCAGCGGCTTGGACAGGGCAATACCGATCCATAGGGATCCCACTTTGCCCACACGCTCCCGGTACTTCGGGTGGATCATGTAGCCGATCATCAGGGCGATGCCAAGACCCAGCAGGTACAGGGCCAGTGGCTGCAGCGCCAACAAGCCAAGCATCGCCCAGGCCGCAATGAACAACAGACCGAACAACAGGACAGCAGCCAAGGGGCCGAAGGCGCCGCTGGACTCGTACGAGGCGAACCGGGAGATGGCCACTCCGAAATCGGTCACACGGCTGGAGGTCCAGAAGGTCACGGACTCGGTCAGCTGGCTCATCCACCCGTTCACCACGTACCCCAGGGCGGGGCCGAAAAGCACCAGGATTATCGACAACGGCCCGAACCAGAGCAAGGACTGCCTCGCGGAGTCCAAGTCGATTTCCTCGTTCGAGACGTCCTTCCACAGCTTGAAATACATCAGACCCATGATCATGATCCCGATCGCGGAAAAAGCCGCCCAGATGCTGCGGAACGCATCATCAATCTCAAACGACGAGACCTTCAACAGGTTCTTCAGGACCTCGTTGGTCGCTTTTACGCCTTCGTCCTTGACGGTGTTCGCGAACCTATCAAACCCATCCTTCGCGTTCGCGATGAACGCCACCGTATCCACCGTGCCCAACACAGCCTGACCGCCGGGAGTCACGGACAATGCACCACGAAGCACAGCACCAGCCACCGGAGCAAACTTCTTCCACACCGCACCTTGCACGCACCAAGCGGTCGCCGTCGTCGGTGCGCCCACAGTGGACAGGCTTGAGCAGAACGCAGCGGTGTCGCTGCCGTCGTAGTCCAATGCCTTCTCCGGGGTGGTCAGGAACGACCCGAACGCCTTGGCTGCGGCCGCTTCACAGCCATTGCCGCCCATAGCTGTGAAAAAGGCGAGGTCACCACAGGCTGTCTTGGCCAGTTCCTGATTGAGCCGATCGCGGATCTGGCTGCGTTGGGCCTCCGGTAACCCGGCGAGACGCTTGAGCTGATCCGCGTTCAGCTTGTCCGTCGTGCTCACATCATCTGCCGCCTGGGCAGGGCCGGCGAACCCCACGCCCGCGGCAATGAACATAGCAAGCAGAACTGCGATAAGGCGGATCGTCCTGCTAGCGCTTAGCGTTTGCATACTCGACCCATCCCTCTCTGCTCTTGTTCTTGAAGAAGGCGTTGACGAGGTCATCCCGAAGGACCGGAGCCGACTCCGCATCCATGTTCGTCCCTACGCTCATCGGGCCACCATCCTTTACGCGGCCACCGAAATCCTGACCGACCGGGACGGTGCCGGCGTCGGAGATCTTCCAGTCACCGCCCCAGACCAGCTCGAACGTGACCGTCTGAAAAAAGCTACTGGGCTCCTCGCTTGCACTGGCGCCTATTCCGCCAGTGAAGACCTGAACGACGGCCCGCTTCTTTTCCTCACAGCTCGCGACCCGGTACATGCCACCAGCAGCCACATCAGTGCGGGTATACCAGCCACCATCGAACGCACTCGCGGGAAGATCCTTAGCATCAGTTAAGAGATTCCCCTCGAAGGTGACCTTTTCGACCCATCGGCCGGGCTGGGATACCTCCATGAGGGTTTTCTTTTGCTGCGCCCAGGTCGTGAGGTGCACATCCTTGATCAGGCGGGTGTAGTTGGCGGCGGCCTGGGCGGCGGATTCGCAGGTGCCGCTGTAGCCGGTGGGGGTCTTGTCGTCGCTTGCCTTCTTCGTGCCGCCGTCACCGATCTTGACGTCGGATACTGGGAACCCAAACTTTCCAGTGGCTTGGAGTGGACTGGGATCCTGTGAAGGGGCGGCGGGTGCCGGGCGGTTGATGAGGATAGCGGCAACGGCGATCACCAGGACTACTACCCCGACCGCTGTGAATGCTTTCCAGTGCTTCCGCATGGGTCAGGCCCCCGCAGTGCTTGCCAAGAAGAGGATGCCGCCGAGGATGACACTGGCACCAGCCAGGGCGCCGAAGGCGATGCCGCTCTTCTTGGCTCCCGCGGCGCCTTCCGAGATGTCGTCCGAGTGACCACGGTCCTTGGCAAGGCCCCATTTGGCGATGTTCCAGAGGAACTTGGCAGCGACGAGCACAAGGGCGAGGGCCCAGATGCCCGCAAGGATCAGTTGGGTGGCTCCTTCAAACTTCACGCCGAAGACGTCGAGCTTGGGCGTCACTCCGTCCAATGGGTTCTCGATCGCGGTGCGGATGATGATTTCGTTGCGGAGGGTGTTGAACATGGCTGTTGGTCCTATCAGTTGGTGGTCTTGGTCATCGAGGTGCGCTTATGGTCGGTGGACAGGAGCCCCGCGGCGATTTCGGCCGATGCACGCTCGAAAGCGCGTCGGGCCGGGTCTCCAACGAGCTGCCAGTCGATGATCGAGCCGGTATCCAGTGCCCCGTCGTAGGGGATATCGATCAGGACCCGCACCGCGGAAGCGAGGTTCTCCCGAAGCTCTGCCTGCTCGGCGGAGGAGACCCGCGCTCCCCCACCGTGTGTAACCAGGACGACCGCGTTGGTCACCAGGTCCTTGTAGTGCGGGTTGCCGGTCCGCTCGGACATGGATTCAAGCTGTTCGATCATCCGCAGCGCTGATACAACGGCGTTGCGCTTTAACGTCGTGGGGATCACGAGCTGGTCAGTGACTTCGATGGAGGCCAGCCAGTTCGCGGAGCGGGTGTTGTTACCGGTGTCCACAATGATGGTGTCGTAGAAGCGGCTGACGACTGTGTGGATGCGGTTGAACTCGTCGGCGCCGATGGACTTCATCCGGTCTGCGTCCTCGTCTGCGACCAGGACGGAGAACTGGTTGTTCCCCTGGTGGCGCGTGTAATAGGAGAGCTCGCCCTTGCGGGCTGTGACCGTCTCGAAGGATTCCAGGACGTTGAGCAGGTCCCAGACAGTCCGGGTGGAATCGTTCGCGTTGGTCCGGACCCCGGCGGTGCCCATCATCTCGTTGTTATCCCAAACCAGCGTCTGCTGGCCGGAATGAATCCCGAACGTCGAGCCCAAACCAACGCTGCACATCGTTTTTCCAACGCCCCCAAGAGGTTGGGCGACCATGATCTGCATCGGTCGTGAGTACACGCGCTGGATCGCGGACAGGTCCGCCCGGCGGGCGAGCTCGGTTGGGCCGACCTTCGGACTGATCAGGCCAAAGCTCACCGCGCGGAGGAACGCCTGCCAGCCGGTAACAGGCGGCAGCTGGTCGTTCACGTTCTCCTTGCGCAGGACTGCTGCGCTCCGGCGGCCACTGACCAGCGGAGCATCACTCTGGTCCGTCCCTGGCTGCCGGGGCTGTGGCTCAGCTGGCGTCTGGACGTCCGGTACGGCGTGGATGACCGCCGAGGTTGCTGCTGGTTCGTCGGGCGGCGGCTCAGTAAGGCTGATGGGTGCGCGGGTTTTCCGTTCGCTCCCCTGCCAGTTAGTGCTCATCAGATTGGTTCCTCTCGCTCGTTTCGGGATCGATCGTGTTTGGGAGGTGTGGTCTCAGGCCGGGTTGTGAGGGGAAATAGCTGTCACCAGCCAGGGCTGCTGTTGCCCGGAACGGTGCAGGAGGATCTGCCAATTACCTGCATCGGTTGAGAACGTTGCGGTGGCGGTCAGCGGGTTACCGGCCTCCCTGGTGATTGCCGGGCCGTCAGTGACGCTCCGGATCGGCACGCGGGCCGGGTCGATGTACTTCGCATCTTCTGCGTACTCCGGTGCCAGGTAGGGGGCGAGCTGGGAGTACCAGGCCGCTTCGGGGACGTCGGGGCGGGCGAACAGGCCCATCACCGTGCTGGCTGTGTCTTTGACTGCAGTCTCGGCTGCAGGATCCCAGGTCACGTCCGGGACACCGTAGTGTTCTTCCGCGCCGTGGTCGTGGCCCTCGTCGCGGCCGGGGCTGTTCTGCCCGATGCTGGCGGTGGGTGTGGACTGGGCTGCCGGTTTGTTGCCGGGGCCTGTAGCGCAGGCACTCAGGCAGAGTGCTGCTGCCAGTGCTGCCGTGATGGCGGGTTTCCTGCGCATCAGAGAATGCCTTTCTCTTTCAGGATCGGTGTCGGGTCGATGGTGGGATTGACCGGAACCATGGGATTGGGTAGCGTCCCGGCGAAGAACTCCATGTGCAGGTGCCTGCCCGTGACGTTGCCTGTCGCGCCCTCGGTTCCGAGCGGAGTTCCGGCGGCGACAGTGTCGCCCTCTTTGACCCGGACCGAGCCGGCCTCCATGTGGTACATGCCGATGGTGAGCTTCCCATCCACGGTCTGGCCGGTCACGCCGGTGCCGAAGAGACCGTCCAGGTGGCGGACCTTGATGATTTTCATGTCCGTGATAGCCACGATCGTCCCGGGGCCTCCGGGGTGTGCAAAGTCGATGCCGTAGTGGAAGTTAGCCAGCACTCCCCCGGCCGTGCCCGACGGCGCCGGGCGGGGCCCGTAACCGCTGGTATTGATGGCATCGGTCATCGGTTTTACCCATTCGCCAGCGAGGTCCCCGATAATTTCATTGCCCCCTGCCGGGCAAATGCCCGAAGGATCAATAGCTGTGCCAGCCTCCCCACCCAAGGCTTTGAAGACCTCCGTGGCTTGGGCGCGGAACCGGGTGTAATGGTTCGGATCAGCATTCCGCTGCACGCGATGGATCGCAATGGTTGGTTCCAGGGCTTCCCAGCCCTCCACGCGCTGGAGCGCCTTGAAGAAGTTGGTCGCCGAGATGGTGGCGTCCATCCGGTCCTCGTAGGAGCCCCAGGCACCGTTGGCACGCTGCTGGAACAGGCCGCGTGAATCAGGTCCAGCGCCGTCACCGTAGTCGATGGCACGCAAATTGGACTCACTAACCGCAGCCTGAATCCCAATCAGTTGGGCAGCGACAGGCAAACCGAAGTCCTTGGCCGCGTTCATGATCGCCTGTGCGTTCTTCAACTGTTCAGCATCAAAGCCGGACACTCCCCCGACAAGGGCGGGTCCAGCGCCGACACCGGCAGGAGCGCTACACGCCGAAGCTGCATGGGCCGTGTCACTGTCGTCAAGGACGACAGTGACAAGACCAAAGGTCAGAAGCACCGAGACCGATGTCCCAGCCAGCACGCGACGGACGGTCACAAGTTCTCACTCCTCAGAGGTTTCCTGTCCCAGGAGTCAGCCCGCCCTCGGCGATAACCACGCTCAGCAGGGCGGGAGAACTCGCTTAATGCCTTCATCATTGCCTAAAATGTAACACGATGAGTGCATTAAATGAACTAACGAGCTTATTAAACACGCTTATAAGAGGAATGTCAGAGCTGATGAAGGCGGACCAAATATGAAAATGACGCTGTTTGGGGGCAAAATGGGGAACGTGCCTAAATATGCCCTTCCAGAGGAGAACTGGTCAGAGGATCTCCTTCTGGCTCAGAGGGTTATCAGCACGCCGGCGCGATTGGCCATCGTTGGATATCTCTACACCCAGGGGCCGACTTTGCGGGCGACCCTTATCAAGGAGTTGTCCCTGGACACCAGCCTTGTGGGCAGAAACCTCGATCAGCTTGAAGACCTCGGCATCCTGATCGGGGATCCGCCGCGCGGTGAGCGCGTAGGCAGGTCAACCCGGTGGCAAGTCAACAAGGACAAGTACAACCTGATGGCAAAGGCGCTCTACGACTTCCTTGGGATTGACCTTTTGAAGTCGGCGCCTGGGCAACGTCCTCTGGAAGGCTAGTAGCCCAAGCCTTCGCCGCCTGTGACCGGGATGAGAGCGCCCGTCAGGTACGTCAGAGTGCTGATCTTGAAGATCGCGTCTGCAATCTCGTCAGGCTCGGCTATCCGCCGTAGCGGCGAACTGTCTATCAGCCGCTCTAAATCAGCGTCTTCGATCTTGGCCAGCATGTCGGTCTGGGTGGGGCCAGGGGCAACCACATTGATTCGGATGCCACGAGGGCCAGCCTCCCACATCGCAGAACGCACCAGGCCGTCGAGGGCAGCCTTAGACGCTGTGTAGTGGGCGGAGCCAGGGATTCCGGTCCGAGATGACTCAGAGGAGATAAGCACTATGGATCCACTTCGAGCTCGGCCCATGTATTTCAAGGATTCTTGGACACTGGTGAAGGCGCCGAACAGATTCGTTTCCATAACTGACCGCAGGTCTTCATTCCTCATTCGGATGAGAAGATCTTGACGAGCCACCCCGGCGTTATAGACGACTGTGTCGAGTCTGCCGAAGGTGGCCGCTATTTCCTTGAACGCTGCCTTCATAGATGCGGCATCGGTAACGTCGCATTCGATTCCGTGGACACCGTCTCCGACACCGCTTCCCCGGTGTGTGCCGGCTACAACGTAGCCTTCTTCCAGAAATCGACTGGCAGTTGCCTTGCCAATCCCCCGGGATGCTCCGACTACAAATGCGACTGGCGACTCAACGATAAACTTGCCCACCTTTGCACTCTACAGGTAGGGTCCAAAGTGGCCCGAAGAGATCTTGGGCCTTTATTTCCCATACCTCAAGTGTGCTGCTGGACAGTGGTGTGCTGGCTTCCAACCCTCGATTTGTTAGGGCTTAAAGTCATGCACCCTGATGCACTTAGTGCCGTATGCGCCGCCGCTTCTACTCCTGCTCTCCGGATTCTCCGCGCGTTGAACCTCCTTCGAGTTCCGCAGCGTCCAGAGGAAATCGCTGAGGGGCTAGAAATCTGTCTCTCCGTCGTTACTCATGAAATTTCCAAGCTCGAAGCGGCTGGAATTTTGAGATCCATTGACGGGCGGATCCACTTGGGCGTTCCTCTCAGCTCGCTCTTTGGTGAGCCGTTAACGCCGTCAGCAAAAGAAACCCCATGCCAGCACGAACGAAAGGCCTTCAGTGTCTAAGCAAGAGATCGATGCAAAGGGGCGCTGGGTCGTCCTGGATACAACACAGGACGGAGTGTCTCTCCTGGCTGTCGGCGCCGACAATCATCCGGGCATCAGCCCCAGGAATTGGCTGGACGAACGGACCAGAACCGTTCTGCTCGACAAACTGCGGACGGCACTCTCGTCCGGGCAGGCATTCGATGGCATCGTCCGCTATGGTGCTTCTGAATTTTCTGTGGTCGCCAAACCCGTCGTATCCCCGGACGGTAAGCAAATTGTGGGTGCCTACGGAATCTTCGACCACCCCGGCCATCCCGTCCCCCATGCGCCTCTCCTGGGGACATGGCAGTGGCGGGTCCACAAGCAGACCGGAAAAAACGTGGGCGAAGATTCCTCGCTTTGGGACGCCAACCTTTTTGATATCTACGGGATAGACCCTGCCACTGTCGAAAGCAAGCGCGGCCCAGCTGGTGAATGGTTGGCCAAACTCATCTCCACAAAGGACAGGGACACGATCAAGTTGGTCATTGACAGCGGCATCTCCGTCAACAACCGCAGCAGGCACCTGCTCTCCTACGAGATCGTCTACGGCTCCGGAAGCCCTAACCCGGGTAAGAAGCAGATTGCCATGTCGGCCAGAGCCTACGACGATCCCGATTATCCCGAGGCGATCATGCTGCGCGGTTTCAGCCGTGAAGTGGACTCGCCCACGAAAGTAATCACACCGGGGCTCTCTCCCGTCTCGGCTGGTCTGGTAACTGAAGCCCTGTTCGCGCTGGCGGCCGATCGGGCCTTTGCTGCCATCGACATGCAACAGGAAGCGACGTTCCGAACATCCAACAGATGGGCTGACTTTGGACTTCAGCCGGATTTTGAGGGGAACCTGGCGGCACTTGCGCACCCTGACGACAAGTTCGGCATCGAGCATCATCTCGCAGAGGCTGCTGCCGGACGTGTCGGACCGGAATCCTCCACAAGTGTGAGGCTCCGAACCACGGCCGAACTATGGCAGGAGTTTGCCGTTGCGGTAGCGCCGATCGGTTCCACAGCGGGCCATAGCCGCTACCTCATGATGAGCCTCGTACCAGCCGGCAAAGGAGAATAAATGCGAATCCTGGATGGAAAGACGATCCTCGTTACCGGCATCTTCACGGAGCGCAGCATCGCATACGCCGTTGCGGAACTTGCTCAACGCGAGGGCGCATCCCTGATCTTCACAGGATTCGGACGCCGCTTGAAAATCACTGAAAAAATCGTTCAGCGGCTCCCCTCGCCCGGTCCCGTCCTCGAACTGGACGCTACGAGCCAAGACGATCTTGACTCGCTCCAAAGCAAGATTCTGGAACATGCAGACAAACTGGACGGCGTCATTCACTGCATATCGGCCAGTAAGCCCGAGGCTGTTGGCTCTGGGTTCATGACCGCAGAATGGGACGACCTAGCGACAAGTCTTCAAGTATCC
Organism: Arthrobacter sp. R4; assembly: GCF_051365025.1. Taxonomy (NCBI): domain Bacteria; kingdom Bacillati; phylum Actinomycetota; class Actinomycetes; order Micrococcales; family Micrococcaceae; genus Arthrobacter; species Arthrobacter sp. R4. The sequence goes on from NZ_JBLWIJ010000024.1 coordinate 94,544, forward strand.
GGTGTGTCCCTCCAAGCGGTCACTAAGGCTTGTCTCCCCGTCCTTAGCGATGGGGCAAGCATTGTGGGCGTCACCCTAGATGGCACGCCGGTATGGCCCATTTACGGCTGGGCGGGCGTTGCCAAGGCTACCTACGAATCCACCAACAGGTATCTCGCCTACCACCTCGGCTCACGGCAGATCCGAACCAACCTCGTGGCGTGCGGCCCTTTGGACAACTTCACGGTGGCAGCCATCGACGGCATAGAGAGTACAGAAGGAGTTTGGGAGAACCGCGCACCCCTGGGCTGGGATAGAACTGATCTGAAGCCTGTGGCCAAGGCTGTGGTTGCGCTGCTGTCTGACTGGTTTCCCGCAACAACCGGCGAGATTATCCACGTCGATGGTGGCTATCACGTCATGGGAATGTGACAAGTTCCGCAATGTTCCAGGCACGCTCAACGAACGACAAAGAACGCGCTGGCCAACCAAATGCATGCGCGCGTTAGCGTTAGCTGAAAAGCCTCCCAATATCTCGGGCAGGGTCTGGTGCCTCTGGACTAGTGTTCGCCGAAATCATGGGCCCTGCCCGCTGACCGTGCCAAGTCATTACCGTGTCCAGGGGTCAAGGTCGGGGTGACAGCCCGCCGACTGAACTTGGTCCCCGCCACTGCTGGCTAGATTCGGCAAAGCCAAGTGAGGAGGACCTTGATGCAGTGGGTACTGCGTCGATCGGCATGTCCCGGTAAGTCTGGCGAATGCGACACGCCAGTGTTAGCTGTAAACAAATACCCGGATGCCTCCGGCTCTGGTGCTAACTTCGAATCAACCGGAAATCCAGTAAACAAAATTACGGGCTTACCGGTGGAAGCACTAACGATGAACCAGGCCAGCTTCCCAGATCGGCTGGACGAGATTCAAAGGACGAAACAATGAGTGCAGTAATCAATCGTGGACGCGGGCGACCCAGCAAGGGACTTCGCAAATACATTGGCTTCCGCGTGCAGGAAAAGACGGCGGAAGACGTGGCGCAAGTTGCCGCTGCAAAGGGCATGAGCGTTTCCGACTACGTCTCGTCCGCTCTGGCGAGGTCACTCCAAGAAGACTTAGCGATGCGGGACCACTTCCATCACCAGGAGGAATTACCTATCCGTATGGCCTCATAAATAGAAGAAGGCCCGCACTAGGCGGGCCTTCAACGAAGATTGAGACTTACATTCTGGATTGCTTCCCGGCGCTCAGATCGTAAGTCGAACGGTTGACCCTCACAGGCCTTCCTTCTTATTGCTATGAAACCAGTCTGCCAGGACTGGCCCTTTGTCATTCCCTCTGACAGGAACAAAGCCATCGTACATCAGCGCGCCTATGCGCTGCCAGAATCGTTGAGTTCTGGCGTGTCGCAACCGGAAAACGAACCCGCACAAGTGTGGGCTGCACTGACCCCACTCCTTGCTGGACAGCCCCGTGTCCGGCTCTCCCGCGACGCCGGTAAGACTTACCCGCTCAAGCACGAGCGGTCTCTGACGGAGGCTCTTCCGACGCTTCCTGCTGCCGTTCGAATCTTCGGCAAAGACGGCACATGCACCGCGATCTTCCTTGACTTCGACTCTTCAGTCGCCGGTGTCGACTGGGTTGAGGCAGATGTCCGGGCGCTCCAGACCTGGTTGCACTCCTGCGGGGCCCGCTGGATTGAGGACTATTCCCCCAACGGTGGCCGTCACGTTTACGTCCCTCTCGAACAGCGCGTCACCTTCTCCGAAGCGCGTGATCTGGTCGAAGCCCTGGGCAACCGACACCGCAGCTTGGACAAAACCCCGCACCAGAACCTTCTTCACGGCTGCATGCGCACCCCCGGTTCCCCGCACAAACGAGGCGGCCACCAGGAGCTCGCCATGAGCCTGTCCACGGCATACGACGTAGCCCGCCGGCCAAATAGTCCGACGATCTGGGCCGCCATGAATGCCGACCTGGCTCGAGAGATTGCCGCAGTCCGGGCCGTCCGCCTCGAAGAGTCCTTCGCCCCGGATACCGCAGAGGCACCCCCGTCACCCCACCTTTCACGCCGCATGTCCCGTGCGATGCAGCAGATGGCCCTGACGGGTCTCTACGACGCCAACCGCTACGCCACAGATTCTGACGCGCGGCAAGCGATCATCACCGGGGCGGCAGCCGCCGGCATGAAATTGGCCGACGTCGAACGGCGAATCCTGCAGGGCGTATGGCCAGGGCTGGCCTCGTTCTACGCCAGGTACGCAGCCAGGCACCGGCTTCCGTCTCTAAAACGCGACTGGGACAGTGCCATCGCGTATTTGCGCAAAAACCAAGGATCTAAGGAAGGAAATAACAGCGTACGTATATCCCCCACAAGCCAGCCAAATACACAGCCCCTGGGGGCTAAGGGGAATCTGATCTCCTCGAACCCTGAAACCGAGCACCGCTACATCCGAACTTGGCGCAACGCCCTTCGCTTGAAAGAGCACAGCTACAAAGAGTCCCGCACAGGATTGGCCAGGCGAATGGTTCTAAGGGCCCTGGGGGAGGCGGCCCATATGACAGCGTCTCGGTTCGTTGAGTTTGGAGATCGGTCCCTGGCTGTGGCCACCGGCCTTGATCACACAACGGTCGGGTCACACCTTAGAGCCCTTAGATCTGAGAATGACCCGCTGGTGACCCTGGTGGAGCAGGGTCGTGGAACCAAGGGGGATCTGTACATGCTGACCATTCCCGAAGATGTGAAGGCAGCAGCGGAAGATTTGTCTTGGCGGAAAGGGAAGATTCATGCCCTACGGCCGGTATTCAGGGAATTGGGCTTGCCGGCGGCCTTCGTTTACGAGGCCTTGGAACAGGCGGCCACTCCCCTGCCGACAATGGAGTTGGTCTATGCCACAAAGCTTTCCCGCACTGCGGTAACAGAGGCTCTGGAGGTTTTGGCCGCCTGGAAGCTGATCACAAGGAGAAAGGACCGCGCGTGGTCCGTTGTGCACAGTACTTCGTTGAGAGAACTAGCGGAGCACTTCGGTGTGCTCGAAGTCGTGGCTGCCCAGCTGGAAAGGTATCGAATCGAGCGGATCCTCTGGAAGGAGTGGTTGTCCAAGAACGTCAATACCGTCGCGGAGCTACTCTCCCCCGGTGAAGACTATCCCTGGGAAATGTTCGAGGGCCCACCTGATGACTGGTCGCTCTCCGATATGGCGTTTTCACGGCCCGGATAATCCATATTTTCACTCCCTCGCTGCGGTGTGGCGCCCAGACGCTGTACAAGTGACCGGCGCGCCTTCGTGTTTCCCGTGCTCCTTTCCGGAATCATGGTGAAAGTAGAAGGCTCGCGTAATCGCACGACCTTCGAAGCTAAAGCAGCGGAGGCGCCCGCTGGATTGCGGGGACCGGCCTATCAGGGACGGTCTCATTTCTGGGTACCTTCACTGCCGGTGTTTCCCCGCGGTAATGGCACTTTTCGTCTCTCGGCAAGGGCCACTCCCCCGGTTCGGGCAACGGCAACTGCTTACATGTCCATACCAGTTTGGCGGCCTTACGGCTCCAGAGTGGTACCACACCGACACCATACTAGGACGGTACCTGCCATGATCATTCTCGTAGCCCATCAGAAAGGCGGTGTGGGGAAATCCACCGTCGCCACGAATATTGCAGTGGAGTTCACCGCGCTCGGGAAAGACGTCATTATTGTCGAGGCCGACCCGACTGTTTTCACTTCAAGCAATTGGGCCAAAGACCGCGTGGATGGGGGCCACTCCCCCATCACGACTGTCCAGCAGACAGGCAACCTGCGCGCGGTCGTCATGGACTTGGACAAGAAGTACGACGTTGTCATCGTGGATGCGCCCGGTAAGGACAGTTCCGAAATGCGCACCGCTATGACCGCGGCCGACATGATCCTGGTGCCCATTCAGCCGACTCAGCCGGACTTGGATGCCACTCAGGGGCTGGTTGTAACCATCAACCAGGCGAAGGACTTCAACCCGGAACTGAAGGCATTGGCCGTCCTGAACCGGGTACCAACGAACGTCTTCTCCGATTCGGTGAACGATGCCCATTCATACCTCTCCGATTATCCTGAGCTTCGGGTCGCCACGACGCGACTTCACGAACGTAAGGCCTACCAGTCCAGCCTGTCCGAGGGCCTAGGTGTGGTCGAAATGAAAGACTCTAAAGCGAAGGCAGAAATCCAGCTGCTCACGGCGGAGGTCCTGGCATGGCAGTAACGAAACGAAGCCGGACGGACGTTCAGACGGAGAAAGCCATCGAAGCCTTCGCGGCCATGGCTGAGAAGCCCCTCACGGCGGTTCCGCCGCTGAACGACCTTTCTGATGCGATCGAGTCCCCTGCTGCTATGGAGACTGAGCTTTCGCCTGAGCCGGCGCCCAAAGCTTCACCGGTAGTCAAAGCTGCCCAGAAGGAACCTGCGCGCAATTCCGCAGCGAAGGTCAAGGCTGCCCTAGCTCCGGCCATGGCCGAGTGGAAGGTCCGCAACCGCGAACCCAAAGTTGGCGGAATCAACTTCCGGGCCAGCGCTTCACAACTGGATCTACTGAGGAACGCTGCCCTCATCGAGGAAATCAGCCAGCAGAAGGTCCTCGAACGGTTGGTCTGGCCGATTCTCGAAGAGAAATACGGGTCTGGTTCGTCTGATTAGGAGAGTCCACTCCCCCGTTGCCGACTCTCTGCGCCCCGGGGTGGTTCTTGCTGCCACTCCGTACCGGGGGCTTTGGAGACCAAGTGGTAGTAGTACCAGTGCGGTACTGATGTGGTGTTGGCATAATGTTGGTCCCGCACTGGGGCCTGAGCCCTGACCCTGTCGCGCCTCCGCCACCTCCCCCGCCCAAGAGCAGGGGTGGCCTCGGGAACTCGACTTGGTATTAGTGTGGTACCGATGTGGTCTTGGTGTCGCACTGGCATTGTTCGGTATTAGTGTGGGGTCAGTACTGGTGTGGTACCGATATTGTTGTGGTGCTGGTGTCGTACTAGTGCGGTGCTGATGCAGCACCGACATTCCACTGGTATTAGTGTGGTACCGATGTGGTGTTGGTGTCGCACTGGCATTGTGCGGTATCAGTGTGGTGTCAGTACTGGTGTGGTACCGATATTAGTGTGGTGCTGGTGTCGTACTAGTGCGGTGCTGATGCAGCACCGACATTCCACTGGTATTAGTGTGGTACCGATGTGGTGTTGGTGTCGCACTGGCATTGTGCGGTATCAGTGTGGTGTCAGTACTGGTGTGGTACCGATATTAGTGTGGTGCTGGTGTCGTACTAGTGCGGTGTTGATGCAGCACCGACATTCCACTGGTATTAGTGTGGTACCGATGTGGTGTTGGTGTCGCACTGGCATTGTGCGGTATCAGTGTGGTGTCAGTACTGGTGTGGTACCGATATTAGTGTGGTGCTGGTGTCGTACTAGTGCGGTGTTGATGCAGCACCGACATTCCACTGGTATTAGTGTGGTACCGATGTGGTGTTGGTGTCGCACTGGCATTGTGCGGTATCAGTGTGGTGTCAGTAACAGTGGCGCACCGAAGTGGTGTTTGGTTTGGTGGGCCCCATGGAAGTTGCTCGCTTTCAATGTGGTGCCGGGTCCTCATGTGAACCGGTGTCGAGACAAGGGACCCGATTTAGTACTGGTCTAGTGTGGGTGTGGTACTAGTGCGGTACCGGCCTCTTTCAGCGCCGCCAGCCAACAACGCCAAGCAGTCAGGCTCCGTTGCGCTGGACCAGGTCGTCTGGGAAGGCGTGCATGCGTCCTGTCAGTTCTGTGGGACCTTCGGATTCCTCGGCGGCGATGCGCGTGAGGGTCAGCGCCGGCAGCTTGGGGTCGTCGTAGATGAGTCCCATGGCCCCACGCTACTCACGCGGGGTCCAGTTGTCAGTGACCGGCTCTTGAGGTTCGCTGACCGGACGCGAGGGTGCAGCTCAGGGACTTGCCGTCGTTCAACAGCGGCGGATGTTGGGGGATCGGGGCGGGCGGCCGCGGGTCCTGCCGTCGCGCCAGCCGGGCATGAGCGTGTTCAGTTGTGATTCTTTGTCTTCCACCGGATCAGCCTAAACCGCTCTCCGTGCTGGCTAGGCTCTCGGTTCCTCGAACGGCAACTGCCGCTCCGGCAGTGGCCCAAGAAAGTCCGATCAGAAGAATCGGAAGCTCTGCGTGGATGAACCCGGTTACAGCCGCCGGTACAGGCACTAGGGCCGCGAATAACGGGATCATGGTCCTTCTAAATGGCCTGCCTGGGTTGCAGTAGGCCAATCCAAGGGCAAGCATTCCGATGAATACTCCGACTCCGCCAAGCAGCACCAGAGCCGAGTACGGGAAGACGAATTCATCACCACGTGAAATCGGGGCGCCAGGGACAATTTCCATCACCCCCGCGGCAACGGTGGCGGCGAAGCTAGCGCCGGCAGCAATCGCCCCCACTATTACAACAGGCTTCCGGGATCTTGGGATCCCGGAAAGAAGCAAGCATAGAGCTAGCGCGCAGATTATCAAGCCCGCTTGAAAGAGCAGGTCCGGCTGCTGACCCGTCGTAATAATGACCATGGCTTTGATGATCCAGACTGTGCCCGCGGCAATCAGTAAGGCTCCCGCAGTGCGTTTGTTCATTTGGCCAGCCATGAACGAAAGGCTACTGCGCCACGGCATCCGGGTCTATGAAACTCGTTGCTCCTAGCCCGCCGAACGCGTCCTGGCCATGGCCAAAAACGACCCTTTCAGCGGGAGGGGCAAATTTAAGGACCATAAGGCTTGGCTTTGCACCTGTGTTTCGGCCATGTCGGAGTCGCTCGTAGGGGGTCAGGTCTTCCCGGCCCCCTTGCCCTTCCCGACGAGCACTTCAACCAACTGCTCGTCAGTGATCCAGTTATGCAAGGCCTTGCGCCTGCGGCTGCGCCACATGCCGCCAGGCACCTTTTCGTAGATCAGCGCGAAGCCCACCCGGACACGGGTGCCAACCGGCAGGTGCCTCAAGTCGCTCATATTTCCTCCAGATTTATCGCCTCGACCTCGCGGCTGGTCAGATAATCCAGGCTCTCGCTCATGGTCGTTGCTCCATTCTTCTCCTTGATCCATATCTCGGAAAGTGCGGGCCGTGGCCTGTGTTCGATGACGATGTCGTCCGTCGACCCGGAAGCTTACTCAGTTACCGAAAGTCCGGACGTTCAAAAGCAGTCGGATGGCAGGGACGTTCATATGGTCACAAACGACCGTTTCTGACGCACCTTCGGTATGCCTCCGGAATGTCAGTTTCCGAAGTCGTCTGCACTGGCTCATAGGGGATCAATACTCCGGTGCAGCCGGCTGTTGATATTGGCTTGTCCGAAGTCCTCTGCACCCAAGGTATTTTCTTCCGAAGACCCCTGCACTAACCTCAACCATGGCCAGGATGCATCTTCATGGACGTGGGCACCTATGACGGCCGAGGAGCCGCCGATCCTCGAGCAGGGCGTGCTGAGCATGCCCGATGAAGCGTGGGAGCGCCTACGCCGACAGGCTGAAGTCATAGGCCCGCTGGTAGCTAGGACTGCCGTCACCCACGTTGCTGCTGACGCTGCGGGGGAGCTGCTGGGTCTATCGCGGCGGCAGGTATACGTCTTGATCGACAGGTACCGACAGGGCTCCGGCCTGCTGACGGATCTGGCGCCCGGCAGGTCCACAGGCGGACGCGGGGTCGGTCGCTTGCCGGAGTCGGCGGAGACAATGATCCGCGAAACGATCCGCAAGGCTTACCTGAAGAAGCAAAAACCCAGTTTGGCGGCCGTGCACCGCGACATTGTGCGGGAGTGCAGCGCGCGAGGTTTGCCGGCACCCGCGAGAAATACGGTGGCCCGCAGGGTAGAGAGACTGCACCCGTTGATGGTTGCCCGAAGCAGGGAAGGCGCCGAGGGTGCCCGCCCGTTGCAGGCTGCCGGTGGCGCCGTCCCGGAAATCTCCGCTCCGCTGGGGCAGGTGCAGGTCGATCACACCGTGGTGGACGTGATGATCGTTGACGAACGGGACAGGTCACTGATTGGCCGCCCGTACCTGACCGTGGCGATTGATGTGTTTAGTCGTTGTTTGGTCGGGATGGTGGTCACTTTGGAGCCTCCTTCGGCAGTCTCGGTGGGCTTGTGCCTGGCGCACACCTGCAGTGACAAGCGCCCCTCGTTGGAGAGTCTCGGGGTCCAGGCAGACTGGCCAATGAGCGGAAAACCCCAGCAGTTGTACGTGGACAACGCGGCGGAGTTCAAAAGTGAGGCGCTGAAGCGCGGCTGCGAGCAGCATGGCATCAGACTCAATTTCAGGCCTCATGGCCGTCCACACTACGGGGGAGTGGTGGAGCGGGTGATTGGCACGGCGATGACAATGGTCCATGAGCTTCCGGGAACAACGTTCTCCAACCCGGTCCAACGGGGCTCGTATGACGCAGAGAAGATGGCGGCGTTGACGCTGCGGGAACTGGAGAAGTGGCTGACGCTGGCAGTTGCCCGCTATCACGGCGGCATCCACAGCGGCCTGCACCAGACGCCGGCCATGCGGTGGGCCGAAGGCGTAGCAGGGACAGCAATCCCGCGCGTGGTCACGAACCCGACAGCCTTTCTGATCGATTTCCTGCCGGTTATCCGACGCACGCTTACCCGGACCGGGTTCGTTATTGACCACGTGCACTATTTCTCGAACACGCTGAAGCCTTGGATTGCCCGGCGCGGGCAGCTGGGAAAGTTCATCATTCGTCGTGACCCGCGGGACATTAGCCGGATCTGGGTGTTGGAACCTGCAGGCGGAGCTTATGTTGAGGTCCCTTACCGCACGCTTTCCCGTCCGGCCGTCACTTTATGGGAGCACCGCCAGGCAATGGAGCGGCTGCGCCGGCACGGCCGTGCCCAGGTTGATGAACAAGACCTGTTCCGCATGATCGGGCAGATGCGCGACATTGCCCTCACCGCCCAGAAGAACACGCGAAAAACGCGTCGCGAAAACGAACGCCGCGGGCATCTCAAGGTCCCGTCGGCTGCGGCGGTGCCGGAGCCGCCCGGCATGCTCCCTGACGCGGATGATTCGGCGATGGCTGTGCCGTTTGAGGACATAGAGGAGTGGTAGCTGTGGATGACTATCCGGTTCCTGACCTTGGGCATCTGCAGCCGTCCGCGCAGGTCCTGGCCCGACTGCCGGGCGCCGAAAGGATCCAACGGATCCGGGCCGACCGGTGGATCGGATATCCGCGGGCGGTGGATGCGCTGGCACGACTGGAGACCTTCTATGAATGGCCTGCTAAGCAGCGGATGCCCAACCTCCTGCTGATCGGTCCGACCAACAATGGCAAATCCATGATCATCGAAAAGTTCAGGCGCCGTCATCCGGCCGAGTCGGGCTCGGACCGCGAAACCATCCCAGTGCTGATTGTGCAGATGCCGTCCGAGCCGTCGGTGAGCCGGTTCTACACCGCCTTGCTCGCTGCAATGGGCGCGCCACTGCTGCCCCGTCAGCGGCTGGCGGACCTGGAGGTGCTCGCGCTATCTGTGCTGCGCAAAGTTGGTGTGAGGATGCTTGTCATTGACGAGCTGCACAATGTCCTCGCCGGACGGGACAGTACCAGGCGCGAATTCCTGAACCTCTTGCGGTTTCTGGGCAATGAACTGCGTGTACCTCTCGTCGGGGTCGGAACCCGTGAGGCATATCTGGCTATCCGATCAGATGACCAGCTTGAAAACCGCTTCGAACCCGTCGTCCTACCCCTCTGGCAGGAAGGTGACGCCGCCCTGTCGCTGCTCGCCAGCTTTGGATCATCCTTTCCGCTGCGCAACCCCTCGACCATCGCCACCGCCGATATGGCACGCTATCTGCTCGCCCGCAGCGAAGGAACTATCGGGGAACTGACATTGCTATTGACTGAAGCCGCCGTTGTCGCCGTCGACAGCGGGGAGGAAGCGATCAATCACCGCACCTTGTCCCTGGCCGCGTACCAGGGCCCGACCGAGCGCCGCCGGCAGTTCGAACGCGAACTAACATGAGGCCGCCGGACCGGTGGCCGCTGCACCCGGAACCGATACGCGGCGAAGCCATGACCTCCTGGCTCGGCCGTATCGCCGCCTGTTACTCCATGAATGCCAGGAACCTCCTCACATCGACGGCCGTCGGAAACGGAACGAGCCCACCAGACCTGGACCTCGACCCTCCCAGGGAATTGCTCACGGAACTGAGCCTGCGGACAGGGGTTCCGTCCGAGACCCTGAGCCGCATGAACATGGCCGGCTGGATTCCTTGGCTGCTGGACACTCTCGAGCCTGAAGAGGCCGCATTCAACACGTACGTCAATGAGTTCTCCATTTTCCTGAAACCCGGCGTCCGCCCGCCGCGGATAGTGCCGGGCTGGCGGCCCTGGATTCCCAAGATTCCCTATCCACGGGCCTGCCCCCAGTGCCTGGACGACCCTGCCAGAGAAGGGCTGAATCTGCTGTGGCAGCTTCCCCTGCTGCTCAGCTGCCCTGACCACGGCTGTCTGTTGGAATACTGCGCCGGCGTCCCAGGCGAGTATTTCGTCTGGCAGACAGAGGACCCCCTGCCGCGCCCGGCAAGCGAAGCGGTCCGGGAAATGGACCGCAGGACAGGGCAAGCAATAAACGATGGCTCCGTCGCGCTGCCGCGCCGCACCGTGCACGCCGGCATCTGGTTCCGGCTACTGCGAACCATCATCGATGAACTGAGCTGTCCGCTGTCCTTGTGGGGAGCACGCAAGACAGCTATCGAGTCGATGTGGGATGCATGCGGGGAGCCTGCTCGCGGAGGACTCGCTAAATGGCAGGCGCTGGAAGAGTTGCCGCGGAACAAACAGGGCAGCCTATTGACCGGCGCAGCACGCGTCATCCAGGCGTTGCAGGAAGGCACCCTACCGGGCTACGGAACCTCCTCGGATCTCTTCCTCCCGGAACCTGAGCGGCTTGTCGATCCGGAAACGCGACCCCAGCCGAAGACCGCGGCAAAACTTAGCGGCCTTGAGTTGGTCAAAGAAGCGCTGGACCGGGCTCTCGAAGACGCACGCCATAACCCCGAAACAGCCCAGGCGCTCTTCAGTTTCGCGACCCACGGCCGGACCGATACAGCCACGCTGGATACTCTGAATCAGAGAATGGTCGACCTCGGGATCCCAGCCGAATACCTGTCACACAAACTACCCGGCCGGCCGTCTACGGCACATAAAATAAGTGACGGGTAAAATGACATCCGAGTGGATGGTCCCGAGCTTCGCGAGCGAAGTCACTTAAACGAACGTATAAGTAACTAGGGAGATGCTGATGCTGGTCGGATATATGCGCGTCTCGAAAGCGGACGGCTCCCAGACGACGGACCTGCAGCGCGATGCACTCCTGGCCGCCGGCATCGATCAGGCTTCACTCTACGACGACAAGGCCTCCGGGAAAAAGGACGATAGACCCGAGCTGAGCGCATGCCTCAAGGCGATGCGCGACGGCGACACTCTCGTTGTCTGGAAGCTTGACCGGCTGGGCCGGGACTTAAGGCACCTGGTCAACATCGTCCATGACCTGACCGAACGCGGGATCGGACTCAAAGTACTCACCGGGCAGGGTGCCGCCATCGACACCACCACCGCCTCCGGAAAGCTCGTCTTCGGTATCTTCGCTGCCTTAGCCGAATTCGAACGTGAACTCATCTCCGAACGCACCCTCGCCGGACTGGCCTCGGCACGGGCACGTGGCCGCAATGGCGGACGCCCCTACAAGATGACCCCCGCGAAACTTCGTCTCGCCCTGGCATCAATGGGCCAGCCCGATACGAAAGTCAGCGACCTTTGTGCCGAACTCGGCATCACGCGCCAAACTCTGTACGGCATGTGTCGCCCGCTGGGGAGCTACGCCCAGACGGTGAGAAACTACTTTCCCGTTAGCCACGAATGATGCCTCCGACGAGGAGGTAGACGAGCTGTGCCGCTACGTCCAGCGCACCTCGCCTGATTGTGTCAAGTATTTTTGGCCCCGGTCGGACGGTAATATTTGGCCCCACTGGTTTGCGAGCCACCACGGATTATAGGTATCGGCAGATCTCGTCTTCAGGGCAGGACTCCGGTTCAGGTTCGGTGGCCTGTGCGTAAAGCCGGGAGATCGTTTCCCGGAGGGCCAGGAGTTCGGTGATCATGGGTTGTGGCGGTCCCGGCCTAAACCCGCTCCGGGAAAGATTCAACCTTCGCAGGGTCGCGCTCCACGACGTCGCCAAGGGTATCGTCGATCAGTTCAAGCGTTTCGCGCTCTAGAACCAGCTCGGCAGCTTTGACTGTGTCGTCGAGCTGTTCGGGGCGGCTGGCGCCGACAATCGCTGCGGAAACGTTCGGGTTAGCCAACACCCAGGCCACGGCCAGGGTGGCTAACGGCACGCCGAGATCTTCGGCGATCGGCTTGAGCTTCTCCACACGTTCCAGAACCTCCGGCTGCATGAACTTGTGCTCGGTCTTCAGTCCGCCGTCATCGTCGCTGAAACGGCTGCCGGCAGGAACCGTGGAAGCACCGTATTTGCCGCTCAACACGCCTTGGGCCAGCGGTGACCAGCACACCTGGGTGATCCCGAGTTCTTCGCAGACGGGCACTACCTCGGGCTCGATCACGCGCCACAGCATGTTGTACTGCGGTTGGCTCGACACCAACCGGATGCCCAGTTCGGCCGCCAGCGCTGCGCCGGCGCGGATCTCTTCCACGGTCCATTCGGACACGCCGATGTAGTGGGCTTTACCGGCATGGACGATGTCCGCGAAGGCCCCCATGGTTTCCTCCAGCGGGGTCTCGTAGTCGTACCGGTGAGCCTGGTAAACGTCCACGTAGTCCGTCTGCAGACGCCTCAGCGAACCGTTGACGGATTCCATGACGTGCTTGCGGGACAGGCCGCGGTCATTCTTGCCCGGTCCCGTGGGGAAGAACGCCTTGGTCATGATCTCCACGCCTTCGCGGCGGACTCCCTTCAGGGCTTCGCCGAGCATGGATTCGGCCTTGGTGCCTGCATAAGCGTCCGCGGTGTCGAAAGTGGTGATGCCCAGATCCAGCGCCTTGCGGACGCATTCCGTGGCGAGGTCCTGGTCCACGGTTTCGCCATGCGTAGCCCAGTTGCCCAGTGCTATGGCGCTGACGTACATGCCGCTGGTGCCGAGTTTGCGGTATTGCATGAAGTTTCCTTTCAGGGGGCGCCGGAGTGTCCGGCGGAATGAGGAGAATTTGGGGCGCTGGTAGTTGAGCGCAGGGCACGGGGAGGTGCGGTGGTCTCCCGCACAACCAGGCGAGCCGGACGCACGAGGGCGGCAGGGGGCCGTCCATTCAGGATGTCCAGGAGGATCCGGGCGGCGTCCTGTCCTTGTTCGGCTACTTCGTGGTCCATCGTTGTCAGGTCCACGACGTCACAGAGCTCGTGATTGTCGAACCCCAGCACGGAGAAATCCCGTGGAACGTCCAAACCTGCTTTGCGGAGGACTTTGAGAACACCGAAGGCCATCTCATCGGAGGCGACAAAAGCCGCTGTCGGGACCTGTTCCGCTACAAGCAGCCGCGACATGGCAGCGGCACCCCCGGCGACACTGTTCTCATCAAACTGTTCAAGCTTGCTGTCCCGGGGCATTCCGACTTCGGCCAGTGCCTCCCTATAGCCCATGAGCCGTTGCAAGGGAGGTACACCGCCGAGGTTGCTGCCTTCCTCATCACGGATACCGATGAACGCGATCCGTTCGTGGCCGAGATTTAGCAGATGCCTCACGGCAGCCCGCCCGGCCCCGACGTTGTCCACGGATACCGATCCGATGCCCTGTGCTTCCGCACCCAGCAATGCCACTGCCTGACCCTGGGAAGTGAGCGATTCCAACTCGTCCTTCGTGGGCTGCAGCGCCATGATGATGACCCCGTCAGTCCGGCCATGCAGGTGCGCACCACCGAAGAACCGCTCCCGCTGCGCAAGGGTGGCCAGCTCAAAAAGGAGCACGTCAAACCCGGCTTCCCGGAGGGTCTGCGCTGCTTCACCGATGACCTTACCGAAAAACCACTTCGCCAGGACCGGCACCACAATGCCCACAGCGTGCGTCCGGCCCGTCGCAAGCCGCGAAGCAGCGGGAGACGCCGAATAGCCCAGTTGCCGGGCGGCATTCTGCACGCGCTTGCGGGTCGCGGCTGACACGCCAGGGACGGAACGCAGGGCACGAGAGACTGTCGATACAGAGACTCCAGCCATCTCCGCGACGGATTCCACACTAGCTGTCATGCGTTCATGCTAGGCCGATTTCAACAATTAACGCAAGCGCTTGCAAAGCGTCTTATCCATCGAGTCCCTGCTTGCCTGACGATGACGGTTTGATGTCCTCACAGCCTGTCCTGCCAGCCCCACCCGGTCAACGGGGAATCAGCATGCCCCGCTCCGGGACAGCACGGGAGCCCCCTGCGACGAGCTGTCCCGTTGAGGGCGCTTACGGACACACAATCGCAGTGCAGACGACTTCTGACATTCACTGCAAGCGACTTCTGCGGGGCCGGCCTGCGGCGATATTTGCGCAGCAGCTTCTGGTGAACCGGAGTCTTTGTACATCTGAAGAGGACGCATGGGCGATGACACCTGACATCTGTCCACAGGTTCTGGTTCGGGGTGCTTCCCTGGCTCCGCCGCTGCAAAGCCTACGGTCGTGCTATTCCCGCGTCCGTTCGATGGTGTGCGCCTGACAGCTGGAATTCGCCACCGGCATGGCTATACCGGGGCCACCCGCGGCCATTGCATTGTTGAGTGAGTGCGAGCTTAATTGTGCTCGGAGCGCACTTCGCGCTTCCACAATTAAGGAGGAATGCACATGACTCTGACCAGGAAATCCCTCGCGGTTTCCGTCCTCGTTTTTGTTGGAACTCTAGGGTTCGCACCGACGGCGACAGCAACGATTCACCCTCTCGTGGAATCCTACGACTGCGCCAACGCCAACGCCTTCGCCAACCATCCGCTCGGAGACGTCGCCGACCCGCCAGGCGTCACACCCGGGTATGGGAACCACTCGGAGCAAAGCACACTGCGCTCAATAATCGCTGTCACCGACGGTTTCACCGATCCGACGAGTCCGGCCATCTTCGGTCACAAACTAGACGGGACATGCGGACACGCAGGCCCTTAGCCTGCCCGCTTGCGGCTCCGCTGGGAGGGCCGCACCTTACCGCCCCGCAAGTTATCGATGGCAAGCTGGTGGATGGTCATGAATCAGGACAACATCTGCCGAGATCGTCCTGATTCGCAGGCACCACGAGAGTACTCGCCGCACATCTCGGTCCATCCAAACCACTTGTGCACGACCGCCCACTCGAATGACTCAATCGCTTCAGGATCATTCGCGCCCAACCGGCTCCGGACGATTAGTCTGACATGCTCCATGAGAACGACGCCAGTGACGCCGACTCGTCAGCGCCGCCAGGCGCGATAAGCGGTAGGCCCTGCACGCCATTTACCGCTACGAAAACTACGCCATTTACCGCTGCAACTCACAAGCCAAATTCGGCGGCAGGACGTCGATCCCCTCCGATAAGCGATCAGCCCCGGGTTCTCGATTCGCCGCTTTCTCGGAATCCTTCGTTAGCGAGAACTCAGACGCAAACAGGAGTGCGCCGTAATAGTTGCCCGACACGCGACCACCCGTCCAGGGGGCCAGAGCGTTTTCCTCTGGTTCTAGGGCTTGCCGTTGGGATGCTCTGTGTCCTAGTCAACTTCTTCGGGGATGACCTGATAGGCGATCAGGTCCATGCGGTCTGCGGTAGTGAGCCGGTTATCGTTCTGGATAGCGGCTGCGTCCCCGCCATCCATGTCCTCACTGCCGGCCGTCGCTGTTTCCGGGTCGGTGGTGTGATGGTCGTCTTTGTGGCGGGATAACTCCAGCCACAGTGACATACGGCCCTGTACCAGCCCTTGATGGGTGTGCGATGCTCCGCGCATGGCGTACTTCCTTGAATACGTGAGCGACCAGACTTCTGGCCGTTCTCGTATCGATTGCGGCAGCTTTGGTGACGCTCTGGCCAGGGCTAAGGATGCCCTGCGGGGGTTGCGGTGCACCTCAGCTGTTTTGCGGCATGCACACGCGTCAAGTGTTGCCTTTGGTGAGGGTTCTGTTCTGGCGGTCTACACGCCAATCGATGGCTGGCGGGTCCACGAGACGGGGCCACAATAGCTCCGCCGGCGAAAGTACCTGCCGCGTTAGAGAACTCGACCAGTGTGTTTCTCGCCGCCCTCAGCCGGTCACCGTGTCGCCGTGACGGTGGGCGACTTTCCATGCACCGTCCTCGCGGCGGTAGATCTGAGTGGCTCGCAGGACGTAGCTACGCGGCTCCCCGTCGACTGAGGCCGAGGTATGTTCCAGTCCCGCCGTGAAGGCCATATCGCCCACTACGTCATAGGCCAGTAATTCAAACCTGTACGAGGTGCAGTCGGAAAACTGGCTGGCGAGGCCGGTGAACAAGGCGTCCAATTCCTGCTGTCCGGAGGCATTGCGCCACGCGCCCAGAACACTCACGGGATCGTTACGAGACCAGACCGCCCTGCGCGGACCGGAGTCACCATTATGGATAGCCAGTTCCGCATCGTGCAGCGTAGTCCTTACCCAGTCCAGAAAATCCGCGCGATCGCTCATGCCACCAGTATGATCCCGGCACCCCGACCACTGCGACCGCTTCCTCTGATTTGGCTGCGTCGCAGCAGGAATCATGCCAAGGATCACTAGCAGAGGCCCAAGTATCGAACGGGTGGCGGGGCCGTTAAACTTCCCCCTCATGGGAATACGTCCGTGGAAGAGTCCTCAACGATTTCAGCCCCGGGCGGGCAATCCAGGGTATGGCGAAGGCCCGCCGATTTGGGGGAACCGTGGGCCTTCAAATGGAAACGATACAAAGCAACCACAAAAACAGCGACTGAGTAACTAGACCCAATTACTTGCCCGTTGCCTGACGATGTGCGAACCAGCAGGTTGGTTGCAATGATCCACCTGCGAGAAGACCCGGAGCTGACTCGTCAACTTTCGATGGTCAGCTTGTGCAGAGGACTCCTGACATCCGTGCAGACGACTTCTGAAACTGACACCCGTTGCCGGTATCAAAGCTGGTTTGAACACGGGAAAGAGGGTTTTTGACGTGTTTTTCGATCATGCGTCGCCCGAGGATTGAAAGGCGGCCATGTGAGCCGGAATGTGATTGGCTACGCCCGAGTCAGCACGCGGGGCCAGGCCCTGGATGCGCAGGTCGATGCGCTTGTGGGTGCTGGTGCCATCAAAGTCTTCATGGAGCATGCCTCAGGTGCGACGCAGGCACGGGCGCGCTGGCAGGACTGTCTGGAACACCTTCAACCGGGCAACATCCTGGTGGTTACCGACCTGACCAGGCTGGGGCGCAGCACCGCGGACCTGTCCGACATCGTGACAGTACTCGGGCAGCGGGGGATAGGCTTCCGGTCGCTGGCTGAACCCTGGCTGGACACGACCAGTGCACACGGGAAACTGATCTTCGACATGTTCGCGTCGCTGGCGGAGTACGAACGCTCCCGGTTGTCCGAGCGCACGAGGGCTGGGTTAGCCGCCGCGAAAGCCAGGGGACGACTTGGGGGCCGTCCGCCGGCGATGACGGCGACGAAACTTGCGGCGGCCAGAGACCTGAGGCGGCAGGGAAAGAAACTGCAGGAGATCGCGGAGACTCTCAGCGTGAGCATTTCCACCCTCACCAGGGCCCTCGGGCCGCGAACAGGCAAGCCAGCGCAGGAGTCCCAAGCCATCGTTCAGAGCGTTGCATAAGTTCGTTTCGTACGCGATCACTGCGACGCGGCTTTTGGTACAACTTGTGAGACACGAAGATTACGCCGAGCTCATTGGCCCAGTGTCATCCGTTCTGCGGGGGAGTTTTCCACCCGAGGTGTCCACAGAACCAAGGAAGTGGGACGATGGCCGCCCGACCATGTTGCCAGGGATCGACACGTTGAGTTCTCCTCCTTCGCACCCTAGGCGCAGGTAGCCTGTGGGGAACAGTGTCCCGAGGTGGAGGACAATCACCGCGCAGGATCTCATCCAGCGTCGAATGCTGGAGGTAGATCGAATGGGCGCGCCGTATGTATCCATGAGGCGGTTGGTGGATAACTCGCTGTCTGCAATATTGGGTGCAGTCGAGGTCTACAACAAGCCGCGTATGACCTACAGGGATGAGGTCACCGTGATGCTTGTGGTGAACGCCTGGGAACTCGCGCTGAAGGCAACCTTGCGGAAGAACCGTAAAACTATCTTCTACCCCAAGAACCGAGGCGATCAGTACCGATCGCTCACCCTCGACGACTGCCTTGGAAGAGTCTCCGCGCAAAATCTCTGGCCCGCCCACATTGATGGTCCTGCCGTAGTAGCAAACGTGAAGGCCCTCTCGGAGTACCGGGATCGCGCCATTCATCTCTACAACGCCCAAGGCCTGGGGGCGATCATCTACCCATTCCTGCAACAAAATGTCCTTAACTACCGGGACTTCATGCTGGCCAAGTTCAACAAGGATCTCGCTGATTCCATGACATGGCAGCTCCTGCCGCTTGGAGCGACAGCGCCGGCGGACGCCGTGAGGTTCATGCGCACGGACAGCAACGCAACCATGGTTACCGAAGTGCGGCAGTTCATCGAAGCGCTGCGAGGTTACATGGACGAAGCGGAGGCGGCGGGCAGCGAAATGTCGCGCGTTGCCACGATCTACGACATCAACATGCAGTCCGTGAAGAAAATGACGAGTGCGGACCTTGTCGTAGCCATCTCCCCGACGGGAGACGGGCAAGTTGTGGTGCGGAAGACCGACCCCAACAAGACTCACCCCTACAACATGAAAGAGCTACTGGTAAGGGTCAACGACCGACGTGAAGGGCGTCCCTTGAATAGCTACGACTATCAAGCCGTGTGCTGGAAAGAAAACCTGAAGGACGAGGCGAAGTACGCGTGGAAGCACAGCAACGCGGCAAGCCACGTATGGTCCGGCGACGCCGTCCATTTCCTAGCATCACTCGATGATGACTATTACGACAAGTGCCGAGCTGAGTATCGCGAGAGGGCTTAAGGCTGCGTCCTAGGTAAGACTCTCGCGGCGTAGCAAAATAACCTCGTGAAAATTCCTAACGAAAGACGGCTGCAAGGCAGAATCCAGGTAGGGGCCGGATTCCTTTGATGAAGCCTTCTGAGTAGTCATCAGCGTGAAAGGACATCCCAGATCTAAGGAACTGGGACACCCTGATCGGAACTCCGTGCGTTAGAGATGAGCGCGCCTACGCAGAAATAGCCTCCGTCCCACTTAACAGCCCGCAGGGACGGAACTGTAGAAGATAACGAACTACAGAGAAGGAGCATGAAGATGAGTTCTGCAGAACAATGCCCACTTGCGGGCTGCGGGGAGAGAACAGTTGCGTCCGCACCGCACCACGATCCGTTCGCCAAAGTTGTTCTTGCCCAGCTGGTGACTCCAACGATGACACCCACCTGCGACGAACACGCAGATGTGCTGTGGACGCTCTACAGGAATCGAGTGGTGTTGGCGCTCTTCGACGGCGCGCACCCAAGAGTGTCGGTCGCAAAAGAGGTCCTAACCGGTGTTGCATGGACACTCAATTTGCACAACGATTCGACATCGAAATCAATAGCTGCCCTGCTGGCGGAAACAGTCAAGAGTGCTGACCGATAGCAGGAGGTCGGCTCATGATGTTGCCAAGCATTGACTATAAGAAGCTATCTTCCTATTCTCTAGTCATGGGTCGAAGAAAGCCGGGGACGCTCCTCCCGTTAGAGCTACGCATCTTGTCGATCATTGAGGACATGGGGGCGGCTGGCAGTGAAGCGTACGGCTTTTCCGTTGCAAGTGCACTGTCGGTTCAAGGGGGGAAAAAGCTGACGGCCCACGGCACTCTCTACAAGGCGTTGGCTCGGATGACGGAAGCGGGCCTTTTGAAATCGCACTGGGAGAGCCCGGAGATCGCGGAAAGCCAGGGCCGGCCTCGCCGCCGCCTGTACAGCATTACGAACAATGGCAGAGGTGCGTTGGCAGCCGCTTCCAGGACCGGCGCCCCCGTGCGAATCGTGGCTCCACCATCCTTCAAGCCGGTACGGCCGTGACAGGGCCGGGAGAGCTCCCATCCTGTTGGAGCGCCAAGGCGGTTATGTGGTGGGTAAACATCTACACGAAGTATGTCCAGTCAGAAGCTGCCAACTGCCGGCGCGATGAGCTGATATCTGACCTGCACGAACAGTACGCCGCCGGCTGCCGCGCAGGGCTTCCCCCCAAGGCCGTCAGCCGCTCAGTTCTCTGGCGGGCAGTCAGGGGAATCCCGTCCGATCTGCGCTGGGGCAATGCTCATCATCAACGGAAGGGGACAGCTGTGGATATGACAACAGGGGACCGGGGGGCCAGAAGACTATTTCACGGAATGAACATTCTTTGGATTGTCTTGGCCGGAATGTTCATTCTCGGGATCGGGGCCACAGCAGCGGAGTATTTCGTGCGGGGTGGTGACCTCCTAGGCCGCTTATATTTCGGCTCGTTGGGATTGGGTGTATCCGGTCTCTTGGTGTTGACGAGCATGGCCCTATTCGTCACCGCACGAGTTTTGCAGCTGATCATCCAAGGCTGGACTAACCGACGTCATCCCAGCGCGTGAATCCGGCCTAAGGGGCAACATCCAGCACCTGCTCCCTTCCGGAACCGACTCGGGTCAACACTGTGCGCATCAATGGCCGGGAGCTCGTCAAGCCCGCCGGGCAGGCAGCTACATGGAGCCATACCGCGATCCTCACCGCGCGATTCTAGGCCGGCGGGGGAGTGTCCTGGGAGGTCCCGTTTCCAAGGAAGTGGGACAGTGAACCCTGGAAGGGTAGGCCTGTTCCTCTTGGCCCGAATAGACCGTTTGGGTCTACATTCCCCGCTGAGAGAGGCCCTTGTTCAGCAGATACATAAGCTGCTGAATATCATTCGCTCTCTCGTGTCGTTGATCCTCTTGGAGGTGGTCAAAGAGGATAGCAATTTTCAAGGGAGGCAGTAAGTCCTTGAAGCCGAGACTGGCATGAAAATCCTTGGTCGGTTCATAGAATTCAAGCCGATCCAGTCCCTTTAGGACGTAAATGCTGGCGGGAACACTTATGGCACAGCCGACAAGACTGGCCAGCGGATAAATGATGGGTGCGGCAGGCGTCTCGTCTTCCCAGTGGCTGTGGCTATCCGCGAAGAAGCCCATCATTCCGCCGCCGCCGAGGATGAAGCCTTCTAACTTCTCAACCGAACCCACGAATTTCACGGCTGGCACGGAGACCCCGTTGTCACCGACGAAGTTCATGTCGATGGTGTTGAAATGCGTTAATGCATGATCAATTTTTGCGCGGAGGTCGTTCACGTCCTGCGCCAGTCGTCCCGGACTGAGTGACGCTCCAACGGCCGCCGAATACAGGCGAACCCCCTCCGAGTCGCCGAATATCCGCCGGCAAAGTGTAAGTGCAAGCTCTTCCGTCTGTTGAGAGTCTGCGTGCTGGAGAAGCTTTTGGTAATGATCAGCTATCCATGTCACTTCGGCCATGCCGACGATCGGGTCAGGAATCCAGCCCGCACGATTCCGCCTTGCAACGTATGCGACCTGACCAATTGCGTGACTAATCGTCGGCGCGATTCCCCAACGCGAAAGCTTCTGT
This sequence comes from Arthrobacter sp. R4, assembly GCF_051365025.1. Lineage (NCBI taxonomy): Bacteria > Bacillati > Actinomycetota > Actinomycetes > Micrococcales > Micrococcaceae > Arthrobacter > Arthrobacter sp. R4. Next base: position 116,181 of record NZ_JBLWIJ010000024.1, read on the forward strand.
TCCAGATCCCTTGCGGCGCCCCCCATGATGGTCATGCCTCATACTCCTATGGCTGGAGGTCGATTGCATAAGCTCACAGCCTGTGTGTCCACGTGCCGCGGGTGCTGGTCCACAAGAACCGGGAGACGGTCCGTTGTTGGGTCAACGATCAGTCCCGCTAGCGTGTCAGCGCGGCACAGCGGGGGACTGTCCCACCAGGACCGTTCCACAGCCAAGGATGTGGGACGCTGGAAGGAGGATGGAGTTTCGCCTGGCCTTACTGGATCTGGTGGCTTTCGAGAATGTCGGTGGTCCACTGGCCGCCGGACCACTCAAGCCGGCATGTCCAGCGATAGACCTTGGAGAACCCCGCATCAGCAATCGTGGCCTTGTATAGATCACCGGCGAGGACGCTTCCCTGCACCGTCTGGTTGCCGCCGCCGTTCTTCTGTTTGCTGATCAGTTCCTTGCAGGTGGCCAGTCCGTTCTCCTCGGTTTTCTGTGGATTGTTCTGCGGGGAGAAGGATGAGGACACCCACGTGATCAAAGCGATGATGACGGCGAGAGCAATGAGTGCCAGCAGGCAGCCGACGCCAGGGCTCATCTCCAGCCGTTTCTGCGCGGCCTGACGTGGGGCGGCGACGGGACCCCCAGTTGTCGGGTCGATGGTGATGCTCACGTTCGGGCCGAATTCACTTCGGGGCACGGGATTGGACCAGGACTCGCCCGACCAGTGATAAGCGAGATTACTGCGAGGACTTGCGGCGTACCAGCCTGGCTCGCGATGGTCGTTTGAAATTGTTCCCCCAGGATATTGAAATCCGGCGATGAGCCGGAAGTGTCGTCTGACGCCACTGATTTCTAAGAATAGGCGGTCGGTGCAGGGGACTTCGACGGACGTTCGCGTCAACCCAGCCAAAGCTCGCCCTGACCTCGACGAACCTGCATCCGTCAGGGCGGGCGTGGCTAGCGGCAGTTACCCATTATCGGTCAGCAGGACGGCAAAATCCGCTCGGAGAATCGGGAGCGCCTCACTCGCGTCCTCGCCGAGGAGCTCGTCGAGAGTCCAGACCGCGAAGTAGGGCTGCCTGGGAAGCAGGATGCCGAGCCTGCGAATGCCCAGTGAATCGTCGAGGTCGAGGAGTGCATAGCCAAGCAGCTGGAACAGCGTGTCCCTGATCCAGGGGCTAGTGATCTCCTCCCGCGTCTTTAGTTCCACGAGCAAGTCACCGACAGCCCAATCAGCGTCTGCCCCTCCTACTGCCACGCTTGCGAGGAAATGCGGGTTGGGCACGTAGTCGTCGCCCGACTCGATGCCGCGGTTCCACTCATCCAGGAGCGGCCCGACCGCGTCTCGCATGACTGCGATATCGACGACCAGCGAGTCGTCGATGCTCATCATGAGGTCGACGGCGTTTTTGGCTCGCTTGATCCGTCGGCCCAGTTCACCTGAAAGTGCCTCATGCGGCCCTATCCGTGCGATACTCTCGCACCAAGCGAGATAAACTGACGCCCTGGCGAGGCTCAGCGGGTGGCTGTCCCGCTCCTTCCATGTGAGATAAGCGAAGCCTACGGCCTGCTCCAGCACCTTGTGGATGTGCTTTCCCCTATGGACGACGCTCGGATCGGCAGCAAGAAGGTCGAGCCCTCTTTGAGCCATCGTGTCCACGAAGTTGAAGCCGGGCAGCTCCATCCGAATGCGATAGTCGAGAGCCATGCCTGCCACGATGGCGTGGCTCTGACGGTCCTTCACCGCTTCGGGAATGGGGAGACGAGCTTCTAACGTAATGAGCTCGTCGAAGCCGAATGACGAGGCCACCGCGCGGCCCCGGTGACCTCGGGTTCCAGCTAGTGCGAGCTGCGGGGCACTCTCGTAGATGAATTGCCGGATCGGCGATTCCTTGCTGCTGAGGTGGCTCGTAAGGGACATGGTGTGACCCTATCGCGGACGTCCGACACTGATCGTTTTGAGAGGCCCGCTGGACGGGGTCTCATTTCCAAAAAAGTGGGGACACCTGGTGCGGTAGCAGCGCTGGGCCGTTGGCCGTCAGCCGGCAGGGGACTCCCGGCTCTCCAGCAAGTCGCACCGTAGGGTGAATGGTTTTGAACTAATTTCCCGTATCAGCCGTTGTCATGGGTATTCACCAGCGTGGGAAGAGGAGCGACGGTGAGCATTTGGTCGAGGGTCGCAAGAGTGAAAACCCGCCCCTCAGTGTCACGAACCACGGGACCAAGAGTGTCATTGACGCGTGTCCACCCCATTCCGCTGAGGACGGCAAACAAGGGGATTCCGCCAAGTCGAATTGATTCTCCTCGAAGTCGCTCAAAACGAAGGGCCTTGTCTCGGGCGGTTCCGCCGTCGTTCACAAGTTTGCATTCGAGGATTCCCCGTAGGCTGCCCGAGTCATCGAAAATCACGAAATCCGGCGCGGGTTGTACCTGAAGTTCAAATCTCCGAGCTATTTCGGCTTGGTCGTGTGCCCCAGTGCGTAGGTACGGGACGCCAGCGCTTAGAAAGAGCTGCTCGACGGCGTCCTCGATGAGATTGCCGCGCTTAGTTGACGTCGCATCCAGAACCTGTCGATATGCGCCCCCGTAGTGCCGCTGGTGAAGGAAATCTGCGTATGGCACACCGGTTGTCGCCAGGTTGCTTGCAGAAGACCAGCCGTTTTCCGTATCGATCTTGGCTTGTTTGGAGCGCAGTCCTCCTCCTGGATCACCAAACAAGGATCCGTCCATGATTTGAGTCAACGTCTTAGCAATAGTCGTTGCCTGAGCAGGTGTGGCGGGCGCTCCATTGCGTTCCATGGAGTCGATCTTGCCTGCAGACACACCTCCCCCGTTAGTTGCTTCGGCCACGAGAACTGTAGCCTGCGCGAACTCCGTTTTTGCCAGGCCGAGAATAGTCCGGAAGACCAGGAGTGTTCGAGGATCATCGGTTATCGTCGTCGAAAGCGTAGTTTCGTCAACGACTGTAAAGCTGCTCGTTGCTGTGGCTGCCGCAGCATACGCTTCACGGAAATACGGCGCTTCATAAAAAGGTGCTTCATGGATGTACGCAAAATCTGGGGCCAGATGCGGAACATATGCCTCGCGGGCGACTTCAGCAAATATACGTGAATGCTCCGCTGTTCCATGACGCTGCGATACTAGCCTGATCTGGGCAACCCGTTGATCCCAGCTGGGAGCTTGAACGATTGCTCCCACGGTTTCGTTGACAGAGGCCACTAAACCACGTCCATCAGCGAGCCAGATGTGTGTAGAGCGGGCAACGACTCGGACGAGTCACCCCAAGTCACCCCGATATCCAGCACTTGCTTGAGAGCTGCTGCAGGGTCTGACGGAATAGATGGGCGGGCGAAAGGAGCGAGACGAAGAGGCACAGGATGAACTTTACTCACCCTATCGACAGTACTGGTGATGCCTTTCGAAGACTGGGGAATACGAGATCACGCGTCGACGGGCCAAATCTGCACTCGCCTAGGATGACCTTCATGACGCAGTATTTGCACGTAGGTGGGGAACGGATCGAGTTCAAGCGGGCTTTGGCCTTCGCCGCACGCTATTTGGCTAACGAAGGAGGGCTGTGGGCCTACCCTGCCTATGATGCTTATCCTGGCCATCCGGGATCTGACGTCGGGCGTGCAGATCTGCTGGCGGTGTCTTTGCTGCATGCCCACCAGAGGCCAGTGGCCACCTACTACAGCATGGAAGCGCTGCTTCCGGTCCTGAACGCGCGGCTTGCAGATCCGGCGCTGAGCGGCACATTGGCCGATGCTAAGCAGCCCACGTTGGAGGCCTTGGCCCGCCTCTTCGGAATCCTTGACGACTACAAGCCGAACCAAGTGAGCCTGACCAAACTCTCGAAGGTTCTCCATCGTAAGAGGCCGGAGCTGATTCCGTTGTATGACGAGAACATTCGCGTCTGCTACATGCGGAACGGAAAAATTCCACGCGCGAAAGACCGCAGCTGGAAGGACTTTTCGATGTTGCTTCTGCCCGCAATCCGTCATGATCTGGTTGACCAGATGGACCAGTGGCTCGAGATAGCGGCATTGGCTTCCGGTCCGGCTATCACTCCGCTGCGGGCAATGGACATCGTTGGGTGGCACCTCGGCGGGCAAAGACCGGAGGATGAGGTTGGCCAAAGTCCATTGAACTGGGACAACAGCCCTGCCGCTACGTCAATGTAACCAAGCTCAAGGCCTGCTTCTCAGGAAAGTATTTGAGTCCGACGGCAACTTTGACGGGATGTGCACCGTCGCGGGGCAGTTCAAGGACAAGAGTGAACTGCACTGTCTCATCCTGGTTGTGTTGAAGTCGGTAGATGTAGTCATGCTCAAGGTGGTTGCGGAGGACTGAGGCCAATTCTTCGCGCGAGTGATCATGGATGCCGGCGATCTTTAGTATTTTCCCCTTTGCTGTGGTGAGGTAGCCGAATTTAGCTTCGGGTATGAGGATTTCGAACCCTTCAAGGGGGAGCGGCGTGTCTGAAATCGCGTTGAGAGAGACGAGCACGTCTTCTCTGTAGTGAGGAATTAGCTCCGTCTGAATCTTGTAGCTGAGGAGCGGCCCGAAAAGTACGTTGTTGACGCTCACTATTTTGAATCCGTGTTCTTCGAACGGGAGGCCGGTTTCGTTCGAGTTGCTGACCATAGGTTCGTCGCCGCCGTGGTCCACGATGATCCGTCTCTTGTTCTTGATGAAGGATGTCCCCAGCAAGGATCCGGCAAGGTCCCGAAAGTCCGACCCATACGTCGTGGGGACATAGCCGAGGTAAGAGGGATAGGCGCAGAGCTCTTGGTGAAGGGCTTCACGCTGGACTTCGGCCAGATTATTCAGATATACGCAATAGATGTACTGCTGACCCCAGTCAAGAGAAGGGCTACCAACGAACCCACTGTAGAGAGCCAGTTCGCGCGTTGCCACAGGCGCCAGGAGGATATCTCCTACCATCACGCTGAGCGTAGCTTCCTTACCCAGGAGGGGGAGGAACATTCGTGTAATGGCTTCGCCGTAGCCGGGGTCGTCTACGAGGTCCACGTTGAACAGGAGAGCCATCTCATGTCGCTTGGTGGATGGAACCAGTGCAGGGCCCAGTTCCCCGTAAATGACACCAGCTAAGGCGAGTTCTTCCTCCAACAGAGCATGGTGGGCACGGATAAAGCGACCGAACTGGTCTGTTCGCATTTGATAGGCAGACCGGGCGGAAAGGAGTCCGAGATCCGCTCTTGCATTCACCGTCAGTATGGAAGTCATGGCGTGAGCCTATTGGAGACGAGGCCGGTGCTTATCCGATCTCACCGCGAGTCCTTCCGGGTACAGCCTTTTTGGCCAGCCGCTTCGCGGCCCTCGCCACGTTCCTTTCGCGCTTCAGCTGCTCGGTTAGTTGATCCGCGAGAGCTTTGTGGTTTCGCACAAGCTTCGTCGTCTCTTTAGCTTCGGCAACGGCTTGTGCCAAGCTCTGTTCCCCTGCCTCTGGGACCGTGATCTTGGTCTTCCAGGTCTCCGCGTACTTCACTCGGTAGCGGGCCTGCTTGAGCTGCTCCCGGAGATGAACCAATTCCTCTTCTACTTGTTTGAGGTGTTCGGCGGTTGAAACCGCCGCAGCAGGAACCTCGGTAGGTGGTTGGGCGGACCGCAGTGCGGAGAACTCCGTCTCCTGTGGCGGCCCGGGTGCGATTCCAAGAGTTGCCGACAGCCACGCGAAGTCCAGCGTCCACTCATGGATGCTTCGCTCCAGCCACTGATCTCTAGCGGCCATGAGGTGGTCATTCAGCTCTTCCACTGACCAACCGTTGACTTTCATCAGCTGGTCAATGGCATCGTCGGCGTAACCCATCATCTGTGCACGGCCGAAGTGTTTCGCGCTGTGACACCGCGGGCACAGGGCAACGAGCCCTACGAGTCGTTGAACATGGAGGTCCCCGTCCTCGATCCACTCCCAACGCTCGTGGCAATCTACACGGCCCTTAGCGCCGACTCCGCCACACACACTACATACGCCAGCTGAAGATTCCTTAGCGAACTTCTTGCACATCTCCCACTGTGACCACGTCAGCCGGTTGCGGAGATTCTCTCCAAAAACAGTTCGCGGTATCAGTTCCAGCGAGAGCAAATGAGATTCAGCAGGTGGCATTCAGTTGCTCCTATTCCTCGCGGTTACGTGAGGGGATGGCCTCTTGGGCTCACCCTAACAACCTCCTCTGACACCTTGGTCTTCCGTTGGGTTTGCGCGCACAGGATCCCGAGTGTGGTTGAGCTCAGCATGCAAAGCAGGAAGAGCGGAAAAGTGTGTTGGCTGGGCACTTGAGAGCAGCAACACCTCAAAGTGCATCTGCCCTACGCTGTCGCGCTAGTATCGGCTAGAACGTAACAGGATGGCCTACGGCCGACAAAGGGGATGGGGGTTTGCTGAGGTTCGATGAACCCCTGTGGATACGAGACCTAGATCGTCGTGCCATCGGCAAAATAAAAACACATGTCACCGACTCCACTCTCCCAAGAACAACAGGCTTTGTTGGTAGCAGCGACGCCGCTTCCTAACCTCCAAGACGCCTTAAATTGGATTGCCGAACAGCGCCCCCTGACAGGGGGGATCACACACCGATTGCTGACCGCATTGGTGCATGCTGCAGACGCCGCTGTTCCAGGTGCCGAGGCAGCTCTTCGCGCCGTGGCTAGGCAGGTGTTGCGCAGTACTTTAGATACAAGCGCCGACTTGGTCTTAACTGAAACAATCGTGGCGCCCCACCGCTATCAGGAAGCTTTAGCGGAGGTCGCGAGGCGGACTCCCACCGGCTCCTTATCCGGAATAACCCCCCAGGCTGTGGGGGCAGCCCAAGCAAGCAACACACTCGTGATTGAAGCCTTGGCCCTCGTCACAGGACTAAGCTGGCGGGATCTCAGGGACCGGGCCAGTACCAGGGGATCCAGTCTTCCCGGCGAATCAACCGGGCCCTGGCAATCCAGCCAAATCCGGTGCGCCTTTGCCATCATCGATGAGATTGTCAGGGGGCAAGTAGAGCCTCAGCTGACTGGAGCAGTTGGCGCCCGTCCTCTGGAACTTCTGTTGGAAGGCGCCACCAGCTGGTCGGCTGTGGACGCCCTATACCGCGACGGCGTCAGCTACGGGACACTCCTTGCGCAGCGGGATGTGGGGAGCGCTTGGAGTGCCCACCGCAATAGAACAAATACAGAAATAAGCCGGCTAATAGTAATCAATGTCCTCACTGCGCTTAACGAAGCTGGGGTTTCCTACTGGTCTGTGGAAGGTCCTGGAGCAGTTCCGCGAGCATTTCTTGCTGCTCAAGCCGTAAGATCCGGGAAAAAAGCACCTGGGCAACTCTCTCTGGTCACCAAAGGTCCTGACGGCAGACCTGTCTGTGCGGTGTTGGTTGCTATCGCCCGCGATGGCGGAACGGCTCGCAAAACGGCAGCGACGTTTCTTAGTCTCCCGGAATCGTTCGCCCTCCCCGCAGCCCTGGTCTTGGTGGGAACCGGCTGGGCGGACCGAAGCGAAAGCGACAAACTGGTTCGCGCCTTCGGTGGCCGGATCTACACGGAACACACGCTCCAGGAGCTAGCTGTGCTGGCGGCAGAAATGTCAGTCACCAGTGACACCATTGAGGTCAGTAATCCACTTGAGGAGCGGTAATGACGACCACCATGACAATCGAAGCACGCAAGCAGGCGATTCAGGCCGCTGTTCAATCAGCAGACGCGGCATCGAAGGCCGGAAACGGCACCTCTGAATCTATTAGGTGGAAGACGGGGCAGCTGATTTTGCCGGTTGCCAGCGTCGACGTTGATGTGGTCCTCCTCAGCCGCGACAGCCACCGTATCAAGGCTCAGCTGCAGTCACTCCCGCAGACGGAGCAGGACCTCGTCGAGTCGGATCCTTACGGGACGCAGGCTCAGGATATTATCGCTCGACTCCTGCGGGAAACGGCTGGTTATGAGCGGATCAAAAATGCAATTGCAAATGACGGCCAGCTCGACGCCGGTGTCCTGACCACCGGTGGCGTGTTGGTCAATGCCAACACACGCGTTGTGGCCCTGCGGGAACTGCGCAAGAAGTACGTCAAGGTCGTTGTTCTCCCCGAAGATGCAGGGCCTAAGGAGATAACGGAGCTCGAACTCCGTCTCCAGATGGAACAGGAGGTTAAGCAGCCCTATAGCTTCACCAGCCAGCTTTTGTTCATTGAGGACCTCGTAAATAGTGGCAACTACACCACCGCGGAAATCGGTCTCGCGCTGCAGTCGGAGCTCACCGACAGCCGCGCGGACATCAAAAAAGCGGTGGACCTCGTCAACGGAGAGCTCCGACTTCTCAGCCTGATTCGCGAAGTCCTGGCTATGAGCGGAGGTGCACTCAATCTCCTCTACTTTGATGACAAGCGGCAGTCGCTGCTCGAAATTGATCAGGATTACCAGAAGCTCAAGAACACCAAGCCCGAGCAAGCCGCACGGATCAGGGATGCGCAGCTGGCCGGGATGATCGCAGACATTGGATACAGGAACCTTCGTGATGTCGACGCCGTCCTTCTGGACGACTATGTAGGGCCCGCCCTTGAAGAGGACGCGATATTGGCTCCCCATCTTGATGCGCTATTGGAAGTCGCTACTTCCGAGGATGAGGGCGTCCCGGAGGGACTGGACTTGCTTGGCGATGAGGCAGACGATCAGTCCCTGAACAGTGGATTCAGTTTGTCCGGAATTTACACGTTGCTTGCTCAGACCAAGCCGGCGGAACACATAAGTGTTCCGAAGGAAGACGGCACCATGGTGAATTTGCCTCGCGACGTCGTCGTTTCAGGTGTGCACGGAGCCTTGACAACCGCAATTGAGAATAAGAGGCGGGACACCCGCAGGCTTGACCGTCTTACTGCACCCATGGTGCACCTTAAGGAGGCAGCGAAAGCCCTGGACAGCGCTACAGTCGCCTACGCCGAGGTGAACAAGAGGCCCGGTTTTAGTCAAACTGATTTCTTGAGAGCAGTCGCGGATTATCAGAGGGCTGCCACGAACTTTTCCATGTCTACCGGTTTCGCCAACGAAACTGAGGGTGATGACCTACCTGGCGATGCAGATCTCGAGAACACGCGTGCCTGAGCCCACTCTTGGACTCGATTTGGTCGGTTCGCCTCCAACCGTACGGGCGAGCCGAATCGGAGAAGTAGCCCAAGGATTTTGGCTTCAGCTCATAGGGGAGTGGGGCTCTGACGGTCCACGGCCGGGACAGCAAATAACCCTGCCACTGGAGCGTCTGCTTTCACGGATGGCGTGGCTCCGCGCAGCCTGCACACGCTACAACGTAGGAATCAGTTGGCAGGACGAGCTGAGGGCACTTATTGAGCAAACTCATGCCCAACGCAGGCTGCTGCAGGGTTCACTCGCCAATCCCGAGCCTTTGGGAGCAGCGGAAGTCCAGGAGCGGCTAACTGGTGGTCGCTTTACCCGAGAACTGCGCCCATTCCAGGTCCGAGACCTGGGACAACTACTCTCAATCGCCAACGGGGCAAACTTTTCTGTCCCCGGTGCCGGCAAGACCACGGTCGCATACGCTGTTTACGAGGCCGAACGGGCCGCCGGCAGGGTGCAGCAAATGCTGGTGGTAGCGCCATTGTCGGCTTTCGACGCCTGGCAGACTGAAGTGTCCGCGTGCTTTGAAGAATCTGAGCAGCCGGTGGTGGCCCCCTTCGTCGAATCTGTTCCGCACGGTGCGGAAGTAGTCATCGTGAACTATCACCGCCTTGGCAGCCGCTACGAAGCGTTGTCTCGCTGGGTGAATGAAAGGCCCACGCTGGTCCTTTTGGACGAAGCCCACCGGATGAAACGCGGCTGGGATGGAGCATTTGGCAGTGCATGCCTGAATATTGCTTTCCACGCCGCACGCCGTGACATCTTGACGGGTACGCCAGCACCTCAAAGCCCACAGGACTTGGTGGCTCTGATGGATTACCTGTGGCCCGGACAAGCCCGCAAAATATTGCCGCAGGACGCCCTGTCTACCCCTCCTCCTCCCGACTCAGGGGCACAGATTGCTGCCGCCATCTCCCCGTTGTTTGTCCGCACACGCAAGAGCGAACTGGGCCTGCAAAAGCCGATAATGAGCGTGGTCGAAGTGGAGCTCGACCCACTCCAGGGACAGATATATGAGGCGCTGCGGGACCGGTACGCCGGCAGCCTACGGGTCAATATGGCGGAGCGGGCGACATTCGCAAAAATGGGCGAAATTGTGATCTATCTGCTTGAAGCGGCCACCAATCCCCAGCTTTTGGCCGCGGGATCTGGAGCGGAAGACGACCCAAGTTTCCGTCATCCCCCCTTGGACGTTCCACCCGACAGTGCGCTGTGGAGCCTCCTCCAGCAGTACAACCAATACGAGACGCCAGCGAAGTTCAAACAACTCGCCCAGATGATCGCAGACAACGCAGCACAGGGGAGGAAGACGCTCGTATGGAGTAACTTCGTACGCAACCTGAAAGCACTGGAACGGATGCTCGCCGTGCATCAGCCAGCGCTCATTTACGGCGGCATCCCGTCCGAATTCGCAGATCCAACGGCTGATCGTACACGCGAAAGCGAGCTCGCCCGCTTTCGCACAGACCCCAACTGCAGCGTGCTTCTGGCCAATCCTGCCGCCATGAGCGAAGGCGTGAGCCTCCACCAGGTCTGCCACGACGCTATCTACTTGGAACGTTCATTCAATGCCGGCCAGTATTTACAGAGCATTGACCGGATTCACAGGCTAGGGCTCAGTCCCGATCAGGAAACCCGAATCACATTCCTGCTCACGCGTGGAACTGTCGATGAAGTCATCGACGAGCGGATTAGGGGGAAAGCAGAGCGCCTCGGCGAAATGCTCGACGACCCCGACCTTAGCACCATGGCGCTGCCATCCGATGAGGATTACGGGCCGGCAATCGACACAGTTGAGGATATGGCCGCCCTCTTCGCCCATCTCCGAGGGGAGGGATGATTACAAGCAATCCGGGGGCGGACCAGACGGCCACCCGCTCCACGCCCACGGCCTTTCAACTCCAGGCCGCCCTGCTTGCTGGCCGGGTACTGGACACCGCCGGCAATTCATCCGAGTCGCTCCTGGTCAGCTACGACCGGTTGGCAACAGGCGGGCTCTATCGTTCCCAGGACTTGCAGGCCGGTCACCGGTTGTTAGAACGTGCAGGCCTGGTTAGAACCACGCCTTCGAATCACATACCTACCCCCGAACTCAACGAAATCTGCCAGCTCCCCGACGATGTCGCCGCTGAGCTTTTATTGCAAGAACTCCTTCTGAGAGAGCCGCCTTTGTGGCTTTACGCAGCGGTAGTGGACGACGAGGTGCGTTGGGAAAATGTGCCAGAGGCAGATCAAAACGCCTTAGCTCAGCTCCTTGCCGATGCGGCGAGACGAGAAGCCATCCTACTTACCCTGGGACGGACCCTAGACGCAGCACTTCTCGCTGAAAAAGGGTCGTTGGGTGAAGAATTCGTCGTCCAGCTATGCCGAGAACACCTTCAACAGCGGGATCGCCCAGACCTTGCTGGAACAGTACGTCGAGTCAGCCTCCGAAGTGACCAACTTGGCTACGACGTCACAAGTCCGGACACCACAGGTCAACGCCACCGTATGGAAATCAAAACAACAGGTAAAGCATCCACTGGACGCGTGGAATTCTTTCTTTCCAGGAACGAAGCCACTGTCGCTGGGCGCGATCCTGCATGGTCCCTGGTGGCCGTTAGCCGAGACAAGGACGACAATCTGGATCTAATAGGGTGGTGCCCAGCAGTTCATCTCGTAGCTCACCTACCCAGAGACATCTCGACTCAAGGACGCTGGACAAATGTGCGACTGAGTATTGCGATCACAGATTTTACCCCGGGGTTGCCCCTTGATAATCGGTCGGAGAACGGGGTCCGGTAGCGGCGACCCAAGCGAGCTTATTTACCGTTGGGAACCTTTTTCGCCCGTGCCTGAGGACGGAGGAATTCGGTGTCGCTGGCCTCGGTAATGAAGTCGTCCTGCCAAGTGCCGCTAAGCTCGCCTATCCGCAAAGCGTAGGAAGCGACGACAGCGAGGAATTCCTGCTCTGCTCCTGGTTCTTGGGTGGGCTGATGTTGAGACACGGGAAGGGACGACAGAGGTACCAGGTCGAGCAACAGATCCAACGTACAGGCGCGCACTCCGCGCTTTGCATGGTCGGTTTCATTTTCGCTATGAACGATCGTGCATCCGGCTGCCCGTAAGCCGGCGCTTTGCAGGGCATCAAAGAGCTGCACCCAGGCGCGTGGGTCACGGTTGGCATAACTGAAAATGAGATGCCCGTCGTCACGAAGAAGACGCGTTGACTCGCGGAAAATGGAAGCCAAGAGTGCCTCATAGCTTCCATCCGCGACAAGTTGGCCAGTGACGCGGTTGACCACTGCGTCTGCCGTCAGGTCAGGCTGAGAAAGGCCAGCCCATGCCTGCAACGGCAGGGAGAGCTCCCCGTAGTGCACGTCGTCGTGATATGGCGGATCCGTCAGGACAAGATCCACTGAACCACTGGGTAAGAGCTGACGCTGAGAGCTTCCAACAACAACGAGAGCATCTGGCCGGTCTAATGGATTTCCGTCTACGTCCTCGCCAATTAGCGGTTGGACGGAAGCGGAAGCAGCAGCCACCGGGCCGTGAACTTGCAGACGGCGGCTGGTTTTTTGCTGAAGCCACTCCGCTGCTTTAACGAGCTGAATTAATCGACGCAGCGTTGTTCCTCTGCCGCTAACGGTCGTTCCCCACACATTCGGTTCTGCAGCCAGGGTAGTGAAATTGAATCTGTGCCCGGCCATGGATTCGTAGCTTTTTAGGTAATAACGATCCCACCGTGAGAGGTGGCCAGCCATCTCTGTGGAACCAAGAACGGCAAGTCTCAGGGCCGCGACTACCGCTTGGTCTTTGGAGCACTCCTCAGTGAGATGCAGCAGTTTCTCGACCATGGCGCGCTGGCGCCGAGGGTAGAGATCTTCCCATTGAGTGAAGCCATGACGAAGCAGCACGGACGTTTCTTGGCCCACCGGGATGATCCCGAGGTTACTAGTGGGATTCGCGTACTCCGCCCGCGCAGCATCGAGTTCTCCCGCGCTGGGGAGGCCTAGCTCGCGGCGGCCATTGCCGGCGCGCTCGACCAGGACAACTTCCCAGTCGAATCCTCCTGAAGCGCGCGCCTCTAAGCGGTCCTGACGGCCGCATGGGCAGGTGACAATGCGCCGGGGCGTGTACGCGGCAGAGGGGTCTGTGGCTGCTGAACACGTCAGGCAATTCTGGAGGCCAGTACGCACTCCTTTAAAGAGATGACCGTTCGGGCAGGCGAGGAACGCCTCGGGTTTGTTTCGTTCCACACGGCTAAGGAGACTCACTAGGGCGTGTGGAAAGAGCCTTTGCGAGACGCCGCAGGCACTGCATTTGCCCACGGCGACACGAAACGTATGCGATATCTGGCCCAATGATCCATCTGACAGCAGAGTGCCGTAGGCAGCCTGCACAGGAGTGACGACACGTTGGGTCAGTGCGGCAATGCCAGCGCGGAGGTCATCTGGGTCGGGGAGGCCCAGCATGGTCGCCAGGCCAGTAGCAGCCCAAGGGTTCAGGTCCTGGGCGTAAACCTTATGCCCACGCATCACGGCAGCCAGGGGGATCACTCCGCCTCCGGCAAATGGATCACTCACGACCATGCGCCCAGAATGATCGCGGCTGACTGCATCGATGATGGATCCGTTTACGGATTCCGTTCTACGTGCCCACCAGCGGTAGGTGCTGACGGGGGGGAGATGAACTTCCCGGTTCCGCACTTCACGGCGCACCCGCGCGCTGATCTCGTTAGCGTCAAGGTGCCTCAGCGGGCTAAGTATTGGGTCCGTCGCCGGCTCCGTTGGTGCTGAGATGCCGGCAACGGAGACGTTACCCTCTGAGCATAAAACCCCAGCATTCACGGTGTCTGCACGCGCTTCCATCTAGTGCCGTGCCTTTTCTCGATGGGATCGAACGCTATTGGGGGCACCGACATAACGGCATCCGTCATGCGTGCATCGTTCCCAGTGTCCCTTTTCAACTGCCTCGGCGGTAACGGAGTGGATGTCCCCAAAGCCGTGTCCATGCAGCATCTGTGCCACGGAGCCACCGTACTTGGCCGCGAGGAGCGCAGCTTCCGCAACCTTGTCGTGGCCCCGCGCGAAGAAAGCTCCAAGACCAACTTGATCCCCGCAACCGCACCAGCAGGTGCCGGTGGGAATCAGGCGGGCGTTCTCTGAGAAAGTCACGTCATCAAGATAGCCCTTCTTGATGGTGCTCCAAGAATCGACTCGCGCTAGTAACGAAAAATATTGCAATGCCTCTGCCGGCGTGAAGTAGTCGCGCACGCAAAGGCCAGGCCCAGGGTGGCTTACAGCTTGTCGATCCAAGTATCTTCTTCACGGTTATCCCATGCCGATCCCTTGGGGTTCGGCTTGGATGTCTGCATGCTCTTGATTACCTTCAAGATGCGGTGAGCCTCAATTGCCTGAAGGTCACGGAGACTCGCTACCGAGCGAAAAGTAACAGATTCAACGATTTCCTTGCGCTGAACCTGGCCCGTGATGCCTGCTCGCTCAAACTCTTCCCTGATTTGTGCAACTTGTTCGGATCGAACCGGCAGAGGATCTTGGGGCATTGAAGTGTTGGCAGGCGCTTCCACATCAAAGAGTGAGGGGATCTCGTCATTCATAATTCCCTCACTCTATCGACTGCACGCCTGGGGCCGGCCTCATCAGCAGCGTTCGAGAATGCAACGTGAGTATTGGCTGCTGAATGTGATTCCGACAGACTTTCGGGCCCGCGGTTACTATCCGTCCAAGGACTGAAGCCATCCATGATGAAGTCGCGGCACAGGGCCACTACACGGCCGCGGGACGCAGCTGGATTTGCAAGCCACCAGTTCCCTAACTGCTCAGTGACGCCACTGACAGCATGCGCGTAGGCGTTGATTCTGTCAGGTTCCATTTCGGTGACACAGTGACCGATCACATCAGCGACGCGGTTCACAGTATCCAAACGGAGAGTGGCCACATGGTTGACGACGTCCTCTGACAAGCCGGGACCCGTGCTGTACAGCATCGCCCAACGGCCCGGATCTGTCTCTAATATCTGGAAAAACACGTCAGCCACCTGCTCAAAGGCTTCACTCATCAACACCTGATTGCCTGCGCGCACAAGTTCACGGAGGCGATGCTCCAGATCGGACCGCGCACGGTGTACGCAGGCTATAAAAATGGCCTCCTTGGTGGCGAAATGACCATAGACCACGGTGCGCGTGACACCTGCCGCGCGTGCGACATCTTCCATGGAAGTGTCTTTGAACCCTCGATCTGCAAACAAATGTTCAGCGACGTCGAGCAACTGCTGCCCTCGCTTATCCCGCGGAAGACGTGCCCGAGGCACTCTTGGATTCGATGAGCCCACAGCGGTTGTCATGACGGAAGTTTACAGTGTGTCAACTAGTTCGATAGGCAGTCCGGTGCAGGCAGGGGGCTTGTTTACGACTGGCGGGGTCTCGTCGTGTGGAGGGTTCGACACAGGGGCGGAGCCCGAGCTCTGTTCTCGAGGTGTGCCTTTGGTCGGGCACAGTGGTGCAATGCAAGCTAACAGGATTTATGCGCTGGGTTTGCGTCCGCGCACCCTGCCGGCCCGCCAGGCGGGAAGCGCATTGTTCAGCTGCGTTTCTTTGTCCTGGTCCAGTTCGCGGCGTCGGTGTTTCATCCGTTGGGTGTGTAGCCAGATGCCCAGGGTCCGTTCCTGCTCGGTCTCGGTCTTTTTGTGCCGGGGCCAGTCGTTGCTGGCTGCCATGTAGTCCTTCAGCTCGGCCAGGCGTTGGTGCCAGCGTGCTTCATCTTTGGCTTTGCGGTCCGGCTGTTGGTCCCAGCCGAGTATTGTCTTTAGGCCTTCCCTGTAGATGGGGGAGAGGGCGCCCCTGTCGGCGTCTTGGCGCCGTCGCTGGAGCCACACTGCCAGTGCCCGTTCCCCGGGGGATTTGGCCTTGAATGAGGGGAGTCTGCCCTCCGTTTTATAGAGGGCGATGATGTTTTCCATGTTCCGCAGCCCGGCGGCGGAAGGCTGGACCGGTGCGCCTGCCGCCGCCCGATGTTCGTCCCGGATGGATGGGTCTGCCTGGGCTGCGATGTGCAGGTGGTAGCGGACGGTGCTTGTGGCTACGCCTGCTGCGGCAGCGATCTTCGGCGAGGAGATACCTTGCCGGTACATCTGCACCCATTCCGGATGCGGGGCGGGGCGCTTAACTTCCGTCATCGATACTTTCCAGCAGCTCCACTTCCAATGCATCCAGCAGGTGCCCCGCCGAGATGTTCAGCTCTCTGGCCAGGGTGTCCAGGGCGATGAAATGCTGACGGGCCAGTGCGATTGCCAGCTCTGTCGCGGCGGTGGGGCCGTTGCGTTCCGCCAAGTCCGCGACGTATTCGCTCATGCGGCCAGTCATTTCGCTAGGACCTTCTGATTCTTCGGCCGCGATCCGCGTCAGCACGACCGCGGCGAGGCCGGGGTCGTCGTAGAGAAGACTCATGCCCCAACGCTACGCGACCGGTTCGCCGCAGGTAACTGTTGCCTGCCGAGGGCTTCCAAGGCACGAAGCAAAGGCTGCGGGCGGCCGTCCAGGAGGTCAACGGGGCGGGACCCACCGAGGCCGACCGACGGTGTAACCATCCAGACCGTGAAGTAGTTGTGGGGGATTTTCAGTTCCATCGCCCGTTTGAAAAGGTCTACCACCGTCGGGTGGAGCTGTCCGCCAGCGAGGAACTGGAATCCCGGGCAGAAGGTCCCCTCATCAACAAAGACGCGGACCAGCTGCTGCATCACCGGCTCCGGATCTTCCATGAGCTCAGACAGGCGGTTACTGACCTGCCCCAGGGAAGGCAGGGCAAATTCCGCCCTGATGGCCTCCCATATCTGATCGCTGATCGGTTCGTTGTCGGGTTTCACCGTTGCCTAATAGCCATCGGCGATGGATTCCAGGAGCCACTGGCTGGAGAGCGGATCACGGCGCAGCGTGAAGGTCCGCAGCGCGGAGTTCGACGCCAGGCCAACCTGGACCCGCCAGTATTCGACGCTCACCATGTCACCACTGCCCACTGCTGCCGTGCGTCTGGTGTCCCACCAGGACTGCCGGTCGAACCAGTGGACCGGATCGGCCATAACGGCCCATATGCGGCCGTTGTACCTCACGGCCAGAGGGTGCCCGGCAGGGGTGAACCGGACATCCACGGGGATGTCCAGGGCTGTTTCACTTGCTGTTGCTGTCACGGCTGGTCCGCTCTCCCAAATTCCTGTTCATCATTTCTTCCCGGCGGGTTACCGCCGAGCTCCACACCCAGGTCCGGTACGCGACCGGCCCGTCGTTCCACGTCACTTCCGCGGCTTTCGCTGTCCAGGCGTACACCTCGCCGTCGACCAGCTCCGCGCAGTTCGGGAACCGGATCCACGCCTTCACCGGGATCCCCGGATACCCGTTCTTGGCCGGGAAGTGCTCGAAATCGAGCTCTTCCACGGTCAGCCCGATCGGGCCGGCACGCCGCGCGTACTGCGCCTGCAACGCACTGGCTTGTTCCGGTCCCATAACACAACCTTAGAACATATATTCGAATAGACACGCCAATAAAAAGCGGCCGATTAAGCCGCAGGTTTTCAGTATGGGGGAGGGGTCTGACAACGAACGGGTTGTACCCAATGGGGACAGCTTTGAGCTGCGCAGAGGGCTCCACCTGCCCGCCAGTGGGCACAACCCGTTCGTGGCATGGCTTACGTTGCTGGTACCGAGGATCGCTGGCGCTATGTGGTCTAGTGGCTGTCCGAGGCCGGGAACTCACGGAGTGTGGCAGCGACGGCTCGGACGGCGGCCGGGTCTTCGGTCCAAGGCCGGCCAGTCCTGGTGCAGGCGTGGAAGCTGGTTACCTTCGAGTTCCTGGCTGCCTCGGTCAGTTCAGCCCAGGCTTCCTGCAGGTCCCCCTGGCGTTCGGGCGAGAAGGGTTCGTTATGGCCAGCTGGGCCCAGCGGAACAGGGCTCACATTTGTGGTGGTTACTGCTTTTCGATGAAAGAGACTTCTGAGGCCCATTTTGTGTCCCCCTGACACTGAGAGCGTCAAACAAAGGATGATAGGGCGTCCGCTGGCGCGGCCGGCTGTGGGGCCCGGCCTCGACGTCGCAGAGCTCCGCCGTGTCCGGTCCTGTGTGTCTACGACGTTTTTTGGCTGCTGTCCTTCGGATTCTACGTGTCCGCTCCTGCCTGTCTAGCCCCTGTCGTTCCTCCAGGGGCCTGCGGCCCGCTGAATCGGCTCCGGCGCTCCTGCGTCGCTGATTTCCTCCGCAGATTCCACGGTCCTTGCCCAAAGGGTAGACAGGCCTCCGTCGGCCACAGCTCCGCAAGCTTCGCCAGCAGCCAAAAAACAACGGGGGGAGAAGGGGAGCTGGCCGGTCACCTAAGCCGCCCCACCCACCCAAATCCTCTGCAAAGGACGAAAAACCATGAGCGCAGTTTCCACACAGGCTGTCACCACGGCGGACACCGCCGAAACCATTCCCGCCGCCGTCGTGCTTGGCGATTACCACGTCAATGACGGATGGGACTGGATGGACCTGATCGGTCAGCACGGCTGGGCGCCGGTAAACGTCTGGGGGTGCGATGGCTGGGACGTGGGCCAATGGCCCTACGTCATCGTGGCGGTCACCCGCACCACGGACAACACCGGTGAGTTGTTCGGAGTCGCCAGCTACTGCGAGGGCGATGTGAAAACCACCTACTACCGGACCCAGGCCCGGCAGTGGGATGCGATCACCGAAGAGGCCTTCGCGTCGTGGAAGTGCGGGCAGGCAACCGGTCCGGCAGACCTGCCGCTGGCGGCGGCGGAACTGCCAAGCCGCTACCGCACACCCTACGCCCCGGCTTTCGCCTAACCACCCCGAGGCGCTGCGCCCCGCTATGTCGGGGCGCAGCACCCCACCACTTCCAAGGAGCCACATCATGAGCAACGACACCACCGCCAAAGGCATAATCGCCCTGATCTACCGCGATAGTTTGGGCATCGATTTTTCCAACCGGGGAATCTCCGCCCAGGTCACGGAAGTGACCGTTATCGGGCCCGGCCTTGACCCAATATTTCCCGCGTCCGAGGAACGGCCAGCGGTCCGGCTCGTGGCCCGTGAGGGACTTGATGGCGTCACTATCCACGCCGTTCCCGTGACTGCCGAGGGGGAACCGGCGCCGTGGTTCATGTTTGGCGGGACGTTCATTTTTAGCAGTGACTCGCGGTTCAGGCGCGCGGCTGGCCACTATGGGGCCGTTCCGCTTCACGACCGGGTGGAATAGGCTGCGCCGGTGGCCGGGCCATGTGGTCTGGTCACCGCTGGCGGTCCGCCGCCGGTGGCCGGCTTGGGCTGGTGGTTGCGGGCGGCGGACCGCCGTTAGCGCCGCTGCAGGAGCATTGACCAGTGCCGACGGCGGCTGACAGGTCCCAGGATCCTTACTGTGGGATATCGGGGCGACGGGTTCAAAGGACGGTTCGCCAGGGCTCACCATCATGGGCGTCCGCTGGCGCGGCCGGCTGTTGGGCCTGGTCCCGGCG
>NZ_JBLWIJ010000025.1:0-2031 GCF_051365025.1 Arthrobacter sp. R4
TTACTGTGGGATATCGGGGCGACGGGTTCAAAGGACGGTTCGCCAGGGCTCACCATCATGGGCGTCCGCTGGCGCGGCCGGCTGTTGGGCCTGGTCCCGGCGTCGCAGAGCTCCGCCGCGCCCATGCCTTTTGTCTACGACGTTTTCTGGTTGCTGTCCTTCGGATTGTAGGCGTCCGCTCCACCCCTTCTAGCCCCTCCTGCGTCGGGGCCTGCGGCCCGAAAATTCTTCAGCTGGGATCCTCGCCAGCTCGGATCCCGCAAGATTTTTCGGTCCTTGCCCAAAGGGTAGACAGGCCTACGTCGGCCGCCAAGCAAGCAAGCTTGCCAGCAACCAAAAAACAACGGGGGAGAGGGGAGCTGGCCGGTCACCATTGGTCGCCCCACCCACCCAAATCCTCTGCAAAGGACAAACAATCATGACTGAAAAGCTCAACCTCTCCGGTCCCGCAGACCTGCTGGCCACCATCGCCCACCTTCTGGGACGGACTCCCACGGAGTCCTTCGTGATCCTCACCGCCCGGGGAGGTGCCCTCGGCGCGACCGTCCGCGTAGACGCACCGGCCCATATTGAACCGATGAACTACGCACAAACGCTCACCAGCTACGCGGCCAACGACGAGGAAGCCACCGCATGCTATGTCGTTCTCTACAGCGACGAGGACCTCGATAACTACCCCTACGCCGCTCACGTGGCCGCGCTGGTGAACGAGCTGGCCGTGGCCCGGATGCCCGTGCGTAACGTCTGGCTGGTGACCTCCAGCTACTGGACCGAGTTCGGGACGGACGTCCAGAGCTCGCTCGATGAGATCCGCGACAGCAAAGCGAACGCCACGCTGGTTTACCACGGCAGTGCCAAGGACGTAGACGTTTACAACCCGGCACTGTTGGGAACCTGGGCACTGCGGGTTCAGGCCCCGGCAGGCAGCGAGGAGGACCGTGCCGCCGCGTGCACCGCATGGGCCGCAGCGCTGGACGGCACCGAAACCCCCGACGCCGAAACCGTGCGGGAGCTCGCGGGAGCGTTCCAGCACAAGATGATCCGCGACTACCTGTTCTGCGAAACCATCACCACGCAGAACGGCAACTTTGGCGACGTGATGCTGGGCAAGTTCAGCGGCCGACCCGACTGGGAACGCGTGGACCGGGCCGAAGCCCTCGCGTATGACCTGATGAAAGCAGTACCCCCGGGACAGCGAGCACCTATGCTGACCCTGATGGGCTGGCTGGAATGGCTCAAAGGCCAAGGTACCCAAGCTGACCGGTACCTGAAGCTCGCAGCTTCTGACGTCGAACACTTCCGGCTCGCCGTCCTGCTCCGCGAACTGATGGGCCGCGGATACATCGCAGAGGTAGCCCGGGACTCCACAACGTCCTACCGTCGCAAGATCATCTAGGCCAGAGCAAAAAGGGCCGGAACGGATCACCAATCCGTTCCGGCCCACCTCTTGCCGGTAGCGGGGCGGCCTCCCCCGCTGGCGCTCCTCCGGCCGCCATGACACGCTCACGCGGGCGCAGCCAGTCATCAGCAAACGTGCAGAAACCCTGACTACAGTGAAATACGAAGCCACAGTCACGACTAGGGGAGCACGCAAGCATGGCCACCGGATACATTCGGACCGAAGCCGACCAGCCGGCTCCCGACACCAGCCCCGCAGAAGAAGCAGCCGAGCTGCTGCTGCTCACCGCCGGCGAACCTACCGGCCCGGTCAACATCTCCTGGGAACAGGAACCCGGTAGCATCTAAAACACTGCAGCGATGGCGCTGCATCCCAAAATTTCCTTGCAGAGGAAAAACGGCAGAGGCCGGCAACCCCACCAGGTGCCGGCCTCTCCGCTCTTAAGACGCGCCAGGGTCCCGACACAACCAGGGGGCAGCTCCGGCGCCCGGTGTCGTGCATGCTCGCAGAACTCGCATCCCTTTGGGCGTCCGCTGGCGCGGCCGGCTGTTGGGCCTGGTCCCGGCGTCGCAGAGCTCCGCCGCGCCCATGCCTTTTGTCTACGACGTTTTCTGGTTGCTGTCCTTCGGATT
>NZ_JBLWIJ010000026.1:0-140640 GCF_051365025.1 Arthrobacter sp. R4
TCATGCAGGAACTCGAAGCGTTCTTCCGCGGCGCGGGCTGGAACGTGATCAAGGTCGTCTGGGGCCGGGAATGGGATGACCTGCTCACCAAGGACACCGACGGGTCGCTCGTGAAAATCATGAACGAAACCCCCGACGGGGACTACCAGACCTACAAGGCCGAATCCGGCGGCTTCGTCCGCGAACACTTCTTCGGCAAAGACCCGGCCACCAAGGACCTCGTCGCGGACCTCACCGATGACCAGATCTGGAACCTCAAACGCGGCGGCCACGACTACCGCAAGGTCTACGCCGCCTACAAGGCAGCCACCGAATTCAAGGGCAAACCCACCGTCATCCTCGCCAAAACCGTCAAGGGCTACGGACTCGGACCCCACTTCGAAGGCCGCAACGCCACCCACCAGATGAAAAAACTCACCCTCGAGGACCTCAAGGAATTCCGCGACTACCTCCGGATCCCCATTTCCGATGCCCGGCTGGAGGAAGACCCTTACAGCCCGCCCTACTACCACCCCGGTGCAGATGCGCCCGAGATCGCCTATCTCCTCGAGCGGAGAAGGGTGCTGGGCGGCGCGGTCCCCGAAAGGCGGCCGAACCACCAGGCCGTTGAACTGCCCGAGGCGAAGACGTTCGACGTCGCCAAGCGCGGCACGGGCAAGCAGCAGGCCGCCACCACCATGGCGTTTGTCCGGCTCCTGAAGGACCTGCTCCGCGACAAGAAGTTCGGGCACCGGATTGTGCCCATCGTGCCGGACGAATCCCGGACCTTCGGCATGGACGCGTTTTTCCCGACGGCGAAGATCTACAACCCGGGCGGCCAGAACTACCTGTCCGTGGACCGGGACCTCGTCCTGGCCTACAAGGAATCCGCCCAGGGGCAGCTGATCCACCCCGGCATCAACGAAGCCGGGGCCGTCGCAGCCTTCACCGCCGCCGGGACCGCCTACGCCACGCACGGCGTGCCCCTGATCCCGGTCTACGTGTTCTACTCCATGTTCGGCTTCCAGCGCACCGGCGACGCCTTCTGGGCAGCAGCGGACCAAATGACCCGCGGCTTCATCATCGGCGCCACCGCAGGACGGACCACCCTCACCGGCGAAGGACTCCAGCACGCCGACGGCCACTCCCCCATCCTCGCCGCCACCAACCCCGCGGTGGTCACCTACGACCCCGCCTACGGCTACGAAATGGGCCACATCATCCGCGACGGCATCGAACGGATGTACGGCGAACATCCCGACGGCGGACCCGCAGGTTCGGCCACCGACCGGAACCTGATGTACTACCTCACGGTGTACAACGAACCGATCACCCAACCGGCCGAACCCGAGGCGCTCGACGTCGAAGGCGTCCTGAAGGGTATTTACCGGGTGTCGGCGTCGGGCGTTGAAGGTCCCAAGAGCCAGATCCTGGCCTCCGGTGTCTCGGTGCCGTGGGCGCTGGAAGCCCAGCGGCTCCTGGCCGAGGACTGGGGCGTCTCCGCCGACGTCTGGTCCGTCACGTCCTGGAACGAACTGCGTCGCGACGGCCTCGCTGCCGAGGAAGAAGCGTTCCTCAACCCCGGCGAACCCGCCAGGACACCGTTTGTGGCGAAGCAACTGGCCGACGCCCAGGGTCCCATCGTGGCCGTCTCGGACTACATGAAGGCCGTCCCGGACCAGATCCGCCAGTTCCTGCCAAACGAGTTTGCCTCGCTCGGCGCGGACGGCTTCGGCTTCTCCGACACCCGCGCAGCAGCACGCCGCTTCTTCAAGAACGACACCCATTCCATCGTGGTGAAGACGCTGCAGTTGCTCGCGGCGAGGGGCGACGTGGAGGAAGGCGCACCGCAATACGCCATGGACCGCTACAAGCTCCTTGACGTCAACGCCGGCACCACCGGAGGCGCGGGCGGCGACGCCTGACCACCAGATGGCAAGTTGGCGGCAATGCCCGTTGAGGACATTGCCGCCAACTGCCATGTCGTGTGGATAGTCTGAAGTTATGGGGAACACCGCTGACACCAGGACCACCGCTGTTGTCCTGGCCGCCGGCGCCGGGACGCGGCTGGGGAAGGGGCCCAAGGCCCTTCTTCCCTACCGCGGCCGGCCGCTCGTGGAATCCATCGCCGGAACACTGCTCGACGGCGGCTGCCGCGACGTGGTGGTGGTTCTCGGCGCCGGCGCTGCCGATGTCTCAGCGATGGCCAAACTGGACCGCTACCGGACTGTTGTGAACCAAGACTGGCAGTCCGGGATGGGCAGTTCGTTCCTGCTGGGCAACGCCACCGCGGATCACCAGGATCACCTGCTGGTTGCCCTGGTAGACCAGCCCGGCCTCACGCCCCGAACCGTCAGGCGCCTGCTGGCCGCGCACCGTCCGGGCCGGATCACCGCAGCTGCCTATCGCGACGGCGGCAGTCAAGGCCGCGCCGATGTTCAATTCCGCCGCGGGCATCCGCTGCTCATCGACGTCGGACTCCGGGCGGCTGTTGCCGAAACGGTAACGGGCGACGCCGGGGCACGCGGCTTCCTGCAGTCCCACCCGGAGCTGGTGGACGAGGTGGACTGCAGCGACCAGTCCACGGGCGAGGATGTTGACACCCCGGAGCAGCTCTACCTGCTGGGCTAGCCACCACCGGCGAAGAGGAGTTCCTGCAAGCCGCGCTTGAACGCGGACCGCCCGCCATGGGCGGGATGCCTGACCTTCGGCGCGTCCACGCCACTCCGAAGCAGGCTGCGATGCGCCACGTTGCCCACCGCCACCACAGTTTGGATCGGAAAAATCTCGGTCAGCGATTGCCAAAAGGGAGTTCCGAGGTCCGTTTCGGCTGCTGTCGGCGTGCGGTTGGACAACGGCCGCCCCGCCACATGGGTGTGCCACGGGCAGGCACTCCACAGCAGCGGAAGGAAGTCCAGTTCCGCGAGGACGTCCCACATCACCGTAGCGGTGGGTTCGGACGCGACCCCGGCCGCCTCCTCCGGCAGCGCGTAGCCCTTGCCCGGCCCAAACAGTCCGAACCTGTTGGCCGGCCCCTCGAACATGGTGCGGTTGGTGAAGGGAACTCCGGTGATCCTCATGCCCCTGAACCCCGGCGCCTCACCCAGGAGCAGTACCTTCGGAGCGCGGTCCAGCATTTCCTGAAGATAAATCTCCAGGTTCCGCCGGCGCTGCGTATTTCCCGGGTCGGCAGCAGCGAAGAAGTTATTGCGTGCCGGCCCAGACGGCACGGCCGAAAGCCGCTCGACGAAGGCGCTGATGGAATGGGTGCTCATGCGCTACCAGCGGGGGTGGATGGCCTCGCGGAAGTAGTGGTCGTAAATCCAGCGCACGCCCTCGTCGAATTCGCCGTTGAGGGAAACGCCGGCCGCTGCAGCGTTCGCGATGGCCTGGTCCGCGTTGCGCGCCCCTGGAATCACGGAGGTGACGCCGTCCTGCGCGGCGATCCAGGCGATGGCCGCCTGCGCGGTGCCAACACCGTCCGGGACCAACTGCTCGAACTCGGCCACGGCCTTCAGCCCTACCTCGTAATCCACACCGGAGAACGTCTCCCCGACGTCAAACGATCCGCCGGTTCGGTTGTAGTTGCGGTGGTCATTCTCCGCGAACGAAGTGTCCTTGGTGTATTTGCCCGAGAGCAGGCCTGACGCGAGCGGAACCCTGGCGATGATGCCCACGTCCGCCGCCTTCGCAGCTGGCAGGACCTCGTCCAGCGGCTTGAGCCGGAAGGCGTTGAGGATGATCTGGACGGACGCCGTGCCTTCGTGCCTGATGGCTTCGAGGGCTTCGTCGGTGCGTTCCACGCTGACGCCGTAGTTGCGGATGGCACCTTCGGAGACCAGCGTGTCCAAGGCGTCGTAGACCTCCGCGTTGCTGTAGACGGGCGTGGGCGGGCAGTGCAGCTGGACCAAGTCCAGGCTGTCCGTGCCCAGGTTCTTCCGGGAGCGGTCCACCCACTGGCGGAAGTTGGCCAGGGTGTAGTTCTCCGGCTGCTGGTCCATGCGGCGGCCCATTTTGGTGGCCACTGTGATGTCCAGCCCAGGGTTGTCCTTCAGGAACGCGCCAATGGCCTGCTCGCTCTTGCCGTCGCCGTAAACGTCGGCGGTGTCGAAGAGTGTGACGCCGGCTTCCACCGAGGCTGCCAGGATGGCTTGCGCCTGTCCGTGGTCCACGTTGCCCCAGTCAGCTCCGAGCTGCCAGGTACCCAGCCCCACGATGGAGACGTTCCGTCCGGTCTTGCCTAATCTGCGCTGTTCCATCCCACGACTATATGGCCTCCTTCAGCACAGGGACGGTGGGCGCGGCGGCATCCCTCAGGCCAAGGTAGATCTTGTCCCGGGCGATGGGCAGCGATGCGAAGCGCACGCCGGTAGCGTTCCGGATGGCATTCGCCAGGGCAGGTGCCACCGGGTTGAACGGGCTTTCGCTCATGGACTTCGCCCCCAAGGGGCCCAGTTTGTCGTTGGTATCGGCGAAGTACACCTCGCTGCGGGGTACGTCGGCGAAGGTGGGAATGTGGTACTGGCGCAGGATGTCGGTGGTCACGCGGCCGGCGTCGTCCACCACCACTTCCTCGTAGAGTGCCGCACCCAGCGCCTGCGCGATCCCGCCCTCGATCTGGCCCCGGCACTGCCGGGGATTGACCACCACGCCGGCGTCGGCAGCCTGCACACTCTGCAGGATCCGCAGTTCCCCCGTGCCACGGTTCACCGCCACGCGGAAGCCATGCACGTTGAAGGCCACGGACCGGGGCGTGCCGCCCCAGCGTCCTTCGGCAGCGAGTTCGACGCCGGCTTCCGCAGCGGCGTGCGCCAGTTCCGCCAGCGGCACGGGGGTTCCCTCGCACACCACGGCGTCACCGTCGAGGACGCACCCGGAGGACTGGACCTGCCTGATCCCGGCGGCGAAGGCACGGATCCGGACGGCAAGTTCCTCCGCGGCGGCGAGCGTCGCCTTTCCGGCAACCACCGTTCCGGCGGACCCGAACGCGCCGGTGTCGTGCTCGATCAGGTCAGTGTCGGACTGCCGCACAGCAACCCGCGAGGCCTCTGTGGACAGCGCGGTGGCTGCGAGCTGGGCGTGCACCGTGGTGGTGCCGTTGCCGAACTCTGCGGTGCCGACGTCGGCCTGGTACGTTCCGTCCGGCAGGAGCCGGAGCTTCGAGTGGGCGAAGTGGCCCCGCGGCGGTACGGTGTCGATCATGGACAGCGCGGTGCCCTCCCCCGTCACCCAGTCCGGGCCGAGCCGGTCCAGCCCCGCAGCTCGATAACGTTCCGCACCGCGGTCCAGGGCGTCGCGGACCAGGCGCGTGCACTGGTCCAGGCCGTAGCTGCCATAGTGGACATCCTCCTCCGGCTCGGGATGCGTGGACAGCATGTCGTCGCCTTCGCGCACCATGTTCCGGCGGCGGAACTCCAGCGGATCCATCCCGATCCCGACGGCGAGCTCGTCCATGGCCGATTCGATCGCGAAGATCATCTGGCTCAGGCCGTAGCCGCGGAAGGCGCCGGAGGGGACAGTGTTCGTATACACCGCCTGGGCGTCCACCTTTTTGTTATCGCATTTATAGACAGCCAGGGACTCGCCGCAGCCGTGGAACATTACCCCGGGGCCGTGGTTCCCGTACGCGCCGGTGTTGGTCAGGACGTCCAGCTTCAGGGCGGTCAACCGGCCGTCGGCACTGGCTCCGGCCTTGAGGCTGATGGTGAACGGATGCCGGGTGGTGGTGGCGGTGAACTGCTCGGTCCGGGTCAGTTCAAGCTGGACGGGCCGGCCCAGCTTCAGGGCCGCGAGCGCCACGATATCCTCCGTCAGCACTTCCTGCTTGCCGCCGAACCCGCCCCCCACACGGCCGGCCACCACGTGGACCTGTTCCTCGGGCAGCCCGAAAACCCGGCAGAGCGTGCGGCGGACCAGGAACGGGACCTGGCTGGACGTGCGGACCTGCAGCCGGCCATCGCTGTCCACCTCCGCGATGGCGGCGTGGGTCTCGAGCGCGACGTGCTGGACCCGTTGCGTCTGATAGGTCTGCTCGTGGATGAAGCTGGCGGCCGCGAAGCCCTGCTCAACGCTTCCCAGCTCGGAGTGGAGTTCGGCCACGACGTTCTGTTCGGGGCGGGCAATCCGGGCCGTGAGGGCGTCCTTCTCCCCATGGAGAGTAGGCGCCCCGGGGCGGATGGCGTCCCACGGGGTGAACACGGCGTCGAGGACGTCGTACTCGACGGCGAGCGCCCGGACTCCCGCTTCGGCGGCGGGCACCGATTCTGCCACGACGGCGGCGACCCGCTGGCCGCGGAACCTCACCACGTCGTCGAGCACGCGGGTATCGTCCGGATCGTCCGTATAGAGCTCGTGCTGGGCGGTGGAGAAAAGCTGTTCCGGCGCGTCCTGATGGGTGAACACCGCCACTACACCGGGTACTTTCAGCGCCGCTTCTGTGCTGATGCTGAGGATGCGGGCGTGGGCGTGCGGTGAGCGCAGGAGCTTCAGGTGCAGGAGCCCGGGCAACTGGGCGGCGGGAATGTCAAGGGTGTAGCGGGCGGTGCCGGTGACCACGGCGCGGCTGGCAGGAGCGGGAACGTCGTCGCCCATCCCGCCGGGCCGCGGTTCGGGCTGGCCCTCGCCCGCGATGCCGGAGCCCTGTCCGGCGGGGTCCGGATGCCCGGCGTGCCCGCAGACGGCGTCCTCTATGGCCCGGTAGCCGGTGCAACGGCAGAGGTTGCCCTTGAGGTTGCGGGGCAGGTTGTCCTTTTGTTCTTCGGTGAACGTTGCCGCGGTCATCAGCATGCCGGCGGTGCAGAAGCCGCATTGGAAGCCCTGGCGTTCCAGGAACTGCTGCTGGAGAGGATGAAGTTCGCTGCCCGCGGCGCCGGTCGTTCCGGCGAGTCCTTCAATGGTGGTCACGGCGTGTCCCTCGGCACGGACGGCCGGGTAGATGCAGCTGTGGACCGGAGTGCCGTCGACGTGCACGGTGCAGGCACCGCAGTCGCCGCCGTCGCATCCCTTCTTGACGCCCAGGTTGCCCTGCTCGCGCAGGTACGTCCGCAGGCACTGCCCCGGGCGCGGCTCAGCTGACGCCGCCGTGCCGTTGATTTCGATGGCCATGCTCAGGCCCCTTCCTGCTGTGGGATGCCGGGTGGCTGCGGCGAAGTACGCGGCAGCTGATTGCTCGCCGGCTGGGGTGGCCAGAAGTCACCGGAAACAGGCACGTCCGATGCCCCCTCGGGGGCAGCAAGCTCGGCGCGGATCTCTTCCGCGAGCCGGTACGTCATGTCCTGCCGCCAGGCCGGCAGCCCGTGGATGTCGTCGTGGTAGAGGTTTTCGGGAATGGCGTCACGCAGCGCTGCGGCCAGCTCCGCCGTGTCCGGCACCTGCCCGAAGCGCAGCTGCACGGGCCGTTTGGTGGCGGCGGTGACGGTCAGGATGAGGGACGTGCCGCCGTCGAGCCTTCCGATCAGCAGCACTCCGGAGCGTCCCAGGTTGCTCAGGGACAGGCGGCGGAACGCCACCCGGGACGCAAGGGCCGACGCCGGGAGGTGGACACTGCGCAGCAGCTCGCCGGGTGCCAGGCAGTTGGTTCCGTCCCCGGTGACGAAGTCAGCCACGGGGACGGCGCGGGTGCTTCCGCCGGGCCCCAGGATGGTGGCCACGGCATCGAGCCCGGCGCAGAGGGAGGTCATGGGCCCTGCTGGAAGTGCCGTGCAGACGTTCCCGCCCACCGTGGACATGTTCCAGACCTTGAACGAGGCCACGAAGGAGTCGCAACAGGGCCGGAAGAGATCCAGCGCGGGCCAGCCCCGGCGGGCCAAGTCCGGCGAATCGGGGAGGGCGTAGAGTTCCGCTACCGTGCACGTTGCGGCCAGCTCGATGCCGTCGTCGGTGAGGGACACAGGTGTCCAGCCGGCCGAACCCAGGTCCAGGAGCCGTTTGAGCGGTTCGGGCCCGAAGGCGTAGCTGCCGTAGGAAAACAGGACGGTGCCGCCGGCCAGCCAGGCATCGCCGTCGCGCCAGTCGGCGGGGTCGGTAGTGCGGACCACCGCCTCGATGGTGTTCATGTCCATGCGATCTCCTGCTGGCTGATGGTGGTTGGCGCCAGGCCCCCGGCGGCCCGGGCGGCGGGCTGGTGGATGGGTCCGGAGGTCTCCCGCAGCGGCGTGCACGAGGACTTCCTGTTGCGGGATGCGATGAGCTCCGCGGTGACGGACACGGCAACCTCGGCCGGGGTCACGGCACCGAGGTCCAGCCCGATCGGCGAGTGCAGCTGCGCGATCCGTTCCGGCCGCACGCCCGCGTCCAAGAGGTCATCGACGCGCTGGAGGTGGCTGCGGCGCGACCCCATGGCACCGACATAGGCAAGGTCCAGGGCCAGCGCCGCTTCCAGCAGCGGGATGTCGAACTTGGGATCGTGGGTCAGCACGCAGGCCACTGTGCGTTGGTCGAGCCGGCCTGCAGCGGCTTCTGCTGCGAGATACCGGTGCGGCCAGTCAGCGACCACCTCGTCGGCGCAGGCAAACCTTGCCTGCGCGGCGAAGGCGGGACGGGCGTCTATCAGCGTGACCCGGTAACCGAGGAGTTTGGCGGCCGGCACCAGGGCCGCACCAAAGTCATTGGCGCCGAACACCAGCATCCGGGGCGGGGCGATCCTGTTCTCGACCAGGAGGGTGACGGGTTCGCTGCCACAGCTGCCCGGCGCGGCCAGATGCAGCACCCCAGTGGATCCGCTCCACAGGAATGACTCAAGCTGCCCAACGCGGGTCCGGTCCAGGCCAGGTTCCCCGTCCAGGCCCAGGAGCGCTGTGACTTCCGGAGACCCGGCCACGCTGAACGTGGCCGGGTCCGGAATGACGACGGCGCCGCTGCCGCCGGCATCCAGCCGGCGGACCAATGCCACAGGATCCCCGGCCGGGGCTCCGGCGAGCTGCCCGAGGGCTTCCCGCAACTTGTTGCCAGACCCCGCGTCAGACCCAGTGCCAGGCCCTGCGTCGGCGGCCTCGATGTGGATCGTCAGCTCGCCGCCGCAGGTGAGCCCTGCCGCGAAGGCATCGGCGGCACTGTAGCCGAACGTCCCCTGGCGCGTGCCGCCGTCGTGCATTGCCTCCAGGGCGAGCGCCACCACGGCGCCTTCCACACAACCACCGGACAGGCTGCCCAGGACGGCCCCGGATTCGGCAATCAGCATGGACGTTCCCACCGGGCGCGGCACCGAGCCAGTGGCCGCCACAACGGTGGCCACAGCGTACCGTTCGCCGGCCAGGGCGGGCGGCCAGGAACTGAGTGAAGGGATCAGGTCCAGCATGGCGGCACTCCTTCTTCCGGCGTGGCGGTGGTTTCCATATTGTCGTTCCTATCGGGAGCCGGACAAAGCACCGGTCCGGCGGTTGTGCGTTAAATGTGCTGGGCGGAGGGCGGTCAGGCGCCCAGCAGCAGGTTGATCGGGCCGCGGGCGAAGTACACCAGGAAGCCGGCGCTGACCACCCACATGAGCGGATGGATCTTCTTCGCTTTTCCGGAGGCCGCACCGATGATGGCCCAGGACACAAAGCCCACGCCGATGCCGTTGGCGATCGAGTAGCTCAGCGGCATGGTGACGATCGTGAGGAAGGCCGGCAGGGCCACGGAGAACTTGCTGAACTTGATCTCGCGGATCTGCGCCATCATCATCGCGCCCACCACTACCAGGGCTGCAGCCGCCACTTCGAGCGGGACCACGCTGGTCAGGGGGGTGAGGAACATTGAGCCCAGGAAAAGCACACCCGTGACCACCGATGCCAGGCCGGTGCGGGCGCCTTCGCCAATCCCGGCCGCGGAGTCGATGTACACCGTGTTGGAGGAACCCGAGGTGGCGCCTCCCGCCACAGCCCCGAAGCCTTCGACGATGAAGGCGGACTTGAGCCGCGGGAACGTGCCGTCCTTGTGGGCCACTCCCGCACTCTTCGCCAGGCCCGTCATGGTGCCCATCGCGTCGAAGAAGTTGGTGAAGACCAGGGTGAACACCAGCATGGTGGCTGCGAGCCCGCCGATCCTGCCGAAGGCGCCGAACATATCGAACTGTCCCACCAGGCCCAGGTCCGGGGCGGAGACAAGCTGGCCGGAGAGGACCGGGGTGTTCAGGTGCCAGCCGCCGGGGTTCGAGGCGCTGGCCGGGCCGATCTTCATCACGGCCTCAACGACGGCCGCGAGCACGGTGGTGGCGACGATGCCGATCAGCAGGCCACCCTGGACCTTGCGGGCCACGAGGATACCCATGGCCAGCAGGCCCACCACAAAGACCAGCGTGGGGATGGAGGTGATGGAGCCGCCGTCGCCCAACTGCACGGGCGGGCCGCCCGCCGTGGCGCGGATGAAGCCGGAGTCCACAAAACCGATGAAGGCGATGAACAGGCCGATTCCCACCGTGATGGCGGCTTTGAGTTCCTTGGGGACGGCCCGGAAAATCGCTGTGCGGGCTCCGGTGATGCCGAACAGGACTATCAGGATGCCGTTGATCACCACGAGCCCCATGGCCTCGGCCCAGGTGACTTCCTGGATGACCGAGACGGCCAGGAACGAGTTGATGCCCAACCCGGCGGCCAGGCCGAACGGGAGGTTGGCGACGAGTCCGAAGAGGATGGTCATGACGCCGGCGGTGAGCCCGGTGACCGCACCCACCTGGGCCGCAGACAGCCAGCCGCCCGCCACGTCGGTGGGAGCGTTGTCCGCCGCGAACCCGCCCAAGATCAGCGGGTTGAGGATCACGATGTACGCCATGGTGAAGAAGGTGACCAGGCCGCCGCGGAATTCGCGGGCCAGCGTGGAGCCCCGCTCGGTGATCTGGAAGAAGCGGTCCAGGAATGAATCCGGCGCCGGAGGCTTGGGCCTGGGTGCGGGCTTCGGAGCCGAATGCTCCTCGTGGGAATGATCCAGGATGGTCATGTCTGCCACCGGGCCCTAGTAGTCGATCCTGGATTCGAGCGTGTTCCAGGTGTTGAACGGCTCCAGGGGCGTGGGTGCCTGCGGATCGTCCAACCCGAGCTTGGCCACCGGCATCAGGACATCCCTGTCGCGGTTCTCAAAGTATTCGTAGAAGACTGCGTCGTCGAAGCCGACGGAAGCGGCGTCGTGCCGGTCCGCGGCGAAGACGACCCGCTGGACGCGCGCCCACAGTGCGGAGGCCAGGCACATGGGGCATGGTTCGCAACTGGTGTACAGGACGGCGCCGGTGAGGTCGAACGTGCCCAGTTCCTTGCAGGCGGTGCGGATCGCGGTGACCTCGGCGTGCGCGGTGGGATCGTTGTCGGCGGTGACGCGATTGACGCCGTCGAACGTCTGGCCATCAGCCGTGACGATCATGGCCCCGAACGGGCCCCCGCTGTTCAGGACGTTGGCTGTCGCCAACTGGATGGATCGGGCCAAATACTGTTCGGCCGTGACGGTGGTACTCATGATGCGACTTCCTTATTGCCGGGAAGCCTGTTGCCGCTTGCAGGACCAGTAGAACCAGGTGCGACGGTTACCAGGCTTCAGCATGTGCTGTGAAGGTTAAGTTGCGCCTGGTAGATAGCTTCCCGACAGTCCGGGTGCCCGCCTTTGGCAAGATCGAGGTTAGCACCGCTCTGTGGCCTGCGCCATAGTTTTCTGGAAATTTAATTTCGCAATGTGAAATCCTTGTTACGAGGCCATCACCACCCGGCAGTCACATTTGGCTGCGCGCCTAGTGCCATTGACGGGCCGCCTGCAGGGCCCCTACGCTGATCCCCAGCCGCAGCTGCCCTCCGCCGCGGCCACCTGGATCAGCAGACAGGGCTTCACTGAGCTGGCATCGCCATATTGACTCCCAGCCAAAGGAATCCCATGACCCTCGTCCCCCACAGCCCAGCTTCCCGTCTCTGGATCAGGAATCCGCAGGCCGCCTTCACCGCGAATGCTCTCGACGCCTCGGGCGGCCTGGTGGTCAGCGAAGGCATCATCGTGGAGGTTCTTGGTGCGGGCCAGCAGCCCTCGGCACCATGCCAAAACACCTTCGACACCGGCAACCACGTCCTGCTGCCCGGCCTGATCAACACCCACCACCACTTCTACCAGACCCTCACCCGCGCTTGGGGCCCGGTGGCTAATGCGCCCCTCTTCCCCTGGCTGCAGAACCTCTATCCGGTTTGGGCCCGGCTCACTCCCAAGGACCTGGAACTGGCCACCACCGTGGCACTTGCCGAACTCCTGCTCTCCGGCTGCACCACCGCGGCCGACCACCACTACCTCTTCCCGGACGGATTGGAACACGCCATCGATATTGAAGTGGACGTGGTGCGCCGGCTGGGGATGCGGGCCACTTTGACCCGCGGTTCCATGACGCTGGGGACGGACGACGGCGGCCTGCCGCCCCAGTCCACGGTGCAGGCTCCGGAGGTGGTGCTGGAGGACAGCGAACGGCTGATCGGCCAGTACCACGAGCGGGGCGCCGATGCCGTGATCCAGATTGCGCTGGCCCCGTGCTCTCCCTTCTCCGTGACCAAGGAAATCATGGCCGAAAGCGCCCTGCTGGCGGAGCGGCTGGATGTCCGGCTGCACACCCACCTCGCCGAAACCCTGGACGAGGAGGAATTCTGCAAGGAGATGTTCGGCCTGCGCACCGTCGACTACCTGGACAGCGTGGGCTGGTTGACCGACCGTACCTGGCTGGGCCACGGCATCCACTTCACCAATGCCGAGATCGCCAGGCTGGGAGCCGCGGGCACCGCCGTCGCGCATTGCCCTACCTCAAACATGCGGCTGGCATCCGGCACCGCGCGGGTCCTGGAACTGGAGGATGCGGGAGTCCCCGTGGGGCTGGGAGTGGACGGGTCGGCGTCGAACGATGCCTCCAACATGATCCTCGAAGCCCGGCAGGCGTTGTACCTGCAGCGGCTTCGCTACGGGGCCGACGTCCCCGTGGAGCGCGCGCTTGCGTGGGCAACGCGCGGCTCCGCGGCCGCCCTGGGCCGGGACGGACTGGGGCAGCTGGCACCCGGGATGCAGGCAGACCTGGCCCTGTTCCGGTTGGACGATCTTCGCTTCTCGGGCAGCCACGATCCCATCGCCGCACTTCTGCTGTGCGCGGCGGACCGGGCAGACCGGGTGATGGTGGGTGGCCAATGGCGCGTGGTGGACGGGCAGATTCCGGGACTGGACATCGCAGGGCTCATCGCGGAGCACTCCGCCGCAGCCCGGAGGCTGGTAAACGGCTAGGCCCTGGGCACTTCGGTACCTGCCCGCTCTGGCTGCGACATCCGATCGTTGCTAGCGTGGCGGCATGAGCCCGTCGAAGACTCCGGCCGAAATCCTTGACATTGATGGTGCCGAGGTCCGGATCTCGAGTCCGGACAAGGTAGTGTTCCCCGAGCCCGGGCTGATGAAGCTCGACCTCGTGCGCTACTACCTCGCCGTTGCCGATGGTGCTCTGCGCGGTGCCGGCGGCAGGCCCATGGTGCTCAAGCGCTTTCCGAAGGGCATCGACGCTGAGGCGTTCTTCCAGAAGCGCGTGCCTGAGAACCACCCCGACTTCATCGACACAGCCACCCTGCAGTACGCGTCCGGCACGTCGGCTGAAGAAGCCGTCATCCGGGATGCTGCGGGCCTGGCGTGGGTGGTGAATCTTGGCTGCCTGGACCTCAACCCGCACCCCGTGCGCGCCGAGGACCTTGAGCATCCCGACGAGCTCCGGGTGGACCTCGATCCAATGCCCGGCGTCGACTGGTCCCAGATCGTCGACGTTGCGTATGTGGCGCGGGAGGTGCTCGGCGATATGGGACTGGCTGGGTGGCCGAAGACCAGCGGGTCGCGAGGGCTGCACATCCTGGTACGCATCGCGCCCAAGTGGTCCTACCGCGACGTGCGGCTCGCCGCCGAGACCCTCGCCCGGGAGGTGGAGAACCGCGCTCCGGGTCTGGCCACCGCGCGGTGGTGGAAGGAGGAGCGCGGCGAGAGCGTCTTCGTGGACTTCAACCAGAATGCCAAGGACCGCACCGTGGCATCGGCGTACTCAATCCGGCCGCTGCCCGACGCCAGGGTCTCCACGCCGCTCACCTGGGACGAGGTCCGCTCCGCCCGGCCGGAACAGTTCACGGTACTGACCGTGCCCGAACGCTTCGCAGAAAAGGGCGATCCACATGACGGCATCGACGACGCGGTCGGCTCACTCGAGAGCCTCCTCGCGCTGGCGAAGGAGCTCGGGCCCGCCGAGAAGCCACCGCGCGGGGGCGACGGCTCGGGCCGCCGGCAGTCGGTGATGCCGCTCATCGAGGTGGCCCGCACCAAGACCAAACCCGAGGCGCTCGCGGCGCTGGATGAGTGGAAGAGCCGGCATACCGACGTCGTACCCGAACTTCATCCCGCCGACGTGCTCGTTGACGGCATGCGCGGATCGAGCTCGTTGTGGTACCGGGTGCGGGTGAACCTGCAGCACGTGCCCGAAGCCGAGCGTCCGCCGCAGGAGGAACTCATCGCTGACTACGACCCCTGGGCCGGCAAGGAATGGCCGGGGCGGCCTGGTTCCTGACACCGACGACGCACACTCGGGCTGGCGACACACCAAATACCTGAAGACACGGAAATGGCCTGGCGACGCCCGAATTCGGGTGTCGCCAGACCATTTCCGTGTCCTCAGTGAACATGCGAGTCGTCAGCGGCCGCCGAAGCCCGGAAGGGCGTGGACCCAGCGTGAGAACCGGCCCTGAACATGCTCACGGTCTGCCGGCAGATAGAAGTCCGGATCCGTTCCGCCTCCGAGGGGGAGGTAGAACTCCTGGACTGAGGGTGCCGCCGTCTGTGCCGGTGCAACCGGCGTGTCCTGCTGGTACATCTGATCCTCCTCCGAGGGGTTCGCGGTTCGTATAGTTCCGTAAAGTGGAAACTAACTTTTGCTATGTGAAATAGCTTAGGCTCCCGGTGCAGGGTTCGTCAACGGCCCCGGAGGTCCTCAGTCACAAACTGATTTTTCAGATTGTGATGTACACCACCGCACTGCTGGGCTATTCTGGAAACCAACTCGTGGCGCAAGTCACGTAACCTGGGAGCAGCAGGCAGGGTCGTAATGAGCTGGCATCAATTGATGTCGGCTCATTTTTTGTTGGGCCGACGGTACTAGAAACGCGTGGGAAACGCGCGCTTAATTTCTATGTGGAACTTTGTCCCACATACCTGAAGTTGGGAATCAGACCATGAGCAGCAACATCATCCTCGGCCACAACCAGTACGGAAAGGCCGAAGTCCGGGTCGTCAAGATCACCCGCGACACCGACCGCCACGAGATCGAAGACCTGAACGTCACCTCGCAGTTGCGCGGCGACTTCGAGGCCGCCCACCGGGAAGGCGACAACGCCCACGTGGTGGCAACCGACACCCAGAAGAACACGATTTACGCCTTTGCCCGTCAAGGCGTTGGCTCCCCCGAAGCCTTCCTCCTGCGCCTCGGAGAGCACTTCACCTCCAGCTTCGACTGGGTCACAGGCGGCCGCTGGGAAGCCGAGTCCTACAGCTGGGACCGGATTCAGGCCCACGGCAGCGAACACGACCACTCCTTCGTGCGCAACGGCCGGGAAGTCCGCACCGCCGTCCTGGTCCGCGACGGCGCCGCAACCCACCTGATCTCAGGGCTCAAGGACCTTACCGTCCTGAAGTCCACGCAGTCCGGCTTCGTGGGCTACCCCAAGGACAAATACACCACGCTCCCTGAAACCACGGACCGCATCCTGGCCACCGACGTTTCCGCCCGCTGGCGCTTCAAGACCGGAACTGACTTCAGCGCCCTGGACTTCAACAAGAGCTACGAGGACGTCAAGGGCCTCCTGCTCGAGGGCTTCACGGAGAAGTACTCCCATGCCCTGCAGCAGACCCTGTTCGATATGGGCGCCAAGGTCCTTCAAGCCCACAGCGAGATCGATGAGATCAAGTTCTCCATGCCCAACAAGCATCACTTCCTGGTGGACCTCTCGCCGTTCGGCCTCGACAACCCCAACGAGGTCTTCTTCGCCGCTGACCGCCCCTACGGCCTGATTGAGGCCACCGTCCAGCGCGACGACGCCACCCCGGCGGACATCGCCTGGTCCGGCATCGCCGGTTTCTGCTAGACCCCGCGAACACCATCCACATCAGCCCCGCCCCCGGAGATTTTGTCCAATTCAAGCGCCTTCAGGACTCCCACCTTTATGGACAAGAACTCCAGGGCGGGGCACTCCTAAGCCCCACATTTATAGCCAGACCACGTTAGCCAGACAAAGACGTCTGCCATGAACCAGAAAGTCTGCCGTGAACTTCAAAAAACCAAGCCTGGCCGCCAAATCCGGCCGCAAGCCCTCTGACCGCCCCGAAGACCAGCGCCTCTCCATTGGCAGCAGCTTCGCCTACGGCTTCCAGCACGTCCTCACCATGTACGGCGGCATCATCGCCCCGCCATTGATCATTGGCGCCGCGGCCGGCATGTCCTCCCAGGACATCGGCCTGCTCATTGCCGCGTGCCTCTTCGTGGGCGGCCTCGCCACCGTCCTGCAGACCGTCGGCATCCCGTTCTTCGGCTCAAAGCTGCCGCTCGTCCAGGGCGTCTCATTTGCCGGCGTCTCCACCATGGTGGCGATCGTCCACGGGGGCGGGGGTATCCAGTCAGTCTTCGGCTCGGTGATCGTTGCCTCGCTGATCGGCCTGGCCATCACCCCGTTGTTCTCCAAGATCATTCGGTTCTTCCCGCCAGTTGTCACCGGAACAGTCATCACCACCATCGGCCTGACGCTGATGCCGGTCGCCGCCAACTGGGCGATGGGCGGCAACAGCAAGGCACCGAACTACGGCAGCATGGCGAACATCGGCCTCGCCGCCGCCACCATGGCCATTGTGCTGCTGCTCAGCAAGGTGGGCAGCGCCACCATTTCGCGGCTCTCCATCCTGCTGGCCATGATCATCGGAACGGTCATCGCGTTTGTTACCGGCATGGCAGATTTCTCCAAGGTGGGACAGGGCGAGATCGTCGCATTTCCCACGCCGTTCGCCTTCGGCCCGCCGACGTTCCATGTCGCGGCCATCATCTCCATGCTCATCGTCATCCTGGTGACGCTGACCGAGACTTCGGCTGACATCATCGCCGTCGGCGAGATCGTGGGCACCAAGGTTGATTCCCGGCGGATCGGCGACGGCCTGCGGGCCGATATGCTCTCCAGCGCCATCTCGCCGCTCTTTGGGTCGTTCACGCAGAGCGCCTTTGCCCAGAACGTTGGCCTGGTAGCCATCACCGGCATCAAGAGCCGCTTCGTGGTCACCGCAGGCGGGGTCATTCTGGTGATTCTGGGCCTGCTGCCCGTACTGGGCCGGGTGGTCGCAGCGGTGCCCACACCCGTCCTGGGCGGGGCCGGCGTCGTACTCTTCGGAACAGTGGCCGCGAGCGGCATCCGCACCCTGTCCAAAGTGGAGTACCGGAACAACATGAACCTGATCATCGTGGCAGCGTCCATCGGCTTCGGCATGATTCCCATCGCCGCGCCGGCCTTCTATGACCAGTTCCCGTCCTGGTTCGGCACGATCTTCCACTCCGGCATCAGCTCCGCCGCCGTGATGGCCATCCTGCTGAACCTGCTCTTCAACCACCTCAAGGCCGGCAACTCGGAGAACCAGTCGGTGTTTGTGGCGGGTACGGGACGCGTGGTCCGCGAGGAGGATCTCAAATGCTTGGCCGACGGCGACCGTTACGAAGGCGGCAAGTTGATCGACTGCGACGGCAAGGAAGTCCCGGTGGAATCGTCGTCAAAGTCTGACCACTAGCTGGCAGGAGAAACCCCCGGCACCTCAGGTGCCGGGGGTTTCAACGGGGTGGGCGCCCTCAGACGGCCAGCGGTACAGGATGAATTTCATCCGCAGGATGGCCGGAGCGTTCATGGATAATCCTTACCGCATCCGCTGAAGGGGCCTCGGACAGGCAATAGACCAGGCCCGATTCCGGATCCGCCCACGCCTGCTTGAAGTCAACATGCTCGTCGTCCTGGATTGCCAGGTCCGCGTTATGGGCTTCCCGCAGTTGCTCCGCAGTGATTCCCACCATGTTGTGATGAACGTCCATAAATTGCGCCATGATAGCCTCCGACGGGTCCAAATCCTATGGGATGGGGCTGATGCTACGCCCACCCCTGAACCCGGTCAACGGCCCCGGAAATACCCTTCCTCTGAGGCCTCACCTGTACGTTGGCGCGCCCGTTGGGGGTGGGGTCAGTTGCGGTTGAACTCGTCCGAAATTGCCTGGGCCGCCTCGCGCAGCATGGGCACCGCCCGCTCGCCGAAGGACGCGTCCACGCGGGATACCGGCCCGGACACGGAGATGGCTGTGGGGGTGGGGGCATTAGGCACGGCCATGGCAAAGCAGCGCACGCCAAGCTCCTGCTCTTCCTCATCGATGGAGTAGCCGCGTTCCCGGATTTTGCCCAGGTCTGCCAGCAGGGACTCGATGTCGCCGATGCTCTTCGAGGTGGGGGTGGGCATCCCCGTGCGGGCCACTATGCCGCGGACAACGTCGTCGTCGAGCTGGGCCAGGATCGCCTTGCCCACGCCGGTGTCATGCGTGTGGGCCCGGCGACCCACCTCGGTGAACATGCGCATGGAATGCAGGGACGGCACCTGGGCGACGTAGATGACCATGTCCGAATCTAGGACAGCCATGTTGGAGGTCTCCCCCAGCCGGTCCACCAGGGTCTTCAGTTGCGGCCGGGCCACGGCGCCCAACTGCTTATTGGCGCCTTCGCCAAGCCGGATGAGCCGTGGGCCCAGTGCGTACCGGCGGTTAGGCAGCTGGCGGATATACCCCAGCGTGACCAGGGTGCGCAGCAGCCTGTGAATGGTGGGAAGCGGCAAATCAGTGGAGGACGAGAGTTCGCTGAGCGTCACTTCTCCGCCGGCATCCGTGATCAGTTCCAAGAGTTCGAAGACGCGCTCTACGGACTGCACGCCTCCAGAGGCTTTTTCAGCCATGTACCAGTCTCCTGAGGACTCGATTTCCGACAACTCTTATCCGCATCGTGAAAAGAATTGCCCTAGATCTCCCAAGATACATCACGGCTGGACCCGAGTCGACGAACCTCCTAGGCTTGTAATTCCACAAAGTAGATAATAATATCCATAATACGAAATCTTTTGATCAGCACCGAGCCCGGCGACGGGCGTACCAGGAGGACATTCAATGGCGAACCCGAGCCCCGGAAATTCGATCACCCTGCGTGTGGAAGCACCGTCCAGCTTCTCCGCCACCAGCGAACTGGCTGCAGCCGTTGGAGCAGCCGGCGCGGCCATCACCGCCCTGGACGTCACCGAGTCCCACCACGAGACGCTCGTTGTTGACGTCACCTGCAACACCACCGACGACGAACACGCCAACCGCGTCAAGGACGCCCTCAACGCCCTCGATGGCGTCACGGTCCAGCACGTCTCGGACCGAACCTTCCTGATGCACCTGGGCGGCAAGCTCGAAGTCGTTCCCAAAGTAGCCCTGCGCAACCGCGACGACCTCTCCCGCGCCTACACTCCCGGCGTCGCCCGCGTCTGCCTGGCCATCGCGGAGGACCCTGCCGCTGCCCGCAACCTGACCGTCAAGCGGAACACGATCGCCGTCCTCACCGACGGCTCCGCGGTCCTCGGCCTGGGCAACATCGGTCCCGCCGCCGCCCTCCCGGTCATGGAGGGCAAGGCCGCCCTGTTCAAGCAGTTCGCCAACGTGGACGCCTGGCCGGTGTGCCTGGACACCCAGGACACCGAGGAAATCATCATGATTGCCAAGGCCATGGCCCCCGTCTACGGCGGCATCAACCTGGAGGACATCGCAGCTCCGCGCTGCTTTGAGATCGAGAACCGCCTCCGCGAGGAACTGGACATTCCGGTCTTCCACGACGACCAGCACGGAACGGCCATCGTCACGCTGGCTGCCCTGGTCAACGCCCTGCGCGTAGTGGGCAAGAAGCTTGCAGAAGTGAAGATTGTGGTCTCGGGCGTCGGTGCCGCCGGCTCGGCGATCATCCAGCTGCTGAAGGCACAGGGCGCCAGGCACATCATCGCCGCAGGCCGCTCCGGCGCCATCCACTCAGGCGAAAGGTACGACGACGAACACCGCGCCTGGATTGCCGCGAACACCAACGAGGATGGCTTCTCCGGCACCCTGCACGAGGCCCTGGCGGGAGCGGACGTGTTCATCGGCGTCAGCGCCCCGCACGTCATCGGCGAGGAGCAGGTTGCGTCCATGGCCGATAAGGCGATCGTTTTCGCCATGGCCAATCCGACGCCGGAAATCGATCCGGCCATCGCGTCCAAGTACGCCGCCGTGGTTGCCACCGGCCGCAGCGACTTCCCCAACCAGATCAACAATGTCCTGGCGTTCCCCGGGTTCTTCCGCGGACTCCTGGACGCCGGAGCGTCGGACATCACCCCGGAAATGCTGGTGGCCGCCGCAGAGGCTATCGCCAACCGGGTGGCTGATGATGAACTGAATGCCAGTTACATTATCCCCAGCGTCTTCGATCCCCATGTCGCCGCAGACGTCGCTAGTGCAGTATCACAAGCAGCGCACGCCGCGGCGGCAACCGCAGCAGCCAGTACAGCTCCGGATGCGGCAAAGGTTTCAGCTGAAACCCAAGCCGCCTTCGCCAACGCCTGATTCGCAGCCAACGAAAGGACCAGAAATGGCCATCACAGTCACAGACCCCCGGCCGATCGAACGCGCGGAGGAGATCCTCACCCCCAAGGCCCTGGCGTTCATCGAAGAGCTGCACAAGCGCTTCGCCGGAACCCGCAACGAGCTGCTTGCCGCCCGGGGCGTCAAGCGCCAGCGGGTCGCAGAGACAGGCAAGCTGGACTTCCTGCCGGAAACCCAGGACGTGCGCGACGGCGACTGGAAGGTTGCGGAGGCTCCGGCAGCACTGCAGGACCGCCGGGTTGAAATGACCGGTCCGGCATCGCCGGCCAAAATGGCCATCAACGCCCTGAACTCCGGCGCCAAGGTGTGGCTGGCGGACCTTGAGGATGCCAGCACGCCCACCTGGGGCAACGTGATCGACTCCATCCTGAACCTCCGCGATGCCGCCCAGGGAACCCTGAGCTACACCTCGGCCGAAGGCAAGGAATACACGCTCCGCACCGACGCGCCCCTGGCCGTTGTGGTGGCCCGTCCGCGCGGCTGGCACATGCCCGAAAAGCACCTGCTGGTCGACGGCGAACCCGCGGTGGGTGCGCTCGTGGACTTCGGCCTGCACTTCTTCCACGTGGCCAAGCAGCTGGTCCTCAACGGCCACGGCCCGTACTACTACCTGCCCAAGATGGAAAGCCACCTTGAGGCCCGGCTCTGGAACGAGGTCTTTGCCTTCGCCCAGGACTTCCTGGGCCTCGGCCAGGGAACCATTCGCGCCACCGTGCTGATCGAGACCATCCCGGCTGCCTTCGAGATGGATGAGATCCTCTACGAACTGCGCGAGCACGCCTCGGGCCTGAACGCCGGCCGATGGGACTACCTGTTCAGCATCATCAAGTACTTCCGCGACGCCGGCGAGGAATTTGTGCTTCCGGACCGCGCCTCGGTGGTCATGACGGCTCCGTTTATGCGCGCCTACACCGAGCTGCTGGTCAAGACCTGCCACAAGCGGGGCGCCTTCGCGATGGGCGGGATGGCCGCCGTCATCCCCAACCGCCGGCACCCCGAGGTCACCGAGGCAGCCTTCGCCAAGGTCCGGGCTGACAAGACCCGTGAGGCCAACGACGGTTTCGACGGCTCGTGGGTGGCCCACCCGGACCTGGTCCCCACCTGCCGCGAGGTGTTCGACGCCGTGCTCGGCGATAAGCCCAACCAGCTGGACAAGCAGCGCCCCGAAGTCTCAGTTACTGCAGACCAGCTGCTGGACATTGCCTCTGCTGACGGCCAGGTCACCGAGGCCGGGCTGCGCCTGAACCTGTATGTCGCCGTCGCCTACACCGCTGTATGGCTGTCCGGCAACGGCGCGGTGGCCATCCACAACCTCATGGAGGACGCCGCCACTGCTGAGATCTCCCGCTCGCAGGTGTGGCAGCAGATCCGCAACAAGTCCGTCCTGGCCGACACCGGAAACACTGTCACCCGGGAGCTGGTGGAGCGGATCCTGGGCGAGGAAACCGAACGGCTCCGCACCGAGTTCGGCGACGAAGCCTTCCGCCTCTACTACAAGCCGGCCAGCAACCTGATCGCTGACATCTGCCTCTCCGAGGACTACACGGACTTCCTCACCACCCCGGCCTACGAACTGGTGGGCTGAGGCATGGCGGTTTCCCCCACGCCGTCGCTCTCTGCGGCGGACACCGCCCACATCGACACCCAGCTGGCCGCCACCGACCGGCTGCTGGACCGGAACTACCCGGGCGACGACGGCTCTCGCCAGCCCGTGCACACGGTCTACGTCCCTGCTGACCGGTTCACGCCGTCGTTGGCCGCTGACTGGGGCTCCCAGGCCCTGGCGACGACCGCTGCCCACGGCGGGCTGGAACGTCTGGGCCGGCTGCTGGGCCAGGAGGCCGACCTCGCCGAGTCAGTCGCATCCCGGGTCCAGGCGAAACTGGACAGCGAACCGATCGAGGACCTCCGCCTCGACTTCGAAGACGGCTTCGGGGACAGGGGCGACGACGCCGAGGACGCCGCCGCTGTTGCTGCGGCCGCCGCCGTGGCCACCGCCGTCGCGGCTGGGTCTGCGCCCCCGTTCATCGGGATACGGTTCAAATGCTTCGAGGCTCCCACCCGGGCCCGCGGCCTGCGCACCCTCGACCTGTTCCTCTCCGGGCTGGCGGCGGCAGGCGAACTGCCCGCAGGACTCATCCTGACACTGCCCAAGGTCACCACCGTTGCGCAGGTGCAGGCCATGGAGTACGCCGTCTCGCGGCTGGAGGAAGTCCATGGGCTGCCGGCCGGCCGGCTGCGGTTCGAGGTCCAGGTCGAAACCCCGCAGCTGATCCTCGGCCCTGAGGGAACCTCCCCCGTGGCGCAGCTGCCGCACGCGGTTCCTGGCCGGATCAGCGGCTTGCACTACGGCACGTACGACTACTCTGCATCGCTGCAGATTTCGGCCGAGTACCAGTCCATGGAGCACCCCGTGGCCGACTTCGCCAAGGAAGTCATGCAGCTGGCCGTGGCCGGGACGGGCATACGCCTCTCCGACGGTTCCACCAATATCATCCCGGTGGGCGACAACGTCCTGCACGCCTGGCAGCTGCACGGCCGGCTGGTCCGGCGGTCGCTGGAACGCGGGTACTACCAGGGCTGGGA
Organism: Arthrobacter sp. R4; assembly: GCF_051365025.1. Lineage (NCBI taxonomy): Bacteria > Bacillati > Actinomycetota > Actinomycetes > Micrococcales > Micrococcaceae > Arthrobacter > Arthrobacter sp. R4. The sequence goes on from NZ_JBLWIJ010000026.1 coordinate 23,231, forward strand.
CCTGCACCCGGCGCAGTTGCCCAGCCGCTTTGCCGCCACCTATGCGTTCTACCGGCAGGGCCTCCCTGCCGCCGCCGCACGGCTGCGCAACTACGTCGAACGCACGGAAGGCGGGGTCATGGATGAACCCGCCACCGCCCGTGCGCTGGCCGCATTCGTCCTGCGCGGCGTGCAGTGCGGCGCCGTTGGTACCGATGAAGTCCAGGCGCTGGCCGGCGTCGGACTTTCCCAGCTGACCGCACTGGCGCACCCGCGGCTGGCACAACCAACTTCCCACTGATTAGGAGCATTCACATGGGCAAGTACTACTACCCACAGGGCGGCCTGCCGCCGCAGACCCACCTCACCACGGAACGGGCCATCGTCACGGAGGCTTACACGGTCATTCCCAAGGGCGTCATGACCGACATCGTCACCTCCAACCTGCCGGGGTTCTCCAAAACGCGGTCCTGGATCATCGCCCGTCCCATCTCAGGCTTCGCTACCACGTTCTCGCAGCTGATCGTGGAGATCGGCCCGGGCGGCGGTGCCCCCAAAGCCGAGTTCGAGGCGGGCGTCGAAGGAGTCATCTTCGTCACCAAGGGCAAGGTCAACCTGACCCTGGACGGCGAGCTGCATCCGCTCGAAGAGGGCGGTTATGCGTACCTTGCGGCCGGTTCGGAGTGGGGCGTGGAGAATGTCTCGGACGACATCGTCTCCTTCCACTGGATCCGGAAGGCGTACGAGCGGCTTGAGGGTTACGAAGCCAAGTCCTTCGTGACCAACGAGAAGGACGTGGAGCCAACTCCGATGCCTGACACGGACGGCGCCTGGAAGACCACCCGCTTCACGGACTCCAGCGACCTCGCCCACGACATGCAGGTCAACATCGTCACCTTCCAGCCCGGCGGGGTGATCCCGTTCCCGGAAACCCACGTCATGGAGCATGGCCTGTACGTCCTGGAGGGCAAGGCCATGTACCTGCTCAACAACGACTGGGTGGAGGTGGAGGCAGGCGACTTCATGTGGCTGCGCGCCTTCTGCCCGCAGGCCTGTTACGCGGGTGGTCCGGGCGAGTTCCGTTACTTGCTGTACAAGGACATGAACCGCCAGGTCCGCCTGACCTAGCCGCCCTGTCCCAACTAGGTAGCAGTAGATGTCGTTTTGAGGGCTCAAAACAGCATCTGCTGCTACCTAGTTGGGTGAAGGGGGACTCTGACCTTGACCCCGCGGCGGTGCGCGAGGAGCATTGAGGTGCCGGCCCGCGGTTCCGTGCCGAGGCGCCGGTCCGGAGGGTCTGCGCAGCATGAACAGAACCGGGCTGCACCGCACGAGGGGCAAAATCGCGGCGGCCATCACCGCAGCGTTGCTGGTCGGCGCCTTGGGCTGCACTCCTGAACCCAGCCCGCCAGATCCGGATGAGGAAACCTTCGCCGTCCTGGAGGATTTCAGCCGACGGATGATAGAGGACGGAGCCCCGGCCGTACTCATCGAAGCCAAGCACGGCGGCGAGACGTGGAACCATGCGGCCGGCGTCCGGAACCTGGAAACCCGCGAAGCCGCCACGGTCTCAGACGCGTACAGGGTGGGGAGCATCACCAAATCCATGGTTGCCGTCTCGGTCATGAAGCTGGTGGAGGAAGGCATAGTTGACCTGGACGAACAGGTCAGCACCTACCTCCCGGAGTTCGGAAGTGTCCTCCATCCGCCCGGCCCCGTGACGGTGCGCCAACTCCTGATCCACGAATCCGGGATGCCGGAATTTTTCTTTCCGCTGCTGGCCTCAGGACCGCTGCAGGATCTCATGAACAGGCCACTCAGCCTGGAACAGCAATTGGCATTCGCTGCCACGGTTCCCTGGGAACGCAAGCTCGCACAGAGCTTCGAATACTCCAGTTCAAATTACGCAGCGCTCGGCCTGATGGTCCAGCGGCTCCGTGGCAAAAGCATCAACTCGGTGTTGGATGAGGACATTGCCAGGCCCTTGGGGCTTAAGTCGACAAGCCTCCCCCGGCCAGGAGACGAACCCGCCACCATGGTCCATGGCTACATCACCATCAACGGCGAGCGCCTTGACGTGACCCGGCCGGCCTGGCTATCAGAACTGGCCGCCGGCGGCGCAGTATCCACGGTGTCGGAGGTCAACGCCTTCTACGCGGCGCTCCTGCAGGGCAGGCTCGTGAGCAGCGAGAGCCGGACCGAGATGCTGCGGCAGGACAGCGATTTTTATGGCTTCGGCCTCTTCAAATGGAACGACACCTGCATCAACCGGCTGTACCACGGCCATACCGGCGACATCGACGGCTATGGAACAGTTTCCATGACGAGCGAAGACGGTTCCCGGCAGCTCACCATTGCCGTGGCCTACCCGCCGGAACCACCCACTGTGTCGGTCAATCCCCTGATTGAAGAGCTGCAGGCCCTGGCCGAACAGGTGCTGAACTCCCTCTGCTGAACCCGACCGGGTTTCTGGCAGCAGAAGGGCTTGCCTGCCGCTCCCATTGAGGGAAGCATTCAAAACATGCTGACGATCGGAACCACAGTTATTGGAGTGCGGGACGTTGCCCGTTCCACCGCTTTCTGGTGCGACGCGCTGGGGTACGTCCCCCGGGAGGACGGCGATGACACGTGGGTTGTACTGATACCGCACGGTGGTGGCGGCGGTGCGCGGATTGCCCTGATGCTCAGCGAAACCCCCGTGCAGGAACACCCCCGGATCCATCTGGATCTCTACGCGGACAACCAAACTGCCGAGGTGGCCCGCCTGCTGGACCTTGGCGCCTCACGTGCGGACTGGGACCTGTACCCCGAGGATCCTGACTTCGTTGTGCTGGAGGATCCGGACGGGAACCGGTTCTGCGTGGTGGATGTGGCCCGGTCCTGAGCCCTCCGGACCCGGAACATCAGCCCCCCGGGTTGAGGACAACCTTGATGCAGCCGTCTTCTTTCTTCTGGAACTTCTCATACAACGCCGGCGCGCCGTCCAAGCCCGAACGGTGGGTGACCAGATCCATCACACCCAGCGGATCGGCGTCGTCCTCCACCAAGGGAAGAAGGTCATCCGTCCAGCGTCGGACGTTGCACTGGCCCATGCGCAGCTGGATCTGTTTGTCGAACATGCTCAGCAGGGGCATCGGGCTCGCCTGGCCGCCATAGACTCCGCTGAGCGAGACGGTACCACCGCGGCGGACCGCGTCCAGGGCCGTATGCAGGGCGGCAAGCCGGTCCACGCCCACGGTTTCCATGGCCTTCTGCGCAAGCTTGTCCGGCAGGAGCCCCAAGGCCTGGTGGGCGAACCCGGCAACGGGTGAACCGTGCGCTTCCATGCCGACGGCGTCAACCACGGCGTCGGGGCCCCGCCCCTCCGTCAGGTCCCGCAGCTCCCCGGCGAGCTCCTTGCTGTAGTCGAGGGTCTCCACCCCGTGCCGTGCTGCCATCCCGCGCCGCTCCGGAACCGGATCAACACCAATGACGCGCAGGCCCTTGTGCACGCCGATCCGGGCCGCAAACTGGCCGACCGGGCCCAAACCGAAGACGGCCAAGGTGCCGCCGTGGTGGACATCGGCATACTCCACCCCCTGCCAGGCTGTGGGAAGGATGTCGGAGAGGAAGAGGTAGCGTTCATCGGGCAATTCCTGGCCCACTTTGATGGGTCCGTAGTCTGCATGCGGTACGCGAAGATATTCGGCTTGGCCGCCTGGTACCGAGCCGTACAGTTCGGAGTAGCCGAACAGGGCGGCTCCTGAGCCTTTCTCCTTGACCTGCGTGGTCTCGCATTGCGACTGCAGGCCCCGGCGGCACATGTAGCAGTGGCCGCACGAAATATTGAAGGGAATGACTACCCGGTCTCCCTTCCGGAGATGGGTGACGGCGCTTCCCACTTCCTCCACGACGCCCATGGGCTCGTGCCCGATCACGTCACCCTTGTGCATGTACGGCCCCAGGACTTCATACAGGTGCAGGTCCGAGCCGCAGATCGCCGTGGAGGTAATTCTCACGATGGCGTCTGTTGGGTCCTGGATCACAGGGTCCGGCACTTCTTCCACGCTCACGCAGCGCTTGCCTTGCCACGTCAATGCCCTCATCTTCTGCCTTCCTCTGGGCGCCGGGTCTCCGGCCGATCATCCGACGCTAGCCCTTTTTGGAAAATAAAGTAAGCAGACTGACTAAATTTCCTTGTGGTGGGACGGCAAGCCTCCTAGCGTAAGAAGCACATGGATTTTTGCATCACACGAACGAGCGGGAAAGGACCGTCATGTCGCTGTACCAGCCGGAACCTGTTGAGATTTCCACCCGGATGCGTCCTGGAGAGTGGACCGAATCCAGCCTGGAGGAACTGGTCACCACATACCGCGCAAAAATCCTGGCCATGGGCGCCAGCGTCGCCGAAGTGGTGACTGACGTGGACCGCAACGACGACGGCTCCGTCAAAGTTGTTGTGTCCTGGGCCAAGCCGGCGGTCGCCGACGACACCGCCGCCGCCGAAGGAACGCCAACGGGCTAAAGCATCCCCAAGCGGGCCACCAAAGCGGGTCAACCCGCCGGCGTCAACCCACCGGCGAAGACGCCGTCAGCAGGCTGCCGATGGCACTGTCCTGAAGGTTTTCCAGGAGGTCGCGCGGGCCGGCGTAGACCTGGACCGCACCGGCATCCCTGAGTTCCGCGGCACTTGTTCCGCCGCAGGTCACGGCAATGGCCGGGATGCCGAGGGCTGCTGCGGCCTGCATGTCCCACACCGCATCACCGACGTATACGGCGTCGGCTGGCCTGACCCCCAACGCCTCCAGCGCGGCGATCAGGATATCGGGCGCAGGCTTGCTTGCCTTGGCATCGTTGGCACTGGTTGCCGCATGAATATGGGCGTCAGCTCCCAGGGTCCGCCGTGTCGCCAGGAGGTCCTGGGTTCTGGCGGAGGACGCGAGGGCCACAGCCAAGCCTCCGGCGTGGCATTGCGCCAGGAGGTCCCTGGCTCCGTCAAAGGCGCGCAGGGCTGGCCAGTTGGATGCAAAGATCGCTGCATGGCTGGCGAGGATCTCGGCGTCGGAATCCTTGTCCCGGCCTGAGGGCAGGAGGCTGTCCACCAAGCGGTCGCCACCCATGCCGACGCAATGGTGGATAGAAGCCATTGGCACGTCGTAGCCCTGCTGCCGGAATGCCTGCCACCAGGCGAGCGTATGGAAGTAGGAGGAGTCCACCAAGGTTCCGTCCACATCGAACAGGACGCCCCGGCGGCGCCCCCTTGAGGCCGCCGGGCCAAGGTGCTGGGAGTCCATCAGCCAGCTGCAGCCCGCGTAGCCCCCGAAACCCTCCTGGTCCGCGCCGAAGTTTCCTCCTTGGCGGAGTTCACCGGCCGAACGCGTTCACGGATCACCGTACCGGCACCGTCGCGGCTGCGGTCCCGGATCAGCCCGGTCCCGGCAATCTCGCGCGCCATGGCAACACCGGCCACCGCGGCACGCTTTGTGGGAAACGTCACTGAAATAGCCATCAGGTCCCCCGCCCCGTCCAACATCCTGACTCTATAGCCACCGTCAGGTGCATCCACCAGTTCAAAATAACCGGCCATTCCAATCACCCCTCCGTCAGTCACTGCGCTGTGCTGGGAGCGCGCTGTGCTTGTCTTAGTAAGTATACTTACTGATTCCTTCGGGGAGAAGTGCTGCAATCCCCCCGTTGCAAGCAGTCACGCCACATTCTCCGTTTCCGGCGGTATGGGCGTATCACTCCGGCGAACCGTATCCTGATGCAGCTCAAGCGCGCTAGTCACAAGCCCGAAGTGGCTGAAGGCCTGGGGTGTGTTTCCGAGTTGGCGCCCTGCCCTGACGGCCCACTCCTCACTGAGCAGCCCCACGTCATTGCGCAGTCCCAGGAGCCGCTCAAAAAGCTGGGTGGCCTCGCTGCGGCGGCCGGCGCCCAGGAGCGCCTCCACCATCCAGAACGAACACGCCAGGAACACGCCCTCGTCCCCGGGAAGGCCGTCGTCGCTCTCCGCCGGGCGGTAGCGGAGCACGAATCCGTCTTCGGTCAGCTCGCTCAGGATCGCATCGATGGTGCCCACCACCCGGGGGTCGTCCGGTGGCAGGAACCCCACGCGCGGGATGAGCAGGAGGCTCGCATCAAGTTCCGGACGGCCGTAGGACTGGGTGAACGTGTTGCGTCCAGCATCGAAGCCGTTGGCCATGACGTCTTGGTGGATAGTGTCCCGCAGCGCCTCCCAGCGCTCCGCGGGCCCGGGCAAGCCGGACTCCCGGACTCCCTTCACCATGCGGTCTGCGGCAACCCAGGCCATGACTTTCGAATGCGTAAAGTGGCGGCGGGGACCGCGCATCTCCCAAAGACCGTTGTCCGGCTGGTCCCAAATGGTCTCCAGGTGCTGCATGAGGGCGACTTGGACATCCCACGCCTCGTCGGAGTGTTTCAGCAGCGAATTCCTGGTTAGTGACAGGCCGTCCAGCACCTCGCCCCACACGTCCAGCTGGAGCTGCTCTGCGGCGCCGTTCCCGATCCGCACCGGGCTGGAGCCCTCATAACCGGCCAGCCAGGGAAGCTCCATTTCCGGAAGCCGCCGCTCGCCATGGATTCCGTACATGATCTGAAGGTCAGCGGGGTCGCCGGCGACTGCCCTGAGCAGCCAGTCCCGCCAGTCTGCGGCCTCCGCTGTGTATCCCGCAGCCAGCAGTGCCTGCAGCGTCATGGTCGCGTCCCGCAGCCAGCAATAGCGGTAGTCCCAGTTGCGGGGGCCGCCCAGCTGTTCCGGCAGCGACGTGGTCACGGCGGCAACGATCCCCCCGGTCGGCGCATAGGTCAGGGCCTTGAGGGTCACCAGCGAGCGTACGACGGCGTCCCGGTACTTCCCCGTGACTGTGCACTGGCTGGTCCAGCCACGCCAGAACGCGGTGGTGGTGCTCAATACTTCCTCGGCATCGACGGTCATGGGCCGCTGGACGTGGCTCGGTGCCCACGTCAGCACGAAGGGAACCCTCTGGCCTTCATCGACGGTGAAGTCGCTGACGGTGTGCATGTTCTCGCCGTGCACGGGCGCCTCAGTCACAAAATAGACGGCGTCCGGTCCGGCGATGGCGTGGATGCCGTGCTCGTCCTTGCGGACCCAGGGGACAATGTGCCCATAGTCGAAGCGCAAAGCCAGCTCGCTGTGCATCCTGACGCTGCCGCTGACACCCTCGACGATACGCACGATGTCAGCCACCTCGTCTCGGGGTGGCATGAAGTCAATCACCCGGACGGTGCCTTCGGGGGTTTCCCACACGGTTTCCAGGACAAGGGTTCCCTCGCGGTAGCTGCGCCGGGTGCAGGTCCCGCCGGCCGCGGGCGCCAGCAGCCAACGGCCGGCTTCCGGCGTGTCCAGGAGTGCGTTGAAGCAGGCCGGAGAGTCAAACCGCGGCAAGCACAGCCAGTCGATGGATCCGGAAGTGCTCACCAGCGCTCCGGTGTGAAGGTCCCCGACCACCGCATAATCTTCAATTCGCGCCATTCCCATACACTGCCACACGTACCTCCGCGGCCGAAGGTTCAAGGGGTGTAGCCTGAAATCAAGGTAAAGCAGCTGCCTGTGGCCACCCGTGGTGGCCGCCAGCAGGCCAGGTTCGTCAGTACCGGCCAGCAACAGCGGAGGCACACCTTGGAACAGCCAGCTACCCAGAGCCTCGTCATCGAGAAAATACAGGATCTCCTCCTGGACACCCAGGACGTGGAGGACTTCCTGAACGAACTGGCGACGTTCTCGGCAGAGAACCTCTCTGGCCCACGGGGCGAAGTCCTGTGCGGCATTACATTGCTCCGCCACCGGACAGCGGCCACCGTGGCAAGCAGTGGCCCCAGGGCCCGGCTGCTTGACGAACTGCAGTACGAATATGGCGACGGGCCGTGCCTCCAATGCGCCAGGGAAGGGGTGGTGGTGCACATCAGGGACTTCACCACCGAAACGCTGTGGCCGGACTACGCCGCCACCGTGCTGAACCACGGGATCCGGTCCGTCCTGGCCATCCCATTCGAGCTCTCCGGCGACGACGCCAAGGCAGGTATCAACCTCTACTCCGACCGCGCGGGCGTCTTCGATTCCAGCGCCGTTGAGCATGCACTCGGCTACGTGTCCCAGGCTTCCAAGGGAATGCGCCTTGCCGTCCGGCTGGCCCAGCATACGGATACTGCTGCCAACCTGAAGGCGGCACTGGACTCACGCACGGTGATCGATACAGCGGTGGGGATCATCATCGGACAGAACCGCTGCACCCAGGACGAGGCGATGGAGCTGATCAAGTCCGCCTCCAGCACGCGCAACATGAAATTGCGCGACGTGGCCCTGGCCATTGTGGAATCCGCGGGCGGCGGCACGCTGAAGACCCATTTCAGCTGACATGGCCATCCACATTGGAACATCCGGCTGGAGCTATGACCACTGGGAGAACGTGCTGTACCCGCCAGGGCTGCCCGCCCGCGACAGGCTTCAGTACTACGTGTCCCGCTTCAGCACGGTTGAGCTGAACGCGAGCTTCTACCGCTGGCCCCGCGACACATCTTTCGCAAGCTGGCGGCGCAGGCTTCCCGACGGCTTCGCCATGTCGGTGAAGGCCCCGCGCGGGCTCACGCACGGCAAGAAGCTGTACGCACCGGAGGTTTGGCTGGAGCGGATCGCCAAATGCTGGCATGAACTCGGTGACAAACGCGCGGTCCTCCTGGTCCAGCTCCCGCCCCAGCAGGCGCGGGATGACGCCCGGCTGGACTTCTTCCTCTCCGCAGTTCCGTGGTGGATCCGGGTCACAGTGGAGTTCCGGCACCCGAGCTGGGACCATCCGGATGTCTATGGGCTCTTGGAGCGGCATAAGGCCGCCTATTGCATCATGAGCGGGGCCAACCTGCCATGCATCCTGCGGGCCACGGCGCCGTTTGTGTACGTCCGGATGCACGGCCCGGACCACCAGCATCTCTATGGGGGCTCGTATTCGGACGCCGACCTGGGCTGGTGGGCGGATCGCATCCGGGAATGGGATGGCGGCGGGCGGGACGTTTTTGTGTACTTCAATAACGACGGCGGCGGGAACGCCGTGCGGAACGCCGACACCCTGCGCTGGATCCTGGGCGCGGGCTGAGGTCACGCTGGACGGTCACCGCATCGCCTGTGGCAGAGTGGAGGCATGGACACGGCTCCCCAGAGAACATCATTGGCCGGCAAGCGCGCTTTCAGGCTTGCCCACCGGCTTTCGGACAGCGTTAACGGTGTCCGGCTGCAGCTGGCAAAGCGCTGGAAGTTCGTGCCAAAGACCATCGCGTACCAGGGGTACGGATCCACCGAGTGGGTCAGGGTACTGGGCCGGGTGCTGCTCACGCAGGAACCCGCTCCCGGCAGCCGGGCCGACCACGCGGCCCGCAACGGAACCCAGAACGTGCGCGGCTGGCGGGCGTTCACGAGTGTTCCCGTGCAGTTCACCGATGTCGAAGTCACCATCGAAGACGTGGTCACGCACGTGAAGGCGGACCGCGGCGGCCTGATCGACACCGTGGTGGACATTAAGCTGTCCCCTGGCTGGCATACCGCTGTCCTGCGGGCCGAAGGCACCGAGCCGGTGGAGGCGCTCATCCAGGTGATCGCACCGGACACCAAGTTTGGCATCGTCTCTGATATTGACGACACCGTGATGGTCACGGCACTTCCCCGCCCGTTCCTTGCGCTGTGGAACACGTTTGTGCTGAGCGAGCGGGCGCGCATGGCAACACCGGGAATGGCTGTTCTGCTGGACCGGCTCACGATCGAGCATCCGGACGCCCCCGTGATTTACCTGTCCACCGGGCCGTGGAACGCAGCCCCCACGCTGGCGCGTTTCCTAAGCCGCAATATGTACCCGGCCGGTGCCCTGCTGCTCACGGACTGGGGACTGACCCAGGACAGGTGGTTCCGCAGCGGTCAGGAGCATAAGCACCGCAACCTCGAACGCCTCGCGAAGGAATTCCCCGACATGCGCTGGCTCCTGATCGGCGACAACGGCCAGCATGACGAACAGATCTACTCAGGCTTCGCCCAGGAGCACGCGGACAAGGTGGCCGCCATAGCCATCCGGCAGCTTTCGGTCAGCGAGGCCGTGTTTGCGGGCGGACACTCCGAAGACGGCGACCACAGCGCTTCGGCGGTGCCATGGATCTACTCCACGGACGGCGCCGGGATGGCCAAGCAGCTCAGGGCCCTGGACCTGCTTTAGCCCCCGGAGCTACGCGGTGGCACCCAAGGCGGTCACGTCGTCGTCGTTCTCCTCTGTCACAGCCGGTTCCGGTCCGGCGGCGTTCGCGACGGCGGTGTCGGCCGCAGCCACAAGGTTCCGCTCTTCGAGCAGTTCCTGGAACCAGAAGTAGGACGCCTTGGGCGTGCGCTCCAGGGTCTCAAAATCGACGTGGAGCAGCCCGAACGGCTGGTTGTAGCCGGCGGACCACTCGAAGTTGTCCATCAGCGACCATACGTAGTAACCGCGGAGGTCAACGGCCTCCGCCTCACCGCCCGGGGCGGTGGCCTTGAGCGCCGCTTCCAGATGGTCCGAGAGGTACTTCAAGCGCCGTTCGTCCGGGATGAACCTGATGTTGGTGGACTTGTCCCGGACGATGATGTCCTCGAAACTTGCCCCGCCCTCGGTGATGATCACCGGCGGCAGGTTCGGGTAGCGCTCCGCCATCTCCTTCAGCGCCACGCGCATGTATTCGGGTTTGACGGGCCAGCCGTAGGACGTGATGTCCGCTTCAGGCCAGGTCTCGACGTGGAAGGGGGTACCGCCGTTGCCCATCGCACTCAGGTCGCTGCCCATGGCCTCGGCCATGCTCGCCGGAACAGCGCCCTGTCCCGGGCCAACAGCCACTTTGGTGGGCATGTAGTAGTTCAGGCCATAGAAATCCAGCGGCTGGGAGATGAGCTTCATGTCCTCCTCCGGGTGCTCGAAGGAGCTGAAGAACTTCGCGGCACGGATAAGGTCCGGGTACTTGCCCAAAAGAACGGGGTCCGCGTACAGCCGGTTCTGGGCGAGGTCCATCAGGCCGGCACTGATGTAGTCCAAGGGATTGATTGAGTTCGGAACCATGGGCGAGTACACATTGGTCATGCCGATCTCGCCCGGCACTCCTGCTGCGCGCAGCGCCTGCACCGCGAGCCCATGGCCCAGCAATTGGTGGTGCACGGTGGGGAAAGCGTTGAGCATGAGGGCCTCACCGGGCGAATGTAGTCCCAAGGTGTAGCCATTGGTGGAGACGGTGGCGGGTTCGTTGATCGTTGCCCAGCGCGCCACCCTGTCCCCGAAGGCGTCGGCGGCGATCGCCGCGAACTCCCCCAGGCGGTAGGCGGTGTCCCGGTTCATCCACCCGCCGGCGTCGTCCAGCGCCTTCGGGGTGTCCCAGTGGTAGAGGGTGACCATGGGGGAAATCCCGTTGGCCAGCAGCTCATCGAGGAGGCGGTCGTAGAAATCAAGTCCTGCGCGGTTCACCGCTCCGCTGCCGGTGGGCTGGATCCGGGGCCACGCCAGGGAGAAACGGTAGGAGTCCACACCCAACTGCTTCATGAGCGCGACGTCCTGCGGCATCCGGTGGTAGTGGTCGCAGGAGACCGCGGGGCTGTGACCGTCAACGATTGCTCCGGGCCTGGACGCAAAGCCATCCCATCCGGCCGGTCCTCGGCCATCCTCGTCAAGCGCTCCCTCGATTTGGAAGGCCGCAGTGGCCACGCCCAGGGTGAACCCGGAGGGGATGAGCGCGGCCAGGTCCTTGGCGGTGATATGCACGGTAGTGCCAACTTCCTTAGCTGGGTTCGGAAACTGTACCCCTTAGGATGGCACACGGCCGGGCCGCTGACGAGCGTCAGCCACGCTGCCCTGGCCACGGGTCCCGGGCCTGGCTGGCTGCCGCCTGCTAGGGTCTGGGGATGGATGAAAAACTGGGGAAATTCATCGACGATTTTGCGGCGCTGGTCCAGCTGGCGCAATCCGGAAACCATCGGGAGCAAGCGGGAAAACAGCTGCTTCAAGCCCTGACCGAACATCTTGGCACGCCAGCTGCGGACCTTTCGGTGGTAGTGGAGGAAATCCCGCCGCACCGTTTTGTGGACGCCGATATTGTGATGGCGCAACTCGTTGAACAGGACCCTGGGGGCCGGCTGGTAGGCATCGGAGGCGGCGGCCAGCGGCACCACCAGTCCTTGAGTGACATGGTCCAGCACTCGCAGCTCTTTCCGCAGTTTCCACTCGCCCAGCCTGACTATGCCAACCTCGCGGTGGGCCCGGACAGCCACCGGCAGGCCGTGGCCCTGGGCCTGTGGCTTTTCAGCTTCGCCGGGAACCCATTGGCCGTCCTGCAGCGAGATGCCGAGCCCCAATCCGGGCGCCAGGCCGCTTCCCTGGAGGTCCTCGCAGCCGGGCAGGAAACCGCCACCGCGTTCCTGGCGGAGTTCCGCCTGCGGATGGACAGCAACAGTGTCCTCAAGGGACAGGTCATCTCCCTCGTGATGTCCGCGTATGGGCCGAGCGCTGCGGGCGTTACCTTTCACCACCGGCCCAGCCTCCCGGCGTCGGACGTCATCCTGCCCGCCGGGCTGCTGCAGAAGGTGGCGGACCACACCGTGGGCATTGCCACGCACCGCGCCTCGCTCAAGGACCACGGCCAGCACCTCAAACGCGGCATCCTGCTTTACGGCAGGCCGGGGACAGGCAAGACCCACACCGTGCGGCACCTGCTGAGCCAGAGTGTTGGGTCGACGGCGATCCTCCTCTCCGGCGGTTCGCTCGCCCGGATCTCGGACGCGGCTCGAATGGCCCGGGCGCTGCAGCCGTCCATCGTGGTGTTGGAGGACTGCGACCTCATCGCCGAGGACCGGAGCTTCGGGCATGGTCCGCAGCCGCTGCTGTTTGAGGTGCTGGACGCCATGGACGGCCTGGACAACGATGCCGACGTCGCATTCGTCCTGACAACCAACCGGCCGGACATGCTGGAACGGGCCCTGGCGCAGCGTCCGGGCCGGGTGGACCTGGCCGTCGAGATTCCGCTCCCGGAACACGCCGAGAGGGTCCGGCTGCTGGAACTCTATGGCCGCCGGGTGTCCTTCAGCCCGGAGGCGTTGGAATTGGCAGCGGAACGGACAGAGGGCACCACTGCTTCCTTCGCCCGCGAACTGGTGCGTCGGGCCGTGGTGGCTGCCGCCCTGGACGAGGCGCCGGTGTCCGACGCCCACCTCGCTGCTGCGGTGGAGGACCTGATGGCCGACGCCGAAGCCCTCACCCGCAGCCTGTTGGGGAGCGGCCCGGACAACTCACTGTGAGCCAAACAGGAACTCCTTGGCGTGGGCCACGGCCTTCCGGTAGGCGTCATTCCGGAGGGTAACCAGGTGTTCTGTTTCGCCGTCGGAAGGTTCCAGGTAACCGGTGTATCCGGGACGCAACACCCAGATGCCTCCCGCCGGGGGCAGATAGAACACACCAAAGGAACGGTGCTGGCCATCGTCGGCGGTCCAGACGGGCACTACCGCCAGCGCCGCGCCGGTGGCCGGATTGATCCACTGGGCCCGCGGAATTGGCTCCTCGTGCGCCTCCGGATCAAGGAAAGGGGCCGTACCCTTGCCCCAGCGTTCTTCGAACCGCTCGTGGAAAACCGGCATCAACTGTGAATCGTAGCGGCGCCACTCGCTCATGTACTGCTCCTTCGTTGGGTTGGAAGGGGGTCATGCCCACGGTCCGCTTTCCCAGCGGACGGGCGTAATTCTGATCGTGGCCCCTGCGCGGTTCTCGCGGCTGCGGACACGCCGGACGGGGATGCTTTGCGGTCCCGTCTCCGGACGGGAAACCATCTGCCGTTCGGCAAGACTGCGGTCGTAAGCAGCCCGGCGGGCTGGATCACGAAGCACTGCGAAGGCCTGCATGATGCGCAACAGCTCATTTTTGCGGGCCGCGGCATTCCCATCGGCCCCGCCGGGAATGCGCGGGCCGACGTCGACGTCGGGATGAAGGCTGCGCATGCGGGCACGGTAGGCGCGGGCAATTTCCTGCTGGCTGGCCGAAGCCTCCACCCGCAGGGCTGCATAGTGGTCTGGCAGCTCAACCTTGTCCGGCGTGTCCATGGGCGCCGCCTTCTTTCGAACTGCTTGGGCGCGGGCAGGGCGGCCCCATGCCCGCGCCTAAGCCGGATATCCGCCGCTTAAGGATGGACTAGCTTCCGATCTCGTGCATCTGGCCCTTCGTTTCGATCTCGATCTTGCGCGGCTTGGCCTGCTCGGCAACCGGGATCCGCAAGGTCAGGACGCCACGGTCGTAACTGGCCTTGATGTTTTCCGTGTCCAGGGTCTCGCCCAGTATCAGCTGGCGGCTGAAAACGCCGCGGGGCCGTTCGGAGGCTACCAGCTCCACGTTTGGCTGGGTGGGGTCACGCCGCTCTGCCCGCACTGTCAGGACATTCCGCTCAACATTCAAATCCACGGAGTCCACGTCAACGCCCGGCAGATCGAAGGCGACAACAAACTCGCCGTCTTCCTGCCACGCGTCCATCGGCATCGCCGCCGGCCGGGCCGCGGTTCCAAAGACCTGCTGGGTAAGCCGGTCCAGCTCACGGAACGGGTCCGTACGCATTAACATCATTTCCCACTCCTTCAGCATGCAATTGTTTGGTTTTGGTCTATACCCATCGCACCGATCTATGGTGGTGGATATAGATTTTTTATAGCACTCGTGCCAAACTGAAGCAAGGGATTCGTTCAGGATTTTTGAGCAGGGATTTTGGAGCAGACATGACAGAGCCGGCATCCGGCCAAACGCCCCAGTCCGGGGCCGCACGGGCGCTATACGCGATCTCGGTGGCGGCACAGCTGACAGGCACGGGGCAGCAGAATATCCGGCTCTATGAGACGCGGGGGCTACTCACGCCGGTCCGGACGGCCGGCGGCACACGGCAATACAGTGACACAGACATAGCCATCCTCCTGCGCATTGGGGAACTGCTTCAAGAGGGGCTCAACCTCGCCGGCGTGGCGAAGGTCCTTGAGCTGGAGGCAGCCAACGCAAAGCTGCGCAGGGCGCTCCAACGCGCCCGCTCCCGCCCCGACGCCTAGCGCAGCCAGCCCGGCGGCCCAGCCGGACGGCGGCGGTCAGGACCCGCCGCAGTCAGGGCCTGCGGCCGCCTGCCAGCCGGTAAGACTCCTCCAGCAGTTCGGCAAGCTCCTCGGTACCAATGCGGTCCAGCCTGATCAGCACAAGCTGCGGTGAACGGTCGTGGTGCGGCGTCCAGAAGTAGGTGTCCGGTTCCGTGCCCGCCAAGGCCTCGCGCTCGTCGGTCTTGACCGTCAGCACGCCCTCTTCCCAGATGCGTGCCATCAAAGTCTTGGCGAACCAGGCCGGCTGGCCCCAGCTGCTGCGCTCAGAAACGCCGGGCAGTGCCAGGCACATCCTGCGGGCGTCCATCTCGGTCGCCATGGCTAGTCACCCGGAGCGTCGGCTTTGGACAGTTCCCCGGTAATCCGTTCGCCGGGGATCCGGGCGGTGCGCCAGGTATCCAGGGCGATCACCGCACCCAGGATGATCAGCGAGAGGGAAAGTGATGCCAGGGCATCACTAAGCCAGTGGTATCCCAAATACAGCCTGCTGAGCGCTGCCAACACAATTCCGACGCCGGCCCCAACAAAACCGAGGACCGCCGCCCTGGTGTTTTCGCGTCGCGAGAATATCAGGAAGGTTCCTACCAGCAGGAAGTCGCAGGCGCCCAGGACGTGGCCGGAGGGGAACGAGAAGGTGTGGTCGGCGCCAAACAGCATCAGCTCCACCGGCGGGCGGGACCTCCTGACGATCTGCAGGATGATCTGCGATATCACCACGCCGGTGATCATGCCGCCGGCCAGCAGCATGGGCCGCCAAGCATGCTTGGCCGCAAATCCCCATACGAGGATGACTACCAGGACGATAATCGGCAGGGCTATGGGCCCGAAGACCACCGCCAGGAAGATCATCACAACGGTAAGCAGCTCCGAACGGATGGCGAGCAGCCAGTTCCGTGCATCCTCATCGGCCGAGGCAAGCCCGTCGCCCTGCAGGACGCCCATGAGAGTGGCAGTGAAGAGGAGCGCACCGACCGCCGCCAACAGTACGGACCAGCGATAGAGGCTTCTCCGCGCCGCCGGCTCCATGTATCGCTCTTCCACGACGAATTTGTCATGGAACCTGCGCCACCATTGCGGCGCCTTGCTGGATGCCTGCTGCCCTGACTGCTTTGCCACGTGTCTATTTCCGTCCCTGCGCCGTGAAGACTTTCCTCAGGTGAAGATTATCCCCGTTATTCCGCCGATGGTGGGCGGATCGCGCGGCCGGCTCCCCTGCACTGGTTCCGCATGGAACCCCAGCCGCGGGTAGCCTGACCTCATGGGTGCGATGAATGAGCTGATCAACAGGCAAGGCGTGGAGTCGCTGGCTGACATTCTTGCCACGGCAGCACCCGGTACGGTGTGGCCCAACCTCGCCGTCCCCGCCACCACGCTGGACGAGCTCAGCCTGCGCGGACGTACGGACAGCGTCAGCGGGGCGCTGCTGCACGATCTCCAACGCATCCCGGGTTCCGGCTACACGACGGCGGCAGGCATCTTCCGCGGCGCCCTGGAGAACCCCGCTTTCACCGGATGGATCCTCTGGCCGGTCTCCGAAGCCGCTGTCACCCTCGCTCTCGAATCAGGCTCCGTGCCGGACTTCGAGGACTGCCTGGCGCTGCTGGCTGAACTGACGCCCCGGCTGACCGGCGAGTTTGCCATCCGGCGCCTGCTCGCCCACCATCCGGAGGCAGCCCTCGAGGCCATCCTGCAGTGGACGCGGCACCCGGACGAGCACGTCCGCCGCCTGGCGAGTGAAGGGACGCGGGCCTACCTTCCGTGGGCTGTCCGGGTCCCGGCCCTGGTGAAGCTGCCGGAGGCAACCCTGCCCATCCTCAATGCCCTCTACCGCGACCCCTCCGACTACGTGCGGCGGTCGGTGGCAAACCACCTCAATGACCTCGCCCGGCATGCGCCGGAGATTGTGGTTGCGACGGCGGCCCGCTGGCTGGCCGCGCCGGACACCAATACAGCGTGGGTGGTCAGGCACGGCCTCCGGACACTGGTCAAGAAGGGGCACCCAGGTGCGCTGGCGCTGCAGGGGTTCGCCCCGGCGTCGGTAGCTGTCACAGAACTTCGGCTCGACCGGCAGGTGGTGGCCATGCCCGAGGACCTGGGATTCGAGTTCAGGGTCTCAAATATGGGCACCGACGGCGCGCGGCTGGCAGTGGATTATGCCATCCACTACCGGAAGGCCAACGGCAGCCAGTCCGTGAAGGTCTTTAAGCTCACGGCCCTGACGCTCGCTGCGGGTGAGTCCAGGATCCTCGCCAAGCGCCACGCCTTCAGGCCGATGACCACTCGCGTCCACCACCCCGGGATGCATGTCCTGGAACTCCAGATCAACGGCGTCCGCCACGGCCGTGCGGAGTTTCAAGTGGACACAAGTCCGATTGAAACGCCCCTATAAAAAGTGATTTGACTCACATGTAACTCTCCAGTAACCTGTCTGTTAGCGCTAACACGAACACGGTCGAACCTTATTTTGGCACACAACTGATCCCCGTCTCCGGCCGGTTCACAGCTCTTAGATGTCAAAGGCCCTGGCCTTGGCATCCAGCCAGTACCGCTTCACCGGCAAGCGCAGACGCTTGCCGCCCCAGCACCACTTCGCGGACAAGCTTCCGCGGAAGGAGAAATCGTGAGAATAAGGAAATTCCTGGGCGCCGTAGCCGTCGTCCTCGCCGTCACTGTGGGTGCCACAGGGTGCGGAAGCCGGGGTGGCACATCCACCCCGGACGCCACTGCGAATCCCAGTGAATCCCTGGTGGGTATCTCCATGCCCACCCAGACATCCGAGCGTTGGATCGCCGACGGCGGAAACGTGGAAAAGTCCCTGAAGGACCTTGGTTACAAGACCGACCTCCAGTTCGCCAACGATGACATTCCCACGCAGGTTTCCCAGATCGAGAACATGCTGACCAAGGGTGCCAAAGCACTCATCATCGCGGCCATCGATGGTACAACCCTGACCGATGTCCTCGCGAAGGCGAAGGAACAGAACGTCAAGGTCATCGCTTACGACCGGCTCATCAACGGCACCCCCAACGTTGATTTCTACACCACGTTCGATAACTACACGGTAGGCGTGCAGCAGGCAACGTCACTGCTGACCGGCCTGGGCCTGGTTGACGCGAGCGGCAAGAAGGTGGAGGGCAAGGGCCCGTTCAACGTTGAGCTTTTCGCCGGCAGTCCGGATGACAACAACGCCAACTTCTTCTGGACCGGCGCCATGGACACCCTGAAGCCGTACATGGATGCCGGAACCCTCAAGGTTCCCAGCGGCCAGACCAAGTTCGAGCAGGCAGCCATCCTGCGTTGGCAGGCCCCCGTTGCCCAGAAGCGGATGGAGGACATCCTCACTGCCGCCTACAGCTCCGGAACGAAGCTTGACGGCGTGCTCTCCCCCTACGACGGGCTCTCCATCGGCATCATCTCCGCACTGACCAGCACCGGTGGCTACGCCAAGGGCGATCTGCCGGTTGTCACCGGCCAGGACGCTGAGAAGGGCTCCGTGAAGTCCATCATCGCCGGTGAGCAGTACTCCACCATCTTCAAGGACACGCGCCAGCTGGGTTCCCAGGCAGTGAAGATGGTCGATGCCCTGCTGAAGGGCCAGGAGCCCGAGGTCAACGACACCAAGACCTACAACAACAAGGTCAAGGTGGTTCCGGCCTACCTGCTCAAATCCGTGATCATCACTGCGGACAACTACAAGAAGGAACTCATCGACTCCGGCTACTACACAGACGCCGACGTCAAGTAACTTTCTTGTGGGGTTGCGGCCGGCCACAAGGCCGTGCCGCAACCCCTTCCACGTAGGCCCCTGCAGCCGCAGGCTTGCCCAGTTTCAACCAGTCAGTGGGAATTGACGATGAACACACCCATTCTTCAAATGCGAGGAATCACCAAGACTTTTCCGGGCGTCAAAGCCCTCCAGGATGTCACTTTGGACGTGAACCGGGGCGAGGTCCACGCCATCTGCGGCGAGAACGGGGCGGGCAAGTCCACGCTCATGAAAGTCCTGTCCGGCGTCTACCCGCACAACTCCTTCGACGGGGAAATCCTCTTCGAAAACGAGCCTTGCAACTTCTCCAGCATCAACGACAGCGAGAAGCGCGGGATTGTCATCATCCACCAGGAGCTCGCCCTGAGCCCGTATCTTTCGATCGCCGAAAACATCTACCTCGGAAACGAGCAGGCCAAAAACGGCTGGGTGGACTGGCGCAAAACAAACCTGGAGGCCGCAAAACTGCTGGCCCGGGTGGGCCTGAGCGAAAATCCCATCACGCCGGTCCAGCACATCAGCGTGGGCAAGCAGCAGCTGGTGGAAATCGCCAAAGCACTGTCGAAGGAAGTCAAGCTCCTCATCCTCGACGAACCCACAGCGGCACTCAATGACGAGGACTCCGGCCACCTCCTGGACCTGATCCTGCACCTTAAGGGCCAGGGAATCACCAGCATCATCATCAGCCACAAACTCAATGAGATCCGCAAGGTCGCTGACGCCGTCACCATCATCCGCGACGGCAAAACCATTGAGACCCTGCGGCTCGATGAAGGCCAGATCACACAGGAACGGATCATCCGCGGCATGGTGGGCCGGGACCTGGAAAGCCTCTACCCGGACAGGGAACCCAAGATCGGCGAGGAAGTCCTGCGGATCGAGGACTGGTCCGTCCGGCATCCCCAGGACCACACACGCATGGTGGTACACAATGCCAGCCTGAACGTCCGCCAGGGCGAAGTGGTGGGCCTTGCCGGCCTGATGGGAGCCGGCCGGACCGAGCTGGCCATGAGCGTCTTCGGGCGCACCTACGGCACGGCGATGTCCGGAAAGGTGTACAAGCGCGGCAAGGAAATCAACACGTCCACGGTGTCCCAGGCGATCGGACACGGCATCGCGTATGCCACAGAAGACCGGAAGCACTACGGCCTGAACCTCATCGAGGATATCCAGCGGAACATCTCCATGGCTGCGCTCCGCAAGCTGGTCAAGGGCGGCTGGGTGGACAAAAACCGGGAGACAGTGGTGGCGAACGGCTACCGCAAGAGCATGAACATCAAGGCGCCGTCAGTTGCCGCCATCACCGGCAAGCTGTCCGGCGGCAACCAGCAAAAGGTGGTGCTGAGCAAATGGATGTTCTCGGACCCGGACGTGCTGATCCTCGATGAACCCACCCGTGGGATCGACGTCGGCGCCAAGTTCGAGATCTATACGATCATTGCCAACCTCGCGGCGGAGGGAAAGGCGGTCATTGTCATCTCCTCAGAGCTGCCCGAACTCCTCGGCATCTGCGACCGGATCTATACCCTGTCCGCGGGCCACGTCACCGGCGAGGTGCCCATCGCCGAAGCATCCCAGGAAAAACTCATGCACTACATGACCAAAGAGAAGGAATAGGACCATGTCCGCCCTACGAGAATCCCTCGGCTTCCTGACAAGCCGCCTCCGGCAGGTTGGCATCTTCGTTGCCCTGATCCTGATCGTCCTGCTGTTCCAGGTATTGACCAACGGCATCCTCCTGGAGCCCCAGAACGTTACCAACCTGGTGGTCCAGAACAGCTACATCCTCATCCTTGCCATCGGCATGGTGATGGTGATTATTGCCGGCCACATCGACCTCTCGGTGGGATCAATCGCCGGCTTCATCGGTGCCGTCGCCGGCGTCATGATGGTCCATTGGGGGTGGGCCTGGTGGCTGGCTATCCCCGCCTGCCTCCTGGTGGGAGCGCTTGTCGGCGCCTGGCAGGGATACTGGATCGCCTATGTGGGCATTCCCGCGTTCATCGTCACGCTGGCAGGGATGCTGATCTTCCGCGGCCTGACCCTGATCACGCTGAAGAACCAGCAGATCACCCCGTTCCCGGCCGAACTCCGTGCCCTGGGCGGAGGATTCCTCCCGGACATCTCCGGGGGAACATCCGTGCTGGAATGGCTGACTGTCATCCTGGGTGTGGGAGCCACTGTTGCGCTGCTCATCCAAGCACTCAAGGAACGCCGTATCCGCAAGAAGTTCGACCTCGAAAACGAACCCATGGCCTGGTTCGCCACCAAGACCACGTTCGTGGCCCTGCTCATGCTGATCATCACGTTCCTCCTCGCGAGCTACCGCGGCACCCCGGTCGTCCTGATCGTGCTGGCCGTCCTGGTGATCGTTTACACGGCGCTCATGAACAACAGCGTCTTTGGCCGCCACACCTACGCGATCGGCGGCAACCTGCATGCCGCGGAGCTGTCCGGCGTCAAGACCAAGGCCGTCACCTTCCGGCTCTTCGTCAACATGGGCGTCCTGGCGGCCCTGGCAGGGCTGGTGTTCACGGCGAGGCTCAACTCGGCACAGCCAGCCGGCGGCACCGGCTTCGAACTCGACTCCATCGCCGCTGCATTCATCGGCGGCGCCGCCGTCCAGGGCGGCATCGGCACGGTGGCCGGCGCCATGATCGGTGGCCTGATCATGGGCGTGCTGAACAACGGCATGTCCATCCTGGGCCTCGGCACTGACTACCAGCAGCTCATCAAGGGCCTGGTCCTCCTGCTGGCTGTCGGCTTCGACATTTTCAACAAGAACCGCAGCGGTGGCGGCGGCAGCACCATCGGGAAGCGCTTCAAGCTCAGGACTTCCCCGCCGGCGACGTCGGAATCCCAGGCACCCGCGGGAACGAAGGACCAGGCAAAGGATCGCCCCGTCCCCGTTTCCGCAGCCAAGCCTGAATAACCAGGAACCCTACTCCAACAATTCACAAGGAACCGCTATGTCTACCCCCATGGACCGCATTGAGATAGATGTCGCCAGCCGGCATCTCCTGGACGAAGAACTTGAGGCTGCCGTCAGGCGCCTCCAGGAAGCCGCCCTCCTGACAGGCACGCACGGCATTGTGGTGACCCGGGTCGCCCCTGGCCGCTACACCGCAGCACTGTCAGACCAGGTTCCTTTCGGAATGACCCGCGAACTGATTTCCTGAGGGCTGCCGGGACCGTGGACGAAGCAACCGAAGACTGGCATCAGCTCGTGGGCAGCTGGGTGGAACTGCGCGCTGGGGGGCGCGTGGTCCGTACCGGCGAAGTTGAGGCCGTTGCAGCCGACTCGTCTGTCATGTGGCTGAAGTTCAACGGCAACCACGGCCGGCAGATGGTGGCCAAGACGGACGGCTACGAGGTCCTGCCAATTCATTAAAGTGCTTCGGAGTGCCCTGAAGATCAACCAAGGGAGGCCGACGGCGGCACGCGCTTGCCGCCGTCGGCCTCCCTTCGTTGTGTTGGAAAACCAGTCAGAAGGAACCTGTGGTGAACTGCCAGGTTTTGGTGCCCAACTGGTTCCCGGCAAGGTCGCGGATGGCTGCTTCCCCGCCGGAGACTGTCACCGTGTATTTGGTCTTGGCGGCGAGGGCCGCTTGCGGATCAAGGATCCACTGGTTGGTGCTGCCGTTGCGGAAGACCGTAGCGGCAACGACCGCGCCGGTAGTAGCATTCTTCACCGTGAAGGTGGACGTGGTGACGCCTTGAACGGCTTCGCTGAACGTCACGGAAACGTTGTTGGAGCGCCGGACCAGGATGGCGTTGCTGCCGGGGGTGAATCCGGTAACGGTGGGCGCGGGCCCGGTGGTGAAAGACCAGTTCGTGGTGGCCAGCGGGGTGCCGGCGGCGTCGCGGATGGCGATGGTTCCGCCCACCAGCGTCGCCGTGAACTTTGCGTCTGCCGCCAGGTTCGACACCGGGTCAAGGGTGGCAGTCCTCGTCGTGGCGTTGTAGGTGATCGTGGCTGGGATAACGGAACCCGCGGCATTCTTGAGGATGAAAGTTCCGCTGCCCACGCCCTGGACCGCAGCGCTGAAGGTGGCAGTGACATTGCTGCCCGGAGACACCGCCGTCGAAGTTGCAGCGGGTGATTTGGCCGTGACTGTTGGGGCAGGAGCCGCCGGGGCAGTAACCACGGGGGTCGGAGCGGGCGCTGTGCCGGCTGAGTACAGCAGGCGGTTTGGCGTGCCGGCGCCGGCCCCGATCACGACGCCGGCAGTCGAGTTGGAGGCCAGCGTCGCCGCAACCTGCGCCGGAGTGAGTGCCGGATTCTGGGCGAGCAGTACCGCCCCCGCTCCCGCAGCGTGGGGCGCTGCCATGGAAGTGCCGGACATCGAGGCGGTTGCGTTGGTGGAGGTGTAGGACGCTGAGGTGATGCCCACCCCGGGCGCGTAGAGGTCGACGCAGGATCCGTAGTTCGAGAAGCTGGCTTGCCGGTCGGCGGAATCGCTGGCAGCTATGGTGACGGCGGCGGGGACACGGGCGGGTGAAGTGCCGCAGGCATCAACGGCGGAGTTGCCGGCGGCTACGAAGGCGGCAACGCCGTCGTTAATGACGCTTTGGAGCGCCGCGTCCACGGCCGAGCTGGCGGCACCGCCGAGGCTCATGTTGACCACGGCCGGCGTGCCGGCAGTGTGGTTGGCTGCAATCCAGTCCAGGCCGGCAACCACATCGGAGTTGTACCCGGAACCGTTGCAATCCAGGACCCTGACGGGGACCACAGTCGCAGACTTTGCCACACCGTAAGTGGTCCCTGCCACTGTTCCGGCCACGTGCGTTCCGTGGCCGTTGCAGTCCGTGGAGCCGCGGCCGTCGGCCACGGCCGTCCAGCCCGCCGTGATGCGGCCAGCGAACTCGTTATGCGATCCGAGCACGCCGGTGTCCACCACGTAGGCGCTGACCCCGGCGCCCGCCGAGGTCCAGTTGTAGGAGCCCGACAGGGGCAGGGCCCGCTGGTCCATCCGGTCCAGCCCCCAGGGCGCAGGCTGCTGCGTTTCGGAAAGGGTGACCGGAGCGTCCGCCTCCACCGAAACGACGCGCCCTGAGCGGGACAGTGCCTCGGCCTGGCCGGGGGTTGCTGTCACGACGGCGCCGCGCACCGCGTGCGAAAACGTCCGGCCCACGCCGAGGCCCTGGGAACGGATGGCCGCAGTCTCGGCGGCGACGTCGGCGTCTGCGGCGTAGCGGACGATGTAGCGGACGCTGGCCTCGTTGGCGGCGGGTGCAACGGCTGCGGCGGGAAGGCCCGGGACGGTCAGTGCGACGGCGGAAACAAGCATCGCTGTGGCGGCGGGCCGGAGCAGGCGTGAAAGTGGAATTTTGGGGTCCTTGCGGGGCGCTGGGGCTTGGTATTGGCGGGCGGGGAAGCCCCGCCCACCACCAGAATAGGAGCCCGCAGCACGCCGTTGCCCGGAACTTCGCCGATCCTGCGCCAAGCCTTAATCAGCTGCGCAAACCTGTGGTTTGTCCTGAGGAAAACGCCCTCGCGCCGGCCAAACCCCAGGGGTGGGTCCCGCCGGTTTCAGTCTTCCGTGGGCGTGGTCCTGCTGGGGTGGTAGGTCCGCCAGCTGTGCTCGGGTTCGAAGCCCAGCAGCCTCCTGGCTTTGCCAATGCCGAGCAGGGTCTCGTGTTCACCCAGTTCCCTGGTCACCGCGACATTCGGGAACACCTCCGCGGCGAGGCTGGCGCTGGAACGGCTCATCACGGTGTCCGCGTTCGCGATGATGAAGGCTTCAAAGCCAGGCGTGCCGTTCTCCAGCGCCCGAGCCACGGCCTGGGCGCCGTCACGGCCATCGATGTAGCCCCACAGGTTCCACTTGCGGAGCATGGCGTCGGAATCGAACGATGGGAAGCGTTCGTAGTCCTCGGCATCCATCACGTTGGAGAACCGCAAAGCCACAATGCTCAATTCCGGGTCCCAGCGCGTGAGTTCGATGGCCATCTGCTCTTCGAGATGCTTCACCAACGAATACGTGCTCTCCGGGCGGGCGGGGTATTCCTCGTCCACGGGGATGTAGGGCGGGTCGACGTCGAACGGCAGCCCCAACACCGTTTCACTGGAGGCATAGACCACCTTCTTGATTCCCGCCCGGCGGGCCGCCTGGAAGACGTTGTAGGTGGAGAGCATGTTGTTCTCGAACGTGGCAGCGTCCGGCAGTATGCCCGGCGCTGGGATGGCACCGAGATGGACGACGGCGTCAAAACCGGTGTGCCTGTCATCCAGTCCCAGCAGCACATCCAGGACCTGGCCATAGTCGCGCAAGTCCACAATGGCGAGCCCCGGGCTCCGGTCCCCGGCACGGTCCAGGTTCAGCACCTGGTGCCCATCCGCTGTGAGCCTGCGGACAACATGCCGCCCCAGCTTCCCGCTACCGCCGGTCACTGCAATTCTCATGGGATCTTCCTGTCCTGGGTCGCGAGGAATTTCTCGACGGCGGCGATGGCCGCTTCGGTGATTTCGTCCGGGCTTCCGCTGCCGTCAACGGAGACAACCAGCCCCCGGCCTGCGTAAACGGACACTACCTCGTGCGTTTCGCGATGGTACAGATCCAGCCTTCGGCGGAACACATCCACCGTGTCGTCCTTGCGGCCCTGGTCCTGGGCGCGCTTGAGCATCCGCTGTTCCAGTTCGGCGTCGGGGGCCCGGAGTTCGATGACTGCGTCCACGCGCTGGTCCCGGGCCGCCAGCATGTTGTCCAGCTCCGTGACCTGCGGCGCCGTCCGGGGGTAGCCGTCCAGCAGGAAACCATCCTGCACGTCGGCGTCCAGCAGGCGGTCCTTGACCAGGGCGTTGGTCAGGTGGTCGGGGACAAAGAGTCCGTCGTCCAGGTATTTGGAGGCTTCCTTGCCCAGCGGTGTTTCCCGGTTGGCATTGTCACGGAAGATCTCCCCGGTTGAGACGGCAGGGATCTTGAAATGCCGCGCGATGTGCACGGCCTGGGTGCCTTTGCCGGAGCCGGGCGGACCGATGATGAGCAGTCTGGTCATGTTCTACGTCCCTCCGCGGCGCCATCGCCGCTGGTTTCGGGTCCGTCGCCGGCAACGCCAACGCGTGCTTCATTCTGCCCATAAGAGGCAACACAATGCCAGCCTCCGGGAGTGGATCCGGCGCCTGGCTTTGAGTTGTGGGGAGCTTAGCACCAGGCCGGAAGACAACCCGCAACGTTTGAGGTCACACTGGCGGCCGCTGCTTGGACTACAGGCCGAGTGCTCAGTATTACTCGCAAAACGCAGGATTATTTCAGCGGACGCCCCAGGTCCGCGGGACCTCACAAATTCCTTGTAACTTCAAGCCAACTAGCCGGAGCCTGGCTTGCGGGGTCACATTCGGGCACATAGCCAAGGACTGCGTATCAGGGCGGTGCGCAGGCCCAAGGTGACGTTTTCAGGGGCCGGAGCGTGTATATACTTCTGGATATCGGTTTAGCAGCAGGCCGTTGGAAAGTTCGTCGATCCAGCGACCCTTACCGCCAGGTCCCCTCGAGGGTTGGCGGAACGTTGCCGGCTCGTTTTGACCTGAGCGAATGGCACCAAGAATCGTGGCCAGCGAGTCAACAGCAAAATCCGATACATCCATCACCGAGCACCTCCATGAACTCGTCCTCAACAGCTCCGATGTTGAGGACTTCCTCAACGAGCTCGCCCGCGTGTCCGTACGCGGCCTCTCGGACCTTGACGACGAGGTCTTCTGCACCATCACCCTGCTGCGCGAGCGCAAGACTGCCACGGTTGCCAGCAGCGGGCCGGAGGCCCAGGCCATCGGCCAGATCGAGTACCAGTTCAGCGACAGCCCTGGCATGGCCGCGTCACTTGAGCAGGCAACCATACACATTCCTGATGTGACCGAGGATGACCGCTGGCCGGATTACGCCGCTGCTGTCCTGGGCCAGGGGGTGCGCTCCGTGCTCTCCTTGCCGTTCGAACTGGAGGGTGAAACGAAAGCCGCCCTGCAGCTGTACTCACGGCGGCCCCGCCGGTTCGACGGCCGTGTCCTTGAATTCGCGGCGAACTTCGTCAGCCAGACGTCCCTTGCCCTCCGGCTCGCCGTGCGGTTCGCCCACTACAGCGAGACGGCAAAGAACCTGAGGGCAACGCTGGAATCCCGCACCGTCATCGACATGGCCGTGGGAATCATCATGGCGCAGAACCGCTGCAGCCAGCTCGACGCCTTCGAAATCCTGAAGACTGCCTCCAGCACCCGTAATTCCAAGCTTCACGACGTGGCGGCGGCAGTGGTCAACTCCCTGGGGCAGGGGCCGGCGCGCACCCACTACGACGGGTAATCCACCAACGGCGGCAGGCCGACGTCGGGCGTTCCGGGGGTTGGTGCCGCAGGCGCCCTGCGTCAGGTGACGGTATCCGCCCCAGGCGGCTGGCCGGCGTCGGATCCTGCCACCACTGCGATGGCTCCCAGGAGCAGCGCGGCATTGGCCCAGAAAATCCCCAGCACGCCAAGCGGCGCCGCAAAGGAGCCGACGGCGATGGGCAGCGTGATCTGCGCCAGCCGGTTGACGGTCATCCTCAGTCCCAGGACTGCGCCGTGGCTCGATGATGCGGTCAGCGACACCACCCAGGCCATGGTGAGTGGCTGCGGGATGCCGAGCCCGAGCCCCAGCCCGATCATCACGGCTATAGCGCCATAAGGGCCCACTAGCGGCAGGGCGGCGAGTGAGAGGACCGCCGCACCAATGGAGGCGATCAGCATCGCCTTGCGTCCGAAGCGCGCGATCAGCCGGGTGAGGCCCACCCTGCTCGCGACCGAGACGGCGGCCCGGAGCGCCAGGAGCATACCCACGACGGCGGCACTGACGTTTTGTTCGGTAGCCCAGACCGGGACGAACGCGTACATCAGGTCCACCGTCACCAGCACCGCCCCGCTGACCACCAGCGAGCGCCACAGTCCTGGAGCCTTCAGGACCCCGGCCACGCTGACGGGTTCAGCCGCTGCTTTACGCCGGCCCTTGCGCAGCCCGGCGTCCGTCCGCCGCAGGAAGAAGTAGGCGGGTGTGGCCAGGGCGCTGAATCCGAGGCACACCAGGAGCCCCAGCGTGGTGTCCGGCGCGGCCCCGTCCCGGATGCCCAGCGAAGCCACGAGCGTGACTGCGGGCGGACCGATCAGCTGGCCGATCGAAGCGGCGGCGGTCAGTGTGCCGAACGCGCTGTCAGTGGATCCTTCACTGCTGACGTGTGCCACAAATGCCTGCTGGCCCACCATCACCATGAGATGACCCAGGCCGATGAGGGCACTGGCCGCCAGAAGGATGGGAAGCCCCCTGACCGCCAGCATGGTCAGGGTCCCGGCAGCGGCCGTCAGCAGTCCGATAAAGGCCATGGCGGTGCCCCCGAACCTGTCAGCCAGGCGCCCTGCAGGCAGGGCGGTCAGTAGTGCGGGCAATGCGAAGCTCGAAGCCAGGACGCCCAGGAAAACGGGGTCGGCACCTTCAGCAAGCGCCCGATAGCCGATGATGAGCCGGATACCCACCCAGGCAGCCTGGGCGAGGACGGCCTGCGCGCTGAGTGCTGTCCGCCAGCCGGAATTCACGCCCGCAGCGGAATTTCGTCCGCCCCGCCCAAGAGGCGGGTCAGATCCTCGATGCTGTCCCTGGCTGCCCGGTACCGGGCCGGGTCCAAGTGGAAGATCGCCAGCTGCAGGGCATAGGCCAGGAGAACGGGAATCAGCTGGGTCCGGTACTCCCCGTCGTCACCGCGCCTGGCGGTGATGAGATGGTCGGGGCTGGGGCGGAAGCGGTAGCCCGGCACATCAGAGATCAGGAGGCTCTTGCCTCCCCTCCGGGCTGCCTCGGTCACCAGCGCGGCAAGCTGGCGTGGCGCCTCGCGCAGCGCAAAACCAATAAGGGTGCTGTTTTCATCGAAGCTGACGAAGCGCTCGGCCAGGTCTTTCGGTGTGGTCCCCAGCGTTACTGTCGTCAGGCCCAACCGCCGCAGGCGGCGTGCCATCAGGTCACGCGTGGGCTTTTCGTCGTCCCTTGAGAACAGGTAAATCGTCCGTGATCCATGCAGCGTCCTGGCGGCGGCGTCCAAATCGTCCTGCGAAACAAAATGCGGCAGCCGCTTCAGCGCGACGATTTCATCGGCGACGAAAGCGGCCAGGTCGTAGCCTGTGTCCCCGCGCATGATTCCACCGTGGTGGTCATGGATCTCGGTTTCGTCCTTGCGCAGGTCATTGCGCAGGTCCGGATAGCCGCGGTAGCCCAGCTTCTTTGCCAGCCGCACCACCGTTGATTCGTGGGTCTTGGCCCGGTCCGCAACTTCGGCCGCTGGAATTCCGGACATGTCGTCCCCCATGAGGACGTTCATGACGCGCTCTTCGGAGGCACTGAGCCTGACCGTACTGCTGGCCACTACTGCTTTGAAACTCACTCTGGCTCTCCTTTGAGATTCCTCTACGGAATAACTGTGATGCTTGACACTCTCTCACGAACATGCAATCCTGTGCAAGATTGCAAGTGAGGTTTTGACCCATCCTGCTTTCCCTATTTTCTCCACTTTGCCGCAGAGAGGCGGACAACGAAGATGCAAACCCTCAACGCACCAGTTGCGCTTGAATGGACGGTGGCCGCAGCGGCTGTTGGCGGGGGCCTGACCATGGCAGTGGTGGGCGCCGGCTACGGGCTGACGAACACCTCCGGTGTGGGGGCCGGATTCTTTCCCATGGTCGCTGGGACGCTGATGGCCTTGGCCGGAGTCCTGTGGGCCTTCCAGCTCGTAGCCACACGCCGGACTTCGGCGCCGGCACACGTCACGGGCGACACCGTCGAATCGCTGCCGCCGCACCACGAGTCAGAATCGGCACTGGTTTCCCTGCTCGATGACGACAACAGCGACGAGCCTGACGCCCCGGATTTCCCGGACCGCCAGGGGTGGGCCCGGGTGGGGATCATCTCAGGAGCAATCCTCCTGGCCGCCCTGCTCCTCCCCTTGCTGGGTTACACCATCGTCATGACGCTGATGCTTGGAACCATCCTCTTCTTCGTCAGCAAGCGCAAACTCTGGATGGCCGCCCTGGTGGCCGTTGGCTCCGCGTTGGCTTCACGCTTGGTCTTTGAGGTCTGGCTGGGAACGGCCCTGCCGACCGCCAGCATCGACTTCCTCGCAGGACTGGGGCTGTAGCCATGGGATTCGATCAGCTCCTCGGTGGCCTGGCTACCGTATTTACGCCCGAACACCTCCTCTTCGCGCTGCTCGGCTGTGTCCTGGGCATGCTGGTGGGTGTGCTTCCCGGCTTCGGCCCGGCTGCCGCCGTGTCACTCCTTATCCCGGTAACCTTCGGCCTGGATGCCACTTCCGCCATCATCATGCTGGCCGCCATCCTCTACGGCGCAGCGTACGGCGGAACCACGACGGCGGTCCTGCTCAGGATTCCCGGTGAGGCATCCTCCATCGCCACCACGCTCGACGGCTACCAGATGGCCAAAAGGGGACGCGGCGGCCCGGCGCTGGTGATCGCGGCGCTCGCCTCGTTCGTGGGCGGCCTGATCGGCGTCGTCGGCTTCGTGGTGGTGGCACCCTTCAGCAGGCTCGCCCTGGAATTCGGTGCCCCCGAACTGTTCCTGGTGTCCCTCCTCGGTTTCGCCCTGATCACCAGCTTCGCCGGCAACAACCCGGCCAAGGCCCTGCTCAGCGCGGCAGCCGGCCTGGCGATCGCCACCGTGGGTGTGGATTCCGGCGTCGGCATTGCCCGCTTCACCTTCGACATGCCGGAACTGTTCGACGGCCTCGGACTAGTAGCGATCGTGATGGGCGTCTTTGGCCTCAGCGAAGTCCTGGGCCAGGCCCAGAAGGGCCCATTGGGGGTCCCTTCTCCGCTCAAGGTCGCCAGGCTCCTGCCCACCCGCACGGACCTGCAGCGCTCAGCCTTTCCGTCGCTGCGCGGATCAGTGATCGGCTTCTTCATGGGCCTCCTGCCGGGCTCCCCCGGCGCGGCAACGTCGCTGGCCTCCTACGCCGCCGAAAAGCGGATCTCCAAGCGCAGCAAGGAATTCGGCAAGGGCGCAGTGGAAGGCATCGCCGGACCGGAGGCGGCGAACAATGCCCTGGCCGTCTCGTCCATGATCCCGTTGTTCACCCTGGGCATCCCCACCTCCGCCACCGTGGCCATCATGGCCGGCGCGTTCACCATGAACGGCCTCATCCCCGGACCCCTGCTGTTCCGTGACAACCCCGACGTTGCGTGGGCCATCATCGCCAGCCTGATCGTGGGCAACCTGATCCTGCTGGTCCTGAACGTCCCGCTGGCCCGGGTCTGGATCGCTGTGCTGAAGGTTCCGTTCCATTACCTCATGGCCGCCATCCTGGCGTTTATGTTCCTGGGCACCTACTCCATCAACGGCAGCGCGTTCGACATCCTGATCATGCTGGGCGCCGGCATCCTCGGCTACATTTTCCAGCTGGTCAAAGTACCGCTCACCCCGCTGGTCCTGGGACTCATCCTGGGCCCTCTGCTGGAAGAGAATTTTCAGCGGTCCCTGGCGCTCTCCCGCGGCGACTACAACGTATTCCTGCAAGGCCCCATCAGCCTCACGCTGATCGGCGTGATTGTCCTGGCCATCCTGTTCGGCGCAGTCCGCCCCCTCATTGCTTCAATGCTGAAGAAAAAGACCCCCACCCCCATCGCACCAAAGGAGCTTGCGAAATGAAAAAAATGACCGCACTGACCACCACCGCCCTCGCTGCATCAGTTGCCCTGGCCCTCACAGGCTGCGGCGGCCAGGCCGGCAGCAGCACCACCACTGCCGCCGCGGACTTCCCCAAGGCAGGCTCCACTATCGAGTGGATCGTCCCCTCCGCAGCCGGCGCCGGCAACGACATCCTGGCCCGCATCGTTGCACCGGCCATGCAGGAGGACCTGGGCGCCACCATCAAAGTGGTCAACAAGGAAGGCGGCAGCCAGGTGGTAGGCCTGAACTACGTCGCCCAGTCCAAGGCGGACGGCCTGACTTTCGGAAACACCAACATCCCGTCCATCCTGGGCCGCTACCTGGACCCCAGCAAGAAGGCAGCCTTCGACCGCAGCAGCTTCACCCCGATCGGCTCCTTCGCCACCAACTCGGTAGTGATCGGCGTGAACAAGGACAGCAAGTACAAGACCCTCAAGGAACTGTTCGACGCCGTCAAGGCGGAGCCAGGGAAGGTCACCGTGGGCACCGACTCACGCGCCGGTGACGACCACATCAACCTGCGCCTCCTGGAAGACCAGCTGGGCCTGGACTTCAACATCGTGCATTACAACAGCGGTGCGGACAAGGTGGCAGCCATTGTCTCGGGCGAGGTGGACTTCGCGCTGGGCGGCGTGTCCAGCTTCTTCGGCCAGTACAAGTCCGGCGACATCAAGCTCCTGACCGTGATCGAGGACAACCCAAGCCCCTTCGTCCCGGAAGTCCCCACCATGAAGAGCGCCGGCTACGACGTCAAGCCAATGGCCAGCAACTTCGCCCTGTCAGTCCCGTCCAAGACGCCCAAGGAAGTTGTGGCGAAGCTCGAGGCCTCACTGAAGACCGCAGCCGAGACGCCCGCCGTGCAGGAAAAGCTCAAGGGTGCGGCCACTCAGCCTACGTGGGTTCCGGCGGCCGAGGTCAGCAAGATGTGGGAAGAACGCGAAACCCTGATCAAGCCGGTCATCGACGAACTCCTCAAGCAGCAGTAGCCATGGACACGTCCAGAAAGGCCGGCGACACTATGCAGGCACAAGACCCTACTCTCTCCACCGCTGAGCTCGTGCGCCGCCTGGGAGCCATTCCGGCAGCCAACATCGGCGACGCCCAGGAACGCATCGGCGTGGCATCGGCCCTGTCACCCAGTTGGCCTGGCGCCAAGCTCGCCGGGCCCGCATATACGGTGTGGACCCGCCCCGGAGACAACCTTTATATCCACAAGGCCCTCGACGAAGCGCAGCCGGGCGACGTGATCGTGGTCAACGGCGGCGGGGACCAGTCCCGTGCCCTGATCGGGGACATGATCGGGCTTCGCGCCAAGAACCTGGGGCTGGCGGGGTTTGTGATCGACGGCGCCGTCCGGGATGCCGATGCCCTCGCGGACTGCGGCCTGCCGGTCTTCGCCCGCTCGGTCACCCCGGCAGGACCCTACAAGTTCGGCCCCGGCCGGCTGCAGCTCCCGGTGGCGATCGACGGCGTCGTGGTTGCCCCGGGCGACATCATCGTGGCAGATGCTGACGGCGTAGTTGTGGTGCGTCGCGAGGAAGCGGAACAGGTCCTGGCGGAGGCAGGGAAAATCGAGGCACGCGAAGCCGCCAAGCGCATCGCCTTCGAGGGCGCCTCCGTCTGACCCGCACTGCCCTCACTTGCCAGAAGGCTGTGGGAACACTGGTAGATCGGTGTTCCCACAGCCTTCCGGCGCGAACTCGGCGCCATAGCTACACCTGGTCGTAGACGAGCCCGTTTCCGGCGACGCGCACGCCAGAGGTCCGCTGGTGAGGAGCCAGTCTCCCGCCGGGCATCAGGTGCCGGACGTCTACGCCGTCCAGCAGCACGGCGTGGTCGGCGATGAGCCGCCGATGGCACCGCCACCAGACGGTCTCGCTGCACATGATCACCACACTCTCCTGCGAGGCCTGCGTGATCAACCCATCGAGGGCGTCCAGGAACTCCGAGGACCTCATATAGGCCGCATACGCGCGGAAGGAGTCGTTGCGAAGCGCCACGTCCGGTGAATCGGGGGGAAGTTTCCGGAACCCGCCCAGCCGCTTTTCCCAGCGGTACGCGATTCCCGCGCCGGGCAGCCATTCCGCGAGCAGGTCCTTGCCGAAATGCGGGAACTTGCGGCTGCCCGGAGCAATCCGGACGTCCACAAGGGCCTGGACTCCTGCACCGGCCAACAGTTCCCCGAATTCATCCTGGCTTGCGGTTCCGTGGCCCACCGTCAGCAACCGCGGCACGCTGCCCGCCACGCCCGTGTCCTCCATGGGCCCAGCCTTTCACAGGCTCAGCACATACTCGGCAAATCGAAGCTTGGCTGCCTGGAAATGATGCATTTGACCGACGCTGTCTGGATTCCGGTTAACGGCGCATAATTGAATGCACAGGCGGCCATGCCAACGGAGGACACCATGAAGTTTCTCGGAGCACTGATCATTATCTGGCTGATCATCGGAGGAATCGCCGCCTGGCAGCGAGGCTACTTCGGCGGAGCTCCGGGGTCCTGCGCCCAGGTTGGGACGGTGGCCGTGACCATCGTGGCGGGGCCCCTGAACTACATGGGGGTCAACCCGCAGGTTGCGTGCGAGCTGCCCCAGCCATCCCAGTAACCCGGTCCTTGGTGCCGCGTCGGGCGTTCCCTAGAGTAGGGAATGCTTGGCGCGGCCTTTTGGTTGCGCCCTGAACCTGATTCCGAAGCCTCGAAAGGACCGCCAAGATGGCATTCGTCACCGTTGGAACCGAGAACAGCACCAATATCGATCTCTACTACGAAGATCACGGGAGCGGCCAGCCTGTTGTCCTGATCCATGGCTACCCGCTGGACGGTTCCTCCTGGGAAAAGCAGACGGCCGCCCTCCTGCAGGCAGGCTACCGCGTCATCACCTACGACCGCCGCGGCTTCGGCAAGTCCAGCAAGCCCACCGGAGGCTACGACTACGGCACTTTCGCCGCCGACCTCAATACACTCCTGAACACGCTGGACGTCAACAACGCCGTGCTGGTGGGCTTTTCCATGGGTACCGGCGAAGTTGCCCGCTACCTCAGCACCTACGGTTCGGCGCGCGTGGCCAGGGCCGCGTTCCTGGGTTCCCTGGAACCGTTCCTCCTGAAGACGGACGACAACCCCGACGGCGTTCCGCAGGAGGTCTTCGACGGACTCACGGAGGCGGTCACGGCTGACCGCTACGCGTTCTTCACGGAATTCTTCAAGAACTTCTACAACACCGACACGTTCCTGGGCACGCCGCGGCTCAGCCAGGAAGCCCTGACCGCCAGCTGGAACCTTGCCGCCGGAGCAGGAGCCACCGCCTCGGTCGCTGCCCAGCCCACCTGGCTCACCGATTTCCGCGCCGACATCCCGCGCATCGATGTTCCCGCCCTGATTGTCCACGGCACGGCGGATAACATCCTGCCGATTGACTCCACCGGGCGCCTCTTTGCCAAGGCCCTGCCCAGCGCCGACTACGTGGAGATCGACGGCGCCCCGCACGGCCTGCTCTGGACCCACGCTGCGGAAGTCAACGAAGCCCTGCTCGCCTTCCTTAAGAAGTAAAGGCCGGTTGTAAACAGCACAGCGGAGGGGCCAGGCATCACGCCTGGCCCCTCCGCTGTGCTGTACGGATACCGCTTGGTCAGGCCCTGGCAGCCTTGCCCGGCAGGGCCAGCTTGAAGACCTTGGCCCAGGACGACCCCACCTGCTTCAGCAGCGGCCCCGTGGTGTACTTCAGGCCGTAGCGCTGGCAGATCTCGCGGACCCGCGGAGCAACCTCGGCGTACCGGTTCGACGGCAGGTCCGGGAAGAGGTGATGCTCGATCTGGTGCGACAGGTTGCCGGTCATGAGGTGCATGAACTTTGAACCGGAGATGTTGGCGGAGCCGATCATCTGGCGGACGTACCAGTCGCCGCGGGTTTCGCCTTCCACCATTTCCTCGGTGAAGGTGTCGGTGCCCTCGGGGAAGTGACCGCAGAAGATGACAGCGTGCGCCCAGACGTTGCGTACAGCGTTGGCGGCCAGGGTGCCGTAGAGGGCTTGCTTGCCGGAGCCGGTGAGCATGGCGACGGCGGGGGTAGCAGCATAGTCCTTGGTGAACTGGGTGATGACCTTGCGGCCCAGGGCCTTGAGGTCCTTGTTCAACGCCTCCTTGGACTTCTTGCCTTCCTTGTACTCGGTCAGCTCGAGGTCATAGATGGCAATGCCCCACTCGAAAATGGGCGCCAGGATGGCATTGAACAGCGGGTTGGCCAGGTTGATGGGCTTCCACGGCTGGTTCTCGTCCATGCGCAGGAGGTTGTACCCGACGTCGTTGTCCTTGCCCACCACGTTGGTCCAGCGGTGGTGCAGGTCGTTGTGGGTGTGCTGCCAGGAACGTGAGGGCGTGACGAAGTCCCATTCCCAGGTGGTGGAGTGGATGTCCGGGTCCCGCATCCAGTCCCACTGGCCGTGCAGGATGTTGTGGCCCAGTTCCATGTTTTCCAGGATCTTGGCGAGGCTCAGGAGCGTAGTGCCCGTAACCCAGGCCGCCTTATTCTTGCTGACCAGCAGTGCCGCGCGGCCCGAGATCTCCAGCCCGCGCTGGATCTTGATCATGCGCCGGATATAGGCGGCGTCCGACGCGCCGCGCTTGGCCAGTATCTCGTCGCGGATCGCATCGAGTTCACGGCCCAGCTCGGCCACCTGTTCGTCGGAAAGGTGGGCTGCGGCGGGCGGACGGACCAACGGGCTGCCGGATTCCGCCAGCGCGCCGGGGCGCGTCTTTGCCGCTCCAGTGGGGGCGGTTTTGGTTTCTGAAACTACTGACATGCGGTATTGCTCCTCAGAGTTCGAGGTTGACGGGTCCGGCGGCTGCCGAGACACACGTTTGGATCAGTTGGCCGGGTTCACCATGGACTTCGTTCGTGCGGAGGTCGCGGACCTGACCGGCAAGGAGCGGGGTCAGGCAGCTGTGGCAGATACCCATGCGGCAGCCGCTGGGCATCAGCACCCCGGCGTCCTCGCCCACATCGAGCAGGGGGGTGTCGCCGTCGGCGTCCACTTCCCGGTCCGACGCTTCAAAGGTGACCAGGCCGCCGTCGTGTCCCAGACCGCCGGCGAAGGTGGTGTTGAACCGTTCAATCATGAGGTTGCCGGGATCGCCGGCAATGGCGACGGCGGTGCCCGGGGCCCCGGCGGTGAGTGCAGCCTGCTTCCAGAGCGCC
The DNA here is from genome assembly GCF_051365025.1 of Arthrobacter sp. R4. Lineage (NCBI taxonomy): Bacteria > Bacillati > Actinomycetota > Actinomycetes > Micrococcales > Micrococcaceae > Arthrobacter > Arthrobacter sp. R4. The sequence goes on from NZ_JBLWIJ010000026.1 coordinate 59,974, forward strand.
TCGGCATCGTCCAGGAAGCTGTCCGGACCGCAGGCGTAGGCCGCGCGTTCCTTCCAGTCCGGGCAGAGGTCGTCCAGCTCGGCGGTGGCGGTGAAGTCCAAGCGGCCCTGCTGGCCGGTGAACCAGTGCGCCAGCCGGAAGTTGGGGAACTGGTCTGCCAGCTCGTCGAGTTCCTCGCGGAAGAGGCTGTCCGAGGGGGTGCGGGCCGAGTGGATGAGTACGACGTCGGCATCCCGGCGACGCGGCACCAGCGTACGGATCATGGACATCACCGGGGTGATGCCGCTCCCGGCGGTGACCATCAGCAGCGGGCGCGGGTGCTCCGGCAGGACGAAGTCGCCCTGCGGCGGGGCCAGGAACAGGACGTCGCCGGGCCGGGTGGTGCGTACCAGTGTCCCGGAAACAGCTCCGACGTCGGTGACCGTGATGGCAGGGTCCTTGCCCGCGGGTGCACTGAGGGAGTAGGAGCGCCAGTGGCGCACACCATCTAGCTCAACACCGATGCGGGCCCACTGGCCTGCCAGGTGTGAATGCCAGCCGCGGCCGGGCCGAAAGAAGATCGTTGCCGACTGGGCCGTCTCCTGCACCACGCGTGTAACCACACCGCGGAGCTGCCTCGCGGAGAAGACAGGGTTGAACAGCGCCAGAATATCTTCGGGCGCCAAGGGCGTGGTCAAAACAGAGGCCGCCTGGGCCAGTTGACGTAGCCGGATCATGCGATCAAGCCTAAAGCGGCGCGAGCCATTTTTCTCTCTCCCGTCACATGACCGTTTCCCGCAGTCACGCTTCTGATGATGGACGCTAAGCCCCCAAGCCGCTACAAGAATAACGGCTGCTGTCGTTGGATGGTTCCATGGGGATTTTAGTAAGGTTACTGATTATTAGCCAATAGGGCTGCCGCGCCAGGGTCCGGGGTCGACGGAGAGGGACTGCTGTGTCAGCGGTCGTCGCGTTCCTGAAATTCCTCATCGAGGTCGAAGTGCCTGAATTCGGTCTCCGGGTTGGGCTCACCCTCGACCACGTACTCGTAGTCCAGCTGGCGCTGGACCTGGCTGTCCAGGACCTGCAGGTCCTGGTCCGGCACAACCGAGAGATCTTCGGGGAAGTCGTCTTCCGGCGACAGGTGGAGTTTGTCAGACATGGGAGCCTCTCTGGGCTGTCAGGATGTCCGGGCTGCAGTGGCCCGCACACTCTCAGGATATTCCCTCCCGGTCAGATCACACAGCCGAATCTGCGCCGGATCAGGAACGGGCAGGGCTCCATCCGATCGCGGGGGCAATATGACGGGCGATGTTGCCCAGCATCTTGGCGTTGAAGTCGACGCCGAGCTGGTTGGGAACCGTCACCAGAAGCGTATCTGCGGCCTGGACAGCGGCGTCGGCGGCCAACTGTTCGGCAAGCAGATCAGGGGCACCGGCGTAGGTCTTCCCAAACCTTGCTGTCAGGCCGTCGATGACACCTACTTGGTCCCTGCTGTCGCGAAGGGCGCTGCCCGCAAAGTACCTGTTGTCCTCTTCATCCACGATCGGCAGGATACTGCGGCTGACCGACACCCGCGGCTGATGGCTGTGCCCGGCGGCAGCCCAGGCGTCGCGGAAGAGCTGGATCTGCTCCGCCTGCAGCTGGTCGAAGGGGACGCCGGTGTCTTCGGTCAGCAAAGTGGAGCTCATCAGGTTCATCCCCAATCCTGCGGCCCAGACCGCCGTCTTCCGGCTACCGGCTCCCCACCAGATGCGTTCGGCAAGGCCGGGCGATTGTGGTTGGACGGGCAACAGTCCCCGCGTTCCGCCGGCGTAGCGTGGGTCCGCCTCCGCCACCCCGGCGCCGCTGATGGCCTGGCGAAAGAGCTCAGTGTGGCGGCGGGCCATGTCCGCGTCCGTTTCCCCTGGTTCCGGGACGTGACCGAACGCTGCGGCCCCGTTGCGGGCCGGCTCGGGTGAACCGCGGCTGATGCCCAGCTGCAGCCGGCCGCCGCTGATCAGGTCCGTCGCGGCGGCTTCCTCGGCCATGTAGAGCGGGTTCTCGTAGCGCATGTCGATCACGCCGGTGCCCAGCTCTAGCCGACTGGTCCGGGCCGCGATGGCCGCCAGGAGCGGGAAGGGGGACGCCTGTTGACGCGCGAAGTGGTGTACCCGGAAGAAGGCGCCGTCGATTCCGAGTTCCTCCGCAGCTACAGCCAGCTCGATGCCCTGGAGCAGGGCATCCCCTGCGCTCCTGGTGCGGGAGCCCTGGCCGGGGCCCCAATGGCCGAAGGAGAGGAATCCGATGCGCTGCATGTAGGGGGCAACCACCCGGCACGCGCCCGCATTCCCGGCTGGCATGATGGGGCTGTGAATGTTCCAGCTGAAACCGCCTCGATTGCGAAGACAGTAGTGCTGTTCGCCCTGGCGGCGGCCGCTGAGATCGGCGGCGCGTGGCTGGTGTGGCAATCCGTCCGGGAGGGCAAGGACTGGTGGTGGGCCGGGGCGGGCGTCATTGCCCTGGGCCTTTACGGTTTTGTGGCCACGCTGCAGCCCGATGCCCATTTCGGCCGCATCCTTGCCGCTTACGGCGGTGTCTTTGTAGCTGGCTCCCTTGCCTGGGGAATGATCTTTGACGGTTTCCGGCCTGACCGCTGGGACATTGCCGGCTCCGTCATCTGCCTGCTCGGCGTGGCAGTGATCATGTTTGCCCCGAGGAACGCGGGCTGAGCACCCCTGGCCTCAGGTGACGGACATGCCCCAGGCGGCCGGATCGGGCGGATCAGCCCCGGCCAAAGGCTAAACTGTCCCCGTGTCCACCAAACAGCCACCGCCCGGCGATCCCGCGCCTCCGCAGCGGGGGAAAATCGCCGAACGGCTGCTGCCAGGCGGCACGGAGCCGGATCCCCGCTTCACGCTGGCCAACGAGCGCACGTTCCTGGCCTGGATCAGGACCTCCCTGGCGCTCCTGGCCGGGGGAATCGCCATCGAGGCCTTCACCTCGGACCTGTTCCTCGAACCGGTCCGCAAGGGCCTTGCAATCCTGCTGCTCCTTCTCGGCATGCTGCTGAGCGCCGGTGCCGCGGTGCGCTGGATCAGGGTAGAACGGAGCATGCGCAACAAGACCCCGCTCCCGCTGCCGCTCATCGTGCCGCTGCTGGCCGGCGCTGGGGCGCTGGCCGCCGCCGTCGTCCTCATCTTTATCCTCTGGCGCTGACCCGTGGCCCGCACCAGGGCGGCACCGCCCGGACATGATGATCCGGGCCTCCAGCCTGAGCGGACCACGCTGGCGTGGGGCCGGACCATGATGGCGCTGGTGACTGTGAGCGCTATTTTCCTGCGCTGGCTCCCGCACCACGGGCTCCCCATCCTGCTGCTTTTTGCTGTCTCGGCCGGCGCTGCCGGTGCCATCTACTTCACGCAGCGCCGCCGCTACCGCACCAGCACGCGCGGGATTAGGCAGGAAACCGTCGACGCCGACACATCCGCTGTGCTGTGGACCGCGGCCTCCGCAGTTGCGCTGGGCGGCCTGGGCATCCTGGTGGTACTTGTCACCTAGTCCGCCCCCCGGCGCCGGATCAGAACATGGGGAGGATGAACCCCGCCAAAAACGCCACTGTGCCGACACCGGTAAGGATCCGCCCCACCACTACGGCAGTCTTCCCGGCCGCTTCCGGTGCGGCGGTCTGCCACTGGGTGGGACGTTTGGGGTGGTAGTAGATGGGAAGGGTGTCGCCCACTGCCATGTCCTTGATGTCGTGCGGGGACATGGGCGCATGATGGATCCGGTACTTGTGGTCAAACCACCGAAAGCCCGTCCCGCTCGCATCTGAATAGACCACGCCCTCGGCGACCACCCACGGGTTCACGAATCGCCGCAGGAACCCGGCATAGACCAGCAGCATCAGCCCGGCAGGCAGGCATAACCAGGTCAGCATTTCCAGGATGGGACCTGCCATTTCGAGCGCAGTTGGCATAGTCAAGATGCTACAGGGAACGGGTTAACGGAATCAGCCGATTGGTTCGGCCATCTGCTCCACCACGTACTGGGCGTCCACGGTGGATCCTGTGACTGGGTCCGTCATTTCCACCCTCCAGCTGCGGGCGAATTGGTTCACCCCGCTGGTCATGGCGACCGTGCCCGAAATGAGTACCGTTCCCGGTTCGTTCAGGCCGCGTTCGGCGAGCACTTCCAGCCAGTAATCAGGGGTCAGCAGGGCTCCCAGGGAACTGTCCTGTATCAGGGTGTCCGGGGTGTCGCCCTCCCCCACCCAGCCCTTCAGCGTGATCTGGTCCAGGTGGCCGCGCACTTCCTCCAGGCGCCATGCCTTACGGCCCAGGACATCCGGGCTGGCGTTCTTGCTCCAGGCAACGCCGTGGACCTCGAGTTCGCGGTCGGTGTGGTCGCAGGCAACCGTCAGCAGCACGCCGTCGTCGGTGATGACCAGCGCCCATTCGGCTTCCCCTGACGTTCGGGCATGCTGGACCCGGACTTCCGTGACCTGCTGGGCCAGGTAGGGGGACACTGGGTAGAGGGCCGGAGTTGTTGCAGGTCCCGGCACGCCAAGTTCTGCCAGTTCGGCAATATGGGCCTGCACTTCTTCCTGCTCGCGCCCTGCGTAGCCTGCGTTGAGGAGGTGATTGACCTGTACATCCCGCGTGCTGCCGTCGGGAAGTTCGAAGCTGAGAACCGTCATGGTGGATCCATCCTTTGCGTGTGCTGCGGGGAAAATTTACAAACCGGAAACCGGAAACAGTCGCCTATGTACATCCAGTATGCGTAATGTATACATTTAACGCCAGCGTGACAGGCGTCACCCTGAAATTACTCGTGGAGGACAAACACCATGGCTAGAGTCCCAGTTCCGGTTTCCGGCGCAGCGCCGCGCCAGGACAAGCCGATTCATCCCAAGGGCCTGTACAAGGCCTTCGCCGCCAGCCTCACCGGCACCGCACTCGAGTGGTACGACTTCGCCGTCTACTCCGCCGCGGCCGCCGTCGTATTCCCCATCGTTTTCTTCCCGTCCTCGGATCCGCTGACGGGCACTATCCTCGCGTTCTCCACCTATGCGGTGGGCTACGTTTCCCGCCCTGTGGGCGGCATCATCTTCGGCCGGCTCGGCGACCGGATCGGCCGCAAAAAGGTCCTCGTGACCACGCTGATGATCATCGGTGTGGCCACCGTCCTCATCGGCGTCCTGCCCGGATACGGCAGCATCGGCATCACGGCGCCCATCATCCTGGTGCTGCTGCGGTTCGCCCAGGGCGTAGGCGTGGGCGGCGAATGGGGCGGCGCAGTACTGCTCTCCAGCGAATACGGGGACCCGCACCGCCGTGGCTTCTGGGCCTCGGCCGCGCAGGTCGGCCCGCCGGCCGGCAACCTGCTGGCCAACGGCGCCCTGGCGATCCTGACCCTGGCCCTGACCGAGGAGCAGTTCCTCAGCTTCGGCTGGCGGATCGCGTTCCTCGTCTCCGCCGTACTGGTGGGATTCGGCCTCTGGATCCGGCTCAAGCTGGAGGACACTCCGATCTTCAAGGCCATCGAGGCGCACGGCGAACAGCCCAACGCCCCGGTCCGCGAAGTCTTCAGCAAAGAGCTCCGCCCGCTGATCGCCGCCATCCTGTGCCGCGTCGGCCCCGACGTCCTTTATGCGCTCTTCACGGTATTCACACTGACATACGGCATCCAGACCCTCGGCTACGAGCGCAACCAGGTGCTCACCGCAGTCCTGATCGGTTCGGCGTTCCAGCTGTTCATGATCCCCCTGGCCGGCGCCGTGTCCGACCGCTTCAACCGCCGTGTGGTCTACGGCACCGCCGCGGTCCTGGGCGCCCTGTGGACGTTCGTCTTCTTCGGGATCCTCGGCGGCGACAACGAGCCGATGCTGATCATTGGCATCGTGCTGGGGCTTGTGGCGCACTCCTTTATGTACGGGCCGCAGGCCGCGTTCATCGTGGAGCAGTTCTCGCCGCGGCTCCGCTCCACCGGCAGCTCACTGGCCTACACCTTTGCCGGCGTGATCGGCGGCGCCATTGCACCGCTGATGTTCACGGTGCTGCTGTCCCAGTTCGGCACCTGGATTCCCGTGGCGATCTACGTTGCCGTTGCAGGTGCCGTCACCTTGGTGGGACTGGCCCTGGGCCGGGATTCGAACACCGTGGAGGACGAGGACTACCGGCTCCTGCTGGAAGGCACCGGGGCCGCACCGCAGCCGTCCGGAATCCGCGAAACCAAGTGAAAGCCCGGAGTTCTTGTCCAGGGAAGTCGCCCAAAACGCGCCTTGGAAGTCACGTGGACAAGAACTCCTTCAGTTGCGGAGCAGGATGTCCCGCGTGACAGCCAGATGATGGTCAATGGCCTGCTGGGCCTTCGCGGAATCGCCGGACACCAGGGCATCGAGGATGTCCTGGTGTTCGGCGCATACCTGCTCCCGGCGGCCACCGGTGCGGAACAGCGCGGACACGCCCACCAGGATCTGGCGGACATGCAGCTTGCTGTAAGTGCGGGAGATCAGTTCGTTGCCGGCGGCGTCGATCAACTGCTGGTGGAAGAGGGTGTCCAGCCGGATGAACTCGCGCGCAGCCTCAGGATTCAGTTCATCAGGAAGGGCTGCCTGCTGGTCGAGGGTGTCCTGCATGGTCCGGGCGGGCACCACGCCCTGTTCGATCACCAGCCGGGCGGAATGGCTTTCCAGGACACCCCGCAGCTCCATGAGTTCGGACATCTCACGGCCGGTCACCGGCGGAACGTAGGCGCCGCGCTGCGGGATCAGTTCCACCAGGCCGTCGGAGACGAGCAGCAGGAGGGCCTCACGCACAGGGGTCCGCGAAACGCCAATTTCGGCAGCAAGCTCCTGTTCGTTCAGGAACCGGCCCTGCATGTCCGGATCGGTCAGGATGTTTTCGCGGAGGTACGCGTACGCTTTTTCCCGGCCGGACGCCGCCGTTCCCGACATTTTTCGCATACATTATGTATACAACAGAATGGAGTAATTCATGCGTTTAGCAGTGGCCCAAATCATCACCGGAGCCGATCTGGCCGCCAACCTGGAACTGATCCGAGAATACGCCACCCGCGCAAAAGCTGCCGGGGCGGAACTCGTGGTGTTCCCGGAAGCCGCCATGCGCGCCTTCGGCCACCGGCTGACGGATATCGCTGAAACGGTCGACGGCGCCTGGGCCGGCAGTGTGCGCAGCCTCGCCAAGGAGTTGGACATCACGGTAGTGGCGGGCATGTTCACTCCAGGGCGGGACGGGCGCGTCCGCAACACCCTGCTGGTTACTGGACCTCATGTGGAAACCTCCTACGACAAGATCCACCTCTTTGACGCATTCGGTTTCGCCGAGTCAGACACCGTGGACGCCGGAACCGGTCCCGTGACCTTCGAGGTGAACGGCACCACCTTCGGCCTCGCCACCTGCTACGACGTCCGCTTTCCTGCCCTGTTCACCGCCAACGCCAAGGCAGGTGCCCAGGTCAACATCGTCTGCGCCTCGTGGGGCGCCGGCGAGGGCAAGGCGGAGCAGTGGGACCTTCTGGTCCGGGCCCGGGCCCTGGACAGCACCACGTTCGTGGTGGCCTGCGGCCAGGGTGATCCGGCCAGCGTCGGCATCACCACCGCCGGCAATACACCCACGGGCATCGGGCACAGTGCCGTCATCTCTCCCTTGGGTTCAGCCCTGGTGGCGCTTGGCGGCGAACCGGAACTCGCCGTCGTCGACATTGACCCGTCCGTCGTTGCCGAGGTCCGCGGCAAATTGCCCGTCCTGGAGAACGCCCGGGCCTTCTAGGCCGTGCGGGAGATGGCCGCGTTCACGGAAGCACAAATCCCCTGAGTGCGGCCATCCACGGCCCGAAACAATCCAGGTGGGCGTCATGGGAGGCCCCGGGGAGGTCAACCCGCGTCGCATTCCCTGCCTCGCCGGACAAACCCGGCCTTGTCCGCTTCGTCAAACATGCCGGCCTCCCCGTAGGCCACCAGGGTGGGCACAGCCACGCTTTCCCACTCCCCCCTGCCCGGCGCTAACGGTAAATCCCTGGATTGACGGAGGCATCCCCTCACCGTACGTGAATCCCACCGCGCGCCCGGTGAGCTGCCGTTCATTTTCACGAAACCTTCTGGCCTTTAACGTCCGACGGCGGATTCTCACCCTCCGCGGACACAGTTTCGCGCCGCTGTTGGCATCCAGCGTGCTGATCCGGGGTTCTCCGCACAGCTCAACAGCCCCGTTAACATTTCGGAAACATAACGGTCATGCGATCTTCACGTAGGCGAGGTTTGCGTAACCTTCCTGCAACTTAGCGAAGCAGAAACGGAAACACACGGCGGCAAATATTGGCCAGGGGGAATGCGAGGGCCGAACTGGAGAGTCCCGTATTGCAGGCTCAACGGGAAGGGACCCGCAGATGGAAATCACTGCGCAACACGTCTGGCTGATGATTTCAGCGGCAATGGTACTGTTCATGACCCCCGGGCTAGGCCTCTTCTATGGGGGCATGACCCGCGCCAAGGCGGCCCTCAACATGATCCTGATGAGCTTCATCTCTGCAGGAATCGTCGGTGTGGTCTGGGTGCTCTGGGGCTACTCGATGACCACTGGCGAAGGCATCCTGGGCCTCTTCGGCAACCCCTTTGCCAACTTCGGCCTGCAGAACCTCATGGGCTCCCCCGACCTCATCAAGGCAGGCTACAGCGCCACTTTTGCCATCATCACCGTGGCCCTGATCAGCGGCGCCATCGCGGACCGTGCCCGGTTCAGCGCCTGGGCAGTCTTCGTTCCGGTGTGGATCACGCTCGTCTACTGCCCGCTCGCCTACATGATCTGGGGCGGCGGACTCCTCAGTGCCGGCGGCGCCCTGACGTCGATCTTCGGCCAAGTCATCGACTTCGCCGGCGGCGCAGTAGTAGAAATCAGCTCCGGCACTGCTGCCCTGGTCCTTGCCCTGATCGTGGGCCAGCGGCACGGCTTCGCCAAGGATCCCAACCACCGCCCGCACAACGTCCCCTTCATCATGCTTGGTGCCGCCATCCTGTGGTTCGGTTGGTTCGGCTTCAACGGCGGCGCGGCGACGACGGCGGAACAGGCCGGCCTCATCTGGGTCAACACCCTGGTCACCCCCGCCGCAGCCATGCTCAGCTGGCTGGTCGTCGAAAAGGTACGGCACGGCCACCCGACGTCCCTCGGCGCTGCCTCCGGCGTGGTGGCAGGCCTGGTGGCAATCACCCCGTCCTGTGCCAACATCAGCCCGGTGGCCGCCATCGGCCTGGGCCTGGTGGCCGGCGCAGCCTGCTGCTGGTTTGTGGACCTGAAGTACCGCTTCGGCCTGGACGATTCCCTCGACGTTGTGGGTGTCCACCTCGGCGCGGGCCTTATCGGGACGTTGGCCCTGGGATTCATCGCCCTTCCCGTGGACGGCGTGGGTGGTGGACTGTTGTACGGCGGAGGCGTGCAGCAGCTGATCGCCCAGACCGCCGCAGTGGTGGTCACCCTGGTCCTCTCCGGCGGCATGACGCTGGTGATTGGGCGCGCGATCAACAAGACCATCGGCTTCCGGGTCAGCCACGAGGCCGAGACCGTGGGCGTGGACCTCGCCGAGCACGCCGAGAGCGCCTACTCCTTTGGGGAACTGGGCAGCCGTTTCAACCCGTCCGGCCACCTCGCTGCCGCGCAACCGGCAGCCCGGGAGTCCGCCTCCCAGCGCGCCAAGGAAGACAGCTTCGCCTGACACTGCGACCCATTCTGTTGCGCCTTTGTTGCGCCGAAAAGGATCGGTTTCTATGTGATAACGGCTCTGGAGGATGCGAAGACGGGCGGCGTATGCTGATGTCACGTCGCTAGCCTGAGAGCTGAAAAAATGGCGAAGAAGAAACGCGGACACGGTCTGGTCGCGACCCTCGGAAGGGTCATCGGGTTCTTCACCGCGAGCGCATTATGCGGCGTTCTTGTTGCGAGCCTGGTGGTTCCGGCGGTGGCAGCCGCAGGCTTCGGGGTCAGCAGTTCCATCAGTTTCTTCGACCGCCTGCCTGAGGAACTTGTGGTCGCGCCGCCGTCGCAATCCACCAAGGTCCTGGCCTCCGATGGCCAGCTCATTGCAACGTTCTATGCCGAGAACCGGATCAAAGTCCCGCTGGACCAGATGTCGCCCTACATCCGTGACGCCGTCGTAGCCATCGAGGACAGCCGCTACTACGAGCACGCCGGAATCGACCCCCAAGGGATCCTGCGCGCTGCGATCTCCAACATGACCAGTGGCGGCAGGCAGGGTGCGTCCACTATCACCCAGCAGTACGTCACTAATGTGATCAACGAGGCCTACCTCTCCCAGGACAAGACGGACGAGGTAATCCTCAGCGGCCAAAAAAGCATGGCTGACAAGCTCCGGGAGATGAAGCTTGCCGTCGCGTTGGAGAAGAAGTTCAGCAAGGAGCAGATCCTCGAGGGCTACCTCAACATCGTGTTCTTCAACCGGGATGCATACGGCATCGAGGCCGCTTCGCAGTACTTCTTCAGTACCTCGGCGAAGGACCTCACACTGCCGCAGGCCGCGCTCCTGGCCGGACTGGTGAACAGCCCTAGCTTCTATAACCCCGCGGTCAATCCGGACAAATCGATCGTCCGGCGCAACCAGGTGCTTTCCGAGATGCTTGCCACGGAAAAAATCACCCAGGCCGAGCATGACGCGGCTGTTGCAACGCCCATCGAGCTGAAGCTGAACCCCGGCAGGCAGGGCTGCGCCAACGCCACGATGGCGCCGTACTTCTGCGACTACATTTCCCACCTCATCCTCAACAACCCGGCGTACGGGGCAAGCCTGATAGAACGCGAACGGAGGCTCTACCGGGGCGGCCTGACCATCAAGACCACGCTGGATCCAAGGTTGCAGGCTGCGGCGCAGGCACAGGTGGACAGCACGGCGGGTGCAAATCCCGACAGGTGGGGGGCGGCGCTGGTGACGATCCAGCCTGGTACCGGCAACATCCTCGCGATGGCCCAGAACACTGTGTTCCTGCCGGAGGAAGGGAAATTCGACACGCAGCTGAATTTCAACGTGGACGCCCGCGATCCGCAGGGCAATGACCTCAATGGTGCCGGCGGATTCCAACCGGGATCCACCATGAAACCGTTCACCTTCGCTGAGTGGCTCAATGAAGGCAAGTCCATGACGGCCGAAGTGGACGCTTCCCGGCGGGTATATCCGTTGGGATTCCCCTGGCGGTCCAGCTGCGGCAGGGTCCTGGGCGCGTACAGCACGGCCCAGAACAATCCCGAGCTGGGCGCCGCCGACGACCTGCAGAACGCGGACGAGGGCTACTACCGCCGCATGCCAGTTAACTACGGCCTCTACAACTCCATCAACACCGCCACGTTCGCCTCCGCTGCCCAGCTTGATTTCTGCGGCATCCAGAAAATGGTGGACGCTGTGGGGCTGCACAGCGGCCTGGACGGCGCGCAGATCAACATGCACCAGCTGGGCAACCTGCTCGGCGCCATTGGCGTGGCCCCGCTCCACCTGGCGAATGCCTTTGCGACCTTCGCCAATGACGGCCGTTACTGCGTCCCCATCGCAGTGGTGGACGTGACGGACGTGAACGGCGGCAAGCTTCCCGCCCAGGCCAGCGAATGCCGCAACGCGGTCAAACCCGAAGTGGCACGTGGTGTCAACGCAGTTCTCCAGGACGTCCTGAAAGTGGGCTCCGGCGTGTGGATCAATCCCAAGATCCACACTGTGGTGCCCACCGCGGCAAAGACCGGAACCTCGAACAACAACGGCGCCACCTGGATTGTTGGCTACACGTCAGGCCTGGCCACCGCGTCCTTCTTCGGTGATGCTTTGGAGGGCCAGAAGCGGCCCGGCCAGAACGTCACCATCAACGGCGTGTTCTACCCCCGCTTGGACGGCTACATGATCGCCGGCCCGCAGTGGGTCAACTACATGCTGCAAGTGGTGAAGCTCTACCCTGCGAATCCGTTCCCGCCGCCGCCTGCTTCGATGTCGTCCCCTTCACCCGCTCCCTCAGCAAAACCCTAGGAGTCCGGCCTGACCGCGGGTAAGGGTGCGAAAATGATCCGATGCCAACCCTTGAGACCAACCGGCTGATCTTGCGACCGTGGGAGCCGGAGGACGCTGACTTCGCCTTCGACCTGTACTCCCGCTGGGAAGTGCAGCGGTTCATCGGCAATCCTCCCCGCGTGATGACCGGGCGGGCCGAGGCGGAGGTGCGGATCCGGGACTGGCGGCAAATGGACAACCCTGTGCACGCGGTCTGGGTTGTGCAGCTCAAGGGGTCCGGCCAACTGGTGGGAAACCTGCTCCTGAAATCCATTCCCGCGTCCGGGCCCTCCCTGCCGCTGCAGCCGTCCGGCGATACGGAAATCGGCTGGCACTTCCATCCCGACCATTGGGGCCACGGTTTCGCGACCGAGGCAGCGGCCGCTGCCCTGAACTTCGCCTTTGCCAGCGGACTCAGGCGGGTGGTGGCGGTGACGGCGCCGGCCAATGCTGCCTCCCAGAAAGTCTGCATCAGGATCGGTATGCGGCATCTGGGGCGGACCCCCCGGTACTACAACTCGCTCTGCGAGCTTTTCGAGGCGACTGCCCCGCAGCCGTAGCCGCCGTCGTCGTGTATTTCAACAGATACTGTCGGGTGTTTCAGGAGATGCTTCAGTCAGCGAGGATGAGGTAAAGCGCCCGCCGGGTTTCATCGAGTTTTTCGATGGCGGCAGTGCGTTGCTCCTCGGTGGCGCCGCGGAACTGGTGGATGACCCCCATGAGTTTTCCGATGCTCTCGTGAAAAGCGGGTCCGGTGGCGTCTCCGGCGGCGTTCCAGGCGTTGTCCAGTTCCTCACTGTTCTCCGCCACATACTCCCTGCCTGCGTCGGTAAGCGCGAATTCGGTACGCCGGCCTTCGCCAACAGGGCTGATGAGTTCCTCGTCAACCAACTGCTGAAGGGTGGGATAGACCGAGCCCGGGCTGGGGCGCCACGCGCCGGAGGTCTTTTCGGCGATCGTCTTGATCAGCCCGTACCCGTTCGACGGCGCCTCCGCCAGGAGGGACAGGATGGCTGATCTGACATCACCCCTGTTGGCCCGCCTGGGACCGCCCGGTCCGAACCCCGGCCCAAAGCCCGGGCCGAAACCTCGGGGCCCGAAACCGCGCGGCCCGAAGCCACCGCCGCCGTGGCCATGCGGTCCGCGGCGCCCGTGCCCGCGTCCGAAGCGTCCGCGGCGCGGCTCATTGTCTTCATATTTGTTGTCTTCGTACATGCCTTTCATAGCGGCATTGTCCTTCCGGTTGTGGAGTTTCCAGTCGCCCACCACACCGGTGAGCGATACTTAACGATATATCGCTGAGTATCGCTTGGCAATAGCCGACGACGGCGGCAAGGTGCCGCCGTCGTTATCCCGCTAACCGGTGCCGTTCCACAGCCGCTGCCACCACGTGCGCTTCGCTTCCGGCTGCGGCTCAGGGCTGGCGTCCTTCGCGCGGGCGGTGCGGCGCTGGTGCCAGCGCGCCACTTCGACGTCGATGTCCCGGGTCTTGGTGACGACGGGCGGGCCGCCCTGCAGCTGCCGCCGGGCGTCGATGACACGAGAGTTGAAGTCCTTCAGGATGTCCCGGACCTGCTTTTCGATGAACTGGGTGTCCAGGCGGGCATCCAGTTCGGCGTCCTCGGTGCGCAGCAGGATGGCCTTGGGCCCCAGGCCACTGATGTTCTCGCGCTGGATCAGGCCCTTGACCCACCAGTCTGGATCGTAGGCCTCGCCCAGGCCGGGAATCGGCTTGCCCGAGTACTTGAGGTTGTCGAACTTGCCTTGGGCCATGGCGTCGCGGATGAGGTACTCCACCCGTTTGGCGTCGTCTACCTTGCGTCGTTTTTGCCGCTCGTTTTCCTCAGCGGCCTCCAGTTGTGCCTCTTCCTCGGCGCTAATGCCCGCGCCCCGGTAGGAACGCAGCTCCGCACCGCGTTCCAGCCGCCGCCTGAAAGCGTTGTCAGCTTCACCCATGTCCCGTCACCGCCCCTGAACTGCGCCGCTCCTGACTTCCAGTATTCAAGTGTCCGCATCCGGTTTCAACGGGTCCGGAGCACGGGTGCTGTGTGCCGCCATCAGCGGTGATGCACTTGGGGAAGTGTTCCGCGTTATGCTCCGTCTCGATCAGCGCGTAGTGGAAGACCCTTCAGTTGGGTTTCCCTGCCTGCCGCGTGACTCCACCCGGAACCATTCGACGCAAATGGGAGCCCGCCGCCGTCCCGAGCGGCGTCGTGCTGTGGGTCCAGGCCCTGCCCGGCGCAGGCCGTCCGCGTTCGGGGCCCGTGGCCCAGCCGACGGGTGTCTGACTTGATTGGCGTCATGCAGCGCTCTCCAGCAACTTGGCCCGGGACAGCACGCCCTCGAAGTAGCCGCCTTTGAAGAAGAGCAGCGGCTCTGCGCCATCCCTGGCACCTAGTGCTCGCACCGCGCCCACCACGATGGTGTGGTCACCGCCGTCGTATTCATCATGCAGTTCGCAATCCACCCATGCGAGGGCCTGATCCAGCACCGGACTGCCCAGCGGCGAGGCGGTGTAGTCGACGCCGGCAAACTTGTCGGTTCCGGAGCGGGCAAACTGCGCGGCGAGGTGCTGGTGCCCGGCGGGCAGGATGTTCACCGTGAACCGTCCGGCTTTCCGGAGTTGCGGCCAGGTGCTGGAGCTGCGGGCAGGGCTGAATGTGATCAGGGCCGGATCCAGCGAGAGGGAAGAGAAGGACTGGCAAGTGAAGCCGACCGGGCCGTTATCCGTGGCCGCGGTGATCACCGTCAAACCGGAGGCGAAGTGGCCCAGGACGTGACGCAGGCGCTGGGGGGTGAGATCAAAATGTTCCGTCATGTTCTTTTCCTTTCAAGGCCGATAATTCAAACCAACCACCCGTCCAAAGCCCTTTCAACCACAGGTGAAACGCACCGACGCGCAGAGAAACCTGGCTTCACAGCCCGAAGTATGGGGTAACGCAGGAGCCTGTATTACTGGCTCTGACCAGCACGTTTGGCCCCGTTTTGGACTCGCGGCCTGAGCGCGTCCGAGAGAGCGGTGACCAGTTCATCCGACGTCGCGGAACGTCGTGCACCGCAACGGTCCGCAGGATTGGTTAACAGAGCGGGACAATGCCACGGCAGGTACTTAAGCTACTGCTACGTGATGTGCCCGAGAGGCTAGGGAGCGGTCTGCAAAACCGCTAACGCGGGTTCGAATCCCGCCATCACGTCCACTCCGCAAGCCGCGGGGATCTCAGGTGGCTGCGGGTAGTCCAGCAAAGGGTCCCAGACGCAGCGCGTCATCAGGGAGAGCATCGCCGGGCAGCCTGCCGTCAACTGGTGACGGATCTGGTTCGTGGCGCGCCAGTTCGTCCATGATGTGGGGTGGCCAGTGGGGTGGTTCCCAGTCTTGGTGTTCGCTTTGGTAGTGGCGGCCGGTGGGTGAGGTCCAGCCGGGTGGTTTGTCGATGCTGGCTGCGGTGGGTGTCCAGGCGGTGGTGTGTTTTAGCCGGTGGTGTTTGGGGCAGGGCTGTCCGAGGTTGCTGATGCCGGTGGTGCCGCCGTCGGCCCAGGCCAGGAGGTGGTCTGCTTCGTTGTCCAGGGAGTGGTTGTTGCAGCCGGGGAACGGACATTTGCCGTCCCGCATTCTCAGCCATTGGCGCATCGCGGCAGGAACCCGGTAGCTTTGGCGGCCGATCTCCAGCGGCGCCCCGTTCCGGGGGTCGGTCAACACGCGGTGGAACGAGCCGGCGCCGTCCGCGACCAGGCTCCGGGCCATCGACGCCGGGATCGGCCCGTACCCGTCGAGGGTGGCTGGTTCGTCGGTGAGGCCCATCAGCGCGAACACCGGCACGGTCACCAGGACCTGCGCCGCCGGCGACGGCACCCGCCCCGCCATCAAGTCGTTGCCCGGCGACTCTTCAGCGGAGACGCCGTCAGCCGTTGATACATCGACTGACGTATCGTCTGCGGTGCCCGAGCTGAGGAGCAGTTTGGCTGCGATGTCGGCGCGGAGCTGGGTCATGGTGCGGGTCTCGGCCGGGCCCTGGAGTGCCCGGGCGGTGGCGGTGATGCCGTTCCAGATCCCGGCCGCCCGGTCCGCGGGCAGGTAAGCCGAAAGCCAGGCCATGCCGTCCCGGTCCGGGACGTACTCCAACCGACGGTCCAACACACTCCTGGCATGGCGCTTTTCAATACTCACCGGATGGTGCCGTTCGCGCCACGTCCGGGCCTTTGCCCGGAACCGGGACGGGACCAGCTCCCCGACCGGGCACTCCCGGGCCCGGTCCGGAACGTCCGGGCCCAGGAAACGGGCCTCCAACGCCGCCGCACCGGCCGCATCCAGGCCGGTCGTTTCATCGACCATGACCCGCGCGTGCTGCCACGACAGATCCCCGGACTGCAGCGCAGCCAGCGTCAGCGGCAAGGCAGTGGTCAGCTCATGCGCCTGCGCCAACAGCGCCGAAGCCGAGCGCTCACTCACCGTCAGCGCACACGCGACCTCGGACACCACACCCATCTCCTGGGCCGTGTGTTCCCCAGGGGTCCTGACCGGGCCGTCCAGGGCCGCAGCCTTCCCCGCATACGCGGCGGCCAGGCGCACCCTGAACGCCGCCACCATCGCGTCCACCCGGACCGAACCGCCCAGCCCGTCCAAGCACGCATCGGCCTGCCCCCGCAAAGGATCACCACCCCCGGAACCCGTCCCGGAACCCTGGCCATCCAGCCCCCGGCGCACAAAGGCAGCAAACTCCGCCGCAGCAGCCTCGAAAGCCTCAACCGCCTCGTCAACACCCGGGATCCCCATACCCCCATCATCCAGCGACCCGCCAACAAAAACAGCCCAGCACATCGCCTATGTGGATAACCCCGACCCGCTACCCGAACCTCGGGAATGTTTCCGGCCGGGCCAGAGAACCGGGTCAGCCGAAGACCAGATGCCCCGCCCCCTTCACAGGGCCGGAATTCCGGCTCCTCAGTGCTGGCGGAGCGAGGCTGTCCCCTGGGCCAGGCGGGTAATCCGCTGCCAGTCCTCGGCTTCAACGGCTGCGCGGGGAGTAAGCCAACTGCCACCCACACAGGTGACATTCGCCAGCGACAGGTAGCCCGGCGCGGAGTCAAGGGTCACCCCGCCCGTCGGGCAAAACTGCACCTGCGGGATGGGCGCTCCGATGGCCGAGAGATAGTCTGGTCCGCCAGCCGGGCCGGCCGGGAAGAACTTCATGGCCGTCAGGCCCCGCTCCAGGACCGCCATCACTTCGCCGACGGTGGCCACCCCTGGAAGCACGGGGATGCCAACTTGCAGCATGTGGTCCAGCAGGGACGGTGTCATTCCGGGGCTCACCAGGAACTGGGCACCTGCGGACGCGGCGGCGTCGGCCTGGCCGGGCGTGAGGATGGTGCCGGCGCCCACAAGGATGTCCGGCACTTCGTTGGCAATGAGCTTCAGCGATTCGAGGGCGCTGTCCGTGCGCAGCGTCAGCTCGATAATCCGCACGCCGCCGTCGGCCAGTGCCCTGGCCACTGGGACGGCATGCTGCGGGTCCTCGATGGTGACGACGGGGATGACCGGTGAAACGTGCAGCACGCTGGTTGCGTCAGCCATGGGTGATCTCTTTTCTCAGGCCGTCCAGCCCGTCGGTTTCGATGGTGCGGTACCAGTGCATGAGCAGCCCCGCGAAGGTGGTGCTGGCCGCGAGTCCGGCGTCGAAAATGCTCCGCACGCCGAGCATCGCCGGGACGACGGTGGCGGCAGTACGCTCCGCCGGAAGGACGGACTGGAGTTCGGCGGCCAGCGGATCGTTCAGTCCGGCCGCGGGTGTGGTGGCTACGTGGTGCATCCATGCGGCCACGGCGAGCGCGGCCCACTTTGGTTCGCGTCCGGCGTCGAGGTTTGCGCGGATGGTGGTCAGCAGGCGCAGCCCGACCTTCTGCGATCCGTCGCTGCCCACTTTGGCCGTGGTGTGTCCCAGGGCGGGGTTGGCGAAACGCTCCAGGATCTGGGCGCAGTACGATGCACCGTCCAAGCCAGCGGGCAGGCTAATGGTGGGGAGGGCATCGTGGGCCAGCATGAGGCTGCAAGCCGTGCGGAAGGCGTCCTCCCCCACGGCGTCGCTGATGGTCTCCTTGCCCGTGGCCAGGCCAAGGTAAGCGAGCATCGAATGGCTGGCGTTAAGCAGGCGGAGCTTGGCCGCCTCCCATGCGGCGACGTCGGTGCTGAACAGCGCGCCGGCTTCCTCCCAGGCTGGGCGGTCCGCGGCGAAGTTGTCCTCGATGACCCACTGCATAAACGGTTCCGCCACCACGGCGGCATCATCGCGCAGTCCCAGTTCATGTTCGACGGCGGCAAGGTCGCCGTCGGTAGTGGCTGGCACCATACGGTCAACCATGGTGGACGGGAACGTCACGTTTGCATCCAGCCAGGCCAAGAGCTGCCCGGACTCGGCGGAAGGGAGGGCGGTGGCGAACGCGCGGACCAGGGTTCCGGTCAGCTCCCCGTTGCCCGGCAGGTTGTCGCACGAAACAACGGTAAGCGGTCCAGCGCCAGTACGGGCACGTTGCTGGATTCCCCGGGTGATCTGTCCAATGGCGGTCTGCGGCGGGTGGCCGGCGAGGTCGGCCTGCACCTGCGGATCGCCGATGTTGAGGGATCCTGTGTGCGGATCAATCCGGTAGCCCTTCTCAGTGACCGTTAGCGTCACCACCTGAGTGGTGGCGGCGGCGATCCGGTTCACGACGCTTTCCGGGTGGTCCCTGCCGGAGATGGCTTCCACAACGCTGGAGACCACCCGAAGCGGCGCGGCTCCGCTGCCCCGTTCCGTTACGGTGAACAGTCCATCCTGCGGCGTCAGCTGGCGTGCGACCGTGTCCGAACGCTGGGTAACCCCCACAATGCCCCAGTCCTGGGAACCTGTGGCGAGCATGGCGTTTTCGGTGAACACCGCCGTGTGGGCGCGGACGAAGGCGCCCAGGCCAAGATGGACGATGCCGGGACGTAGCGTTCCGGGGGCCAGCAGGGGGCGGTGTTTGCCGTTCGCCGCGAGAGATGCTGCGCTTAGGCGTGCGATGGCTGCACTCCTTCGGGGGAAAGTCCGGAGGCACCCGCATGGGCTCGGGTCTGCTCCAGCGTGGGGATGAAGCCGGTGCCGCCCTTACCGCCGACGACCAGCGACGCCGCCGCGGCGCCATAGCGGGCAGCCACGGGGAGGGTGTCACCCAGGACCATCCGGGCCGTCAGGGTGCCGACGAACGCGTCGCCTGCCCCGGTTTGGTCCACAACCGCGGGTGCCGGGATGGATTTAATCCAGGTGCTGTCCTGGCCTTTGCCTTCCAGCTGGATCCCGTCTGCTCCGCACGTCACCGCAACGTTCACGGCGCCGAGGCTGCGCAACTTGGCCGCAGCCTCCGCCGCCGTGCCGCAGCCCAGGAGTGCGGAGGTTTCGCCGGGAAACGACGGTGTGGCCAGGAAGGTGCGCGGCGCGAGCTGCAGCAGTGCCGCCGTCGCATCCTCTACGGACGTGAGCCGGGGGCGGAAGTTGGGATCGAACACAAAGCGTTTAGCCAGCGCGGCTGCCTTCATGACTGCGGCGCGGGACGACTCCGAGATGGCGCACGCGATGCCGCCGGCCACCACGGCACCGGCCGCCGAGAACACTGCCGGGTCGACGTCGTCGGGGCCAAGGCTGGATCCAACGCTGCCGCTGCGGGCGTAGGAGAACTCGCGCTGCCCGTCGGGGTCGCAGTGCACCAGGTAAACGCCCTGCTGTCCGGTCCGGAACGCCAACAGATCGGGGGAAACGCCGAGTTCAACGATTCGGGCGGCGATCGCCTTGCCGAGGTCGTCGTCGGTCAGCACGGACAGCAGGCCAACGCGGGCGCCGGCGGCAGCCGCGGCCGCCGCCACGTTGAGGGCGTCGCCGGAAATGCCGAGCTGGGCCGGCACGCCATGGGCGAAGGCCACGTCCGTGGCAACTTCAACGAGGATCTCGCCCATCACCACAACGTCGAACGGGGCGGAAGGTTTGTGGTCCGTGTTGCTCACCAGTCATGCACCGATCCGTCGAGCCGCCGGTTAATGGGCAGGTATTTCGGGTCGAACGGGAAGCGGGCGGCGGCTTCCTCGTTGAACTCTACGCCGATGCCGGGGGCGTCACCGGGGTGCATGTACCCGTCGTTAAAGCTGTAAGACGCGGTAAAAACCTCGTTCGCCGGCTCCCGGTGGCCCATATATTCCTGGATGCCGAAGTTGGGGATGCTCATGTCCACGTGCAGGGCTGCCGCGAACGAGGCCGGCGAGAGATCGCCCGCGCCGTGCGACCCGGAACGCACTCCGTACAGGTCCGCCAGGGAGAAAATCCGGCGCAGGTGCGTGATGCCGCCCGAATGCGAAACGGAGGTGCGGATGTAATCGATGAGCCGCTCGGTGATCAACTGCTGGCAGTCCCAAATCGAGTTGAACACCTCGCCCACGGCGATGGGGGTGGTGGTGTGCTGGCGGATCAGGCGGAACGCCGACTGATCCTCAGCCGGCGTCGGATCCTCGATCCAGAACGGCCGGTACTGCTCCAGCGAAGCGCCCAACCGGCCCGCCTCGATCGGCGAAAGGCGGTGGTGCACGTCGTGGAGGACGTGCACCCCATAGCCGAACTCTTCGCGGACATGGGCCATCATCTTCGGCGCAAAGTCCAGGTACGCCGAAGTCTCCCAGGTGTCCTCCTGAGGGACGTTGCCGCTGGCGGGCTCGTACATCTTCCCGTCCACCGGTGCGATTCCGTAGGTCTTTTCCAGGCCCGGGACAGCCGCCTGGGCGCGAATGGCCTTGTAGCCAAGGTCCAGGTGGTGCTGGAAGTCGGCACTGAGGTCCGCCAGCGTGGACCCGCTTGCATGGCCGTAGACCATCACGCCCTCGCGGGCGGCCCCGCCGAGGAGCTCGTACACCGGCATGCCGGCGGCCTTGCCCTTGATGTCCCAAAGTGCGACGTCGATGGCCGCGATCGCTGTCATGGTCACCGGTCCGCGGCGCCAGTAGGCGCCCTTGTAGAAGTACTGCCAGGCGTCCTCGATCCGGCGCGCGTCGCGGCCGATCAGCAGCGGGCAGAGGTGCTCGGACAGGTATGACGCCACGGCCAGCTCGCGGCCGTTGAGTGTGGCGTCGCCGATGCCGGTGATGCCGTCCTCGGTTTCAATAACGAGCGTGACGTAATTCCGTCCGGGCGACGAAACCACCACCCGTGCGTCGGTGATCTTCACTGTGGGTCCTTCTTACTTCCGCGAAGTGTGGCTGGGGTCTGCGCTGGCACCGGTGGAAACGCTCTCATGGGTGTGCCATTCGGCGTATTCCTTACCGCCGCGCTGTCCCGGCGCCGTTTCCGGCAGGAGGGCGAGGCAAACAATGCTGATGAGGATCAGGGCTGAGACGTAGATTGCGACTCCCGTAATTGATCCACCTGCTGCGACGAGCAACGCGGTCGCAACCACCGTGAACGGACCGCTGGCGATCATGGCGCCGAACTGCCAGACGATCGAGACACCGGTGTAACGGCCACGGACCGGGAAGAGCTCGGGGTAGAAGGAAGCCTGCGGAGCGTACGTTCCGGCGTGCCCCAGAGCCAGGCCAGCAACGAGGATGGCAACGATGGGAAGGGTGTCGCCGCTGGCGATGGCAGCGAAGGCCGGCCAGATGAGGACGAGGTTGAGGATCGCGGCGCCCAGGAAGACCTTCTTGCGGCCGATCTTGTCCGTCAACCAGCCCCAGACCGGGATCATGGCCAGCTCGACAAGGATGGCAATGATGATCGCCTGCAGCACAAAGGCAGAGTCGTTTCCAAGGTTCTTGGAGTAGGCCACCAGGAAGACGGTGTAGAACGGGAAAACTGCGGCTTCGACAAACTTGGAGCCCATTCCGAGGAAGACTTCGCGGCGGCTTTCACGGAAGACCACCTTGACGGGCGCCTGCTGGGCCTTGGCATTCTCCTTCACTTCCTTGAATACGTCCGATTCGTCAATCCGAAGGCGGATCCAGAGCCCGACGGCGACGACCACGATGCTCAGCAGGAAGGGCACGCGCCAGCCCCAGGCAAGGAACTGTTCTTCGGAGAGCGCGGTGGTCAGGTAGGCAAAGAGCGCGGAGGGCACAAGGTAGGCAGCCGGCGAGCCCATTTGGACGAGGCTGGCAAAGAATCCGCGCCTGTTGGGCGGAGCTGCCTCCGCCGTCAACAGCACAGCACCGCCCTGTTCACCGCCGACGCCGAATCCTTGGATGAGCCTGACGAACACCAGGATGACCGCGGCCCACAGGCCGATGGTTTCGTAGGTCGGCATGAGGCCGATGGCAAAGGTCCCGAGCCCCGTTAGCAGGAGCGTCCAGACGAGGGCTTTCTTGCGGCCGATCCTGTCACCGATGTGTCCCCAGACAATCCCGCCGAGCGGACGGGCGAAGAATCCCACGGCGTACGTGGAGAACGCGGCAAGCGTGCCCAGCAGCGGATCGATGTCCGGGAAGAAGATCTTGTTGAAAACCAGGGCCGAGGCTGTCCCGTAAATGAAGAAGTCATAATACTCAGCCATAGTCCCAATGAAGGAGGCACCCGCAGTCTTGCGGACCTTCTTCAAATCGTATGACGGCGGCGCGATGCTTGCGCTCATCAGTTGCTCCTTTGCAGGCGATGAAGAATGAAAGGGGAGGGGAGAAAACGAGGGAGAGCCGGCGCTCTTCTTGACTCGCGGCTGCACCTCGTTACTACTACCATACAAGCACTACCATTCTAGTGTGTCAACAGTAATAGACTGAAGCCATGGCAACCGAGAAACGCGGCAAGGAACAGCAACCGCGACTGTCCGTCAGGGATCAGACCCTGGAAACACTTCGGCGTCGCATCATTTCCCTGCAACTCCCTCCGGGTGAGCCGCTCTCAGAGAATGAACTGGCGCAGGAACTGGGCGTGAGCCGGACCCCGGTGCGGGAAAGCCTCATACTCCTTCGGGAGGAAGGGCTGGTTCAGGTCTTCCCCCAGATCGGCTCATTCGTCTCGCTGGTGGATCTTGGACGGGTCTCGGAGGCCCAGTTCGTCCGGGAGGCTATCGAATGTGCGTCCCTCAAGGACGTTGCCGTGGATGCGGCCGGCCTCGCGGGCCTCCGCGAAATACTGCGGAGCCAATCAGATGCAGAAGCCAGCGGAGATGTTGAGGAATTCTTCCGCCTGGACGAGGACTTCCACCGCGAACTCCTGCGACTGGCGGGTCATGAGTCCGCCTGGGCAGCCGTCAACTCGGCCAAGGCCCACCTGGACCGCGCGCGGCGCTTGAGCCTACTGGATACCAGGCCTGTGGCCACGTTGATTGAGCAGCATACGGCCGTGGTGGACGCGCTGGAAGCCAACAACCTGACGGACGCGGACAGCTCATTGCGCCTCCACCTGCGGGGCGTCTTCGAGGACGTTCAGCGCATCCAGGAGAAAACTCCGGAGCTCTTTTCCGACGGCGCAGTACGTCGCCCCACGCGGCGGAGCGTCGCCCGCCTGACGTAAGAGGACGACGGCGGGAAGTCCCGCCGTCGTCCTTCAGCCGTGCGCTGTTGCAGTTGCCGTTGCTTACCGTCCGTTGACGGGCACGCCAAGCATTTTCGCCAGGGCACCAAGGATCCTGTCCGTAACCTCCTCGATTCCGCCAATTCCGTCCACCTGGGCCAGGATCCCGCGCCCGGCATACCTGGCCACCACAGCTTCGGTCTGCTGGTGATACAGGTCCAGCCGGTGGCGGATGACGCTTTCGTTGTCGTCGCTCCGGCCAGCTTCCTTGGCCCGGAACAGGAGTCGCTGGACGAGTTCCTCGTCGTCGGCCGTCAGCTGGAGCACTACGCCCAGTTCCTGCTCGCGGGCGGCCAGGAGCCCGTCGAGGTAGTCCACCTGGGCGGTTGTGCGCGGGTAGCCGTCCAGTAGGAAGCCGCTCCCGACGTCGTCCTGGCAAAGGCGGTTTCGGACCATTTCGTTGGTGACGCTGTCCGGTACGAAATCGCCATTGTCCATGTACTTCATAGCCTCGATCCCGAGCGGGGTCCCGCCCTTGACGTGGGCGCGGAAGATATCGCCGGTGGAGATCGCGGCAACACCAAGGCGCTCGGAGATCCTTTCGGCCTGCGTTCCCTTGCCCGAACCGGGCGGCCCGATAATCAGCATTCTCGTCATTCAGTACCCCTCACTGGGTTATGGGACGTCGTCGTCCTGGCCCGATGCTACGGATCCAAAGGTTGCGAACGGGCTGCATCGGCACCTGAGAGCAGAGTACGACGGCGGGACGCACCCGCCGTCGTACTCTTTCCTTTTGTGCTGTTACCGGTAGTCCTGGCGCAGTGGGCGGTCAGGTCCGGGCGTGCTCGGCGAGGACGGCATCGATCTGGCCGACTGCCTCCTTCATGCCTTCCTCCATGCCCATCTTGATCATTTCTTCCATCTGCTCTTCGGATTCGAAGGTGGACATGATGGTCATCCGCGTGCGGCCGCCGATGTCTTCGAGGTCAACGCTGGCATGGGCGCTGCCCAGGGCATCTATCGGAGCGCCGGACTCGTCGGCAAAACCGTCATCGAACTGAAGCTTCCGGGGCGCGTCGATGGCGGTGAATTTCCACCAGCCCCTGGGCTTCTCCCCTTCAGGAGTGGTCATGTAATAGCTGGCCTTCCCGCCGGGCTGGAAATCAAAGCCCTCGAACGTGGCGGGGTAGCCGGGAGGCCCCCACCAGCGCTCGAGCTGCCGGGGGTCTTCCCAGATCTGCCAGACGCGTTTGACGGCGGCATCGAACTCGGCAACGAGGGTGAGGCTGAGTGCCTCGAGATTCGTGGTGGAACTGATAACAGGCATTACCGTACCTTCCTATCCTTCAGCCAGGATGTCCGCGATCCGTTCGGCACGCTGCCGCCAGATCGTCTCGTACTCATCTAGCAGCCGGCGGGCCTTTGCCAAACCTTCGTGATTACCCCGCACGATCTGCTCCCTTCCGCGCTTCTCCTTGGTGACCAGGGAAGCGCGCTCCAACACCGCCACATGCTTTTGGACGGCGGCGAAACTCATGGCGTAGAGGGCCGCGAGGCCGGACACCGAATACTCCGCCACCGTGACCCTGCGGACAATGTCCCGGCGGGTGGAGTCCGCGAACGCCTGGAAGAGGCGGTCGACGTCGGCATCACTCATCTGATCTACAACCATTTGGTTGTACGATACGCCGGCCGCTGAGGGGTGTCAACGGATGTTTTTGTTCCGTGGTGGAACCTGGCTCCGGCAGCGGCATGCGCGAGTATCACGTGTCAATGGGATCTGTGCGATGATCGGACTGTGACCGCGGAGACGAAACCCACCAAGCGACCCACCAGCTTTGATGTCGCCAAGAGGGCCGGGGTTTCCCGCGCTACAGTCAGCCACGTGCTGAACGGCCAGGGTTCCCGCTTCCCGGAGCAGACCCAGCAAAAAGTACTCAAGGCCGCAGCTGAGCTTCAGTACAAACCGTCGCCCGCCGGACGAGCCCTGGTGACCGGACGCAGCGACATCCTTGTGGTACTCATCCCCAACGCGACGTTCGGTACCAACTTGCAGGATCTCGTGGACGGCGTCAGCGCCCAGGCTGCCCGCCACGGCCTGAGCGTGGTGGTGCGCTTCGCCGGGCGCGATGCGGCGGAAACCCTTGCCGCCATCCTGCACTTCCGGCCGGTGGCCGTGGTGGACATTGGAGTCCTGACCCCCGAAGACCGCGAAACGCTGGAGGCGACCGGAGCGGTGGCCATTCCGCGGTACAGGCACTCACGGGAACCTGAAGGGGACCTCAACTTCCTCGTGGGCAGGGCCATGGCGGAGGAACTGCTTCGCGACGGACCCCGCCGGCTGGCCTTCGCCGCCTTGGTTGACGAACGGCAGGACCCCTTCGGGCCACCACGTTATGCGGGGATGAAAGCTGCGGTGCGCGCCCGGGGACTGCCAACGCCGGAACGGCTGGACATTCCACTCAAGCTGGCAGGGGCGAAGGCGGCCCTCGAAGCCTTCGCAGCGCAGGGCACGCCGATGGGGGTTGGCTGCTACAACGACGACGTTGCCATCGCCGTTCTGGCCGCCGGCCGGGCTCTCGGGCTCAAGACCCCGGGCGATCTCTCGGTGGTTGGCGTGGATGCAACGGAGGTGGGACAGCTCGTCTCCCCCCGACTGACGACTGTGCTCATGCAGGACGACGCACTCATGGAGCAGATCGCGGCAGACCTGGCTGAGCTGCACCAGAAAGAGGCAACGCAGCAGGTGCATGACCCGCGGCCGATGGTCAGGATCGTCCAGGGCGAGACCACCTGAGGCCTTATTTTCGGCAACACTCCGGCGGTGCGTTGACACGCAGTGTTACTAGTGACATGCTCGTTACATGGACCTGTTGGACAGCTGGACAGCTAGACAAGACCGGGTGGTACGCGTCGGTGCGGCCGAAGCGGTTTTTGCTTCGCTCCGCGGTGCCATCGAAGGCGGCAAAATCCCTGTCGGTACGCGGTTGGACTCAGAGGCCTCCCTGGCCAAGCAATACGGAGTCAGCCGCACCATGGTCCGCGAGGCCCTGCGTTCCTGCACAGCCCTCGGACTGACCGCCACCCACACCGGCAAGGGCACCTTTGTCATCGCCGACAAAGTGGCCCAGGACCTCAAGCTCGGCAAGTACTCCGCCAGCGCCCTCGTTGAGGCCCGCCCCCATGTAGAGGTTCCGGCCGCAGGCCTGGCCGCCCAACGCCGCACCAACGAGGACCTGGAAGCCCTCCGGGAAATTCTCCGCGAAATGTCGGAAGCTGAGAACCTGCAACAGTGGGTGCAGCTTAACACCGAATTCCATGTCACCATCGCCCGGTCCAGCGGCAACGGCGTCTTCGAATCATTCCTCTCGGACATCTGTGAGGCGATGGCGAACCAGTCCAACACCCTCAACCTCGTTGCCGACCGGCGCAAGGAATCAGGCGATGAACACGCCCGAATCTTCGAGGCCATTGAGCGCGGCTCCGCCGAAGATGCGTCCCAGGCCATGACCATGCACCTGCACGGGGTGGAGTGTGCCCTCGGCACCATCGTCCCTGGCGGTGGTCCCACCGGGGCAGGCCGTACCGGCTAAATTCGCCCGCTATTCCGCAGTCCACCCGTGCCTCCGCCATCCCGCGGTGCCATCAACTACGCCCCAAAACGGCTCCCGCCATGCCGTCCACGCCCGTCAACGAAGCCCTGTGAGGACCCCCATGACCACCGACCTGCCCACCCTTGATGCCGTTCCGGAGACCCGCTCCGAACACGATCTCCTCGGTGACCGCAATATCCCCGCCACCGCCTACTGGGGTGTCCACACCCTGCGCGCCGTCGAAAACTTCCCCATCACCGGCCAGCCGCTGTCCTCCAACATGCACCTGGTCCGCGGCCTTGCCGCCGTCAAACTTGCAGCCGCCCGCACCAACCACGAACTTGGCCTCCTCGACACCGAACGGGCCACCGCCATCGAAGCCGCCTGCACGGACGTGATGAACGGGCACCTGGCCGACCAATTCGTCGTCGACGTCATCCAAGGCGGCGCCGGCACCTCCTCGAACATGAACGCCAACGAGGTCATCGCCAACCGCGCCCTGGAAATCCTTGGCCACCCCAAAGGCGACTACGCACGCCTGCACCCCAACGACCACGTCAACCTCTCCCAGTCCACCAACGACGTCTACCCGACCGCCGTGAAACTGGGCACCATTTTCGCCGCCCGGGAACTGCTCGACGCCCTCGCGGAACTTGAGGAAGCTTGTGCCTCAAAGGCCCTGGAATTCCGCACTGTCGTCAAGATGGGCCGCACCCAGCTCCAGGACGCCGTCCCGATGACCCTGGGCCAGGAATTCGGTACGTACGCCGTCACTATCGGCGAAGACCGCCTGCGCCTCGCCGAAGCCGAGCTCCTTATCCATGAGATCAACCTTGGCGCCACCGCCATCGGCACCGGCCTGAACGCCCCCGCCGGCTACGCCGAAACCGCCTGCCGGCACCTGGCCCACATCACCGGCCTGCCGCTGCTCACCGCCCCGGACCTGATCGAAGCCACCCAGGACGTCGGCGCCTTCGTCCACCTCTCCGGAGTCCTCAAACGCGTCGCCGTGAAGCTCTCCAAAATCTGCAACGACCTGCGCCTGCTCTCCTCCGGCCCCCGCGCCGGTTTCGGCGAAATCAACCTCCCGGCCGTGCAGTCAGGCTCCTCGATCATGCCCGGCAAGATCAACCCGGTCATCCCGGAAGTGGTCTCCCAGGTGGCCTACGAGGTAATCGGCAACGACGTCACCATCACGATGGCCGCCGAAGCCGGGCAGCTCCAGCTCAACGCCTTCGAACCCATCATCGTCCACAGCCTCCACAAGAGCATCTCGCACCTGGAAGCAGCCAGCCGCACCCTCACCGCACGCTGCATCCGCGGCATCACCGCCAACACCGATCACCTCCGCCGCACGGTCGAACAATCCATCGGCTTGGTCACCGCCCTGAACCCCCACCTCGGCTACGCCACCGCCACAGCGATCGCCCAGGAAGCCCTTGCCACCGGCAAAGGCGTCGCCGAACTCGTCCTCGAACACGGCCTCCTCACCCACACCCAACTTCTGGAACTCCTCAGCCCCGAACGCCTCGCCAACCTGAGCAAAGAGTCCCCAACCGCCCGCTAACCCGCAGGCCCGCTTAGGAACAACACCCATCACCACCCGCCCGTCCAGGGAGCAGGGGCACACCGACGTGCCCGGATTCCCGGACCGGCCAGAGAGAAAGCGGCACTCAATGATGAAGGCCGTTCCGCTACCGGGCCACCAGCCCGGCCTCACCCAAGGAGTGATCATGAAAAACAAATCAACCATGTGGATCCTGGCAGCACTCGTTATCGGAATCATCACCGGGCTCGTGTTCCACTGGCTACTGCCGGATGCCACCCGCGAATCGGTGGTGTCTGTCCTGGACACCGTGACCCACATGTTCCTGAACCTGATCAAGATGATCATCGCCCCGCTGATCTTCGCCACCCTGGTCTCCGGCATCGCAGGCGCTGCCAAGTCCGCCGGAGTGGGGAAGCTCTTCGGCCGGTCGATGATCTGGTTCCTCTCCGCCTCCGTCCTGGTGGGCGCCTTCGGTTTCATCACCGCGCACGTGCTCAATGTGGGCCACGGCCTCAACCTCGTGGCGGGCGGCGATGCCGGGATGGAAACGAAGACCCTCGATTACGCGGAGTTCGTCACCAACATCATCCCCACGAGCGTCTTCGCGGCCCTGACGGCCAACAACCCCCTGCAGATCCTGGTGTTCGGCGCGCTCTTTGGCATCGCCCTGCTGAACCTCCGGAAGAAGGGCCGCTCCTCGATCGCGGATGCCATCGATGAACTGATGGGCGTCATGCTCAAGGTCACCGGCTACGTGATGAAGGCGGCCCCTGTGGGTGTCTTCGCCGGTATCGCAGCGGCCTTCACCGCCGAGGGCCTGGACGCTTTCGCCACGTACGCGTCGTTCATCGGCGGCTTCTACGTGTCGCTCTCCGCACTCTGGGTGGTCATGATCGCCGTGGCAGTCGGCTTCCTGGGTAAGGCCGCCTTCCGGCTGGTCCGAATTGTTCGCGAACCGATGGTCATCGCGTTCGCCACCTCCAGCAGCGAGGCCGCCCTGCCTAAGCTCATCGAGGGCCTCACCAGGTTTGGCATCGAGAAGCGCACTACCGGCTTTGTGCTGCCCCTGGGCTACTCCTTCAACGTGGACGGTTCCATGATGTACATGACGTTCGCGTCGGTCTTCCTGATCAACGCCTACGGCATCGACATGGACCTGGGCCAGCAGATCGCGATGACCGCCATGCTGCTGCTCAGCAGCAAGGGGATGGCCGGCGTGCCGCGCGGCTCACTCGTGGTGGTTGCC
Organism: Arthrobacter sp. R4; assembly: GCF_051365025.1. NCBI lineage: Bacteria > Bacillati > Actinomycetota > Actinomycetes > Micrococcales > Micrococcaceae > Arthrobacter > Arthrobacter sp. R4. The sequence continues at coordinate 89,863 of NZ_JBLWIJ010000026.1, forward strand.
GCCGTCGTGCCCGCCTTTGGCATTCCCGCAGCAGGCATCGGCGTCCTGCTGGTGATCGACCAGCTCCTGGACATGGGCCGCACGGCCACCAACATCCTGGGCAACGCGATCGCCACAGCGGTGATCGGCCGGAACCATGATCGGGAATCCGCACTCGTGGACAGCACGACGGCGGCATCCGCCGGCGGCGCCCCTCCCACCGATACGGCGGCAGAGCACCAGGAACGCGAGCACGCGACAGTTCGCTGAAAGGCTGCGGCACATGTCCCTCGAAGTTCAGACCCGAACACTGGTACGCCCCGCCGACAGCAGCAACGATGGGCGGCGCGCCACGGTCAGATCCCTCATCATCGACTACCTTGCAAGCAACGGGGCCAGCAAGGTGGCCGATATCAGCGCCGCAGTCACGGCTTCGCGGAACTGCGTCAGGTACCACCTGGCCGCGCTGGAACGCGCAGCCATCGTCCGTTCCAACATCTCCCCCGGGACCCGGGAGGGCTGCACCCCCTTTTACGCGCTGGTCCCGGGAAACCGGGTTGCGGACAAGACGTCCACCTAGACCCCAGATGAGCTGCCAGCGGTTGCTGGCAGCTCATCTGATTTGGGGACCGCCGGAGGTATGTCCCGAAACGCCAGACTCTCTTTCCGGATGGTTGACACGTGATACCAATCAATGATCTTCTTCATTGACACGTGATACTAAATCCAGGAATCACCGAAACAGACTTTGGACCTCCACCTGCTTCCCGCGGGCTGGACCCACATCGCTTACAAGGGAGAAACCGATGACCCGCGCTTCGTTCAATGCAGGATGGGCCGTACGGCCGAAGGTCAGCCTCTTCGCTGAGTTTTCGGGCCCCCTCGCCCCGCCGCAGCCTGTCACGCTGCCGCACGATGCGCTGATCGGGCTGCCGCGTTCGGCCGATTCCGCCCAGGGTTCGCACACCGGCTACTTCCCTGACGGCACCTTCGAGTACTCCAAGACTTTCGACGTGCCCGAGGACTACCGGGGAAAGCGCATCGCCCTCGAGTTTCAGGGCGTTTACCGGGATGCGATGGTCTTCGTCAACGGGGACTTCGCCGGCCAGCGCCCCTTCGGCTACTCCACGTTCAATATCCGGCTGGACCCTTTCCTGAGGTACGGCCAGCCCAACACCATCCGCGTTGATGCGCGCGTCCACCAGGACTCACGCTGGTACTCCGGCGCCGGCATCTACCGGGACACGTTCCTGTCAGTGACCGAACTGGTGCACCTCGCGCCTAACGGGGTCCGGATCGCGACGCCGGACATCACGGCCGGGCGTGCCGTCGTCGAGGTCGCCACCACGGTGGAGAACGAGGGACTGTCTACCGCCACCGTGACGGTGGGAACGGAAGTGCACGACGGCGACGGCAAGGTGGTCGCCGTCGGCTCCGCACCCGTGACGCTGAAGGCGGGCAGCACCGCCGTCGTCCGCCAACGCCTCTACGTCACCGAACCAAAACTGTGGGGCGTGGACACCCCGCATCTTTATTCGGCGCGGACCAAACTGCGCGACGTCCTGGAGGTGCTGCAGGAAGACACCACCATCTTCGGCATCCGGTCCCTCCAGCTTGACCCGTTCAACGGCCTCCAGATCAACGGCGAGACCGTCAAACTGCGCGGCGCCTGCATCCACCACGACAACGGCGTCCTCGGCGCGGCCACCATCGCCCGCGCGGAGGAGCGCCGGATCCAGCTGCTCAAGGAGGCCGGCTTCAACTCCATCCGGAGCGCCCACAACCCGGTCAGCCAAGCGATGCTGGACGCCTGCGACAAGCACGGCATGCTGGTCATGGACGAATCCTTCGACGTGTGGACCGAAGGAAAGTCCTCCTTCGATTACTCGCTATCCTTCCCCGAATGGTGGGAACGCGACGTCGAGGCCATGGTGGCCAAAGACTTCAACCACCCGTCCGTGGTGCTCTACTCCATCGGCAACGAGATCCCGGAAACCGGCAGCGGACTGGGCTCCGGCTGGGGACGCCGGATCGCCGAGAAGATCAGGTCCCTCGATCCCACCCGGTACACCACCAACGGCATCAACGGTTTCGTATCGGTCATCGCGGATGCTGCGGAGATGATGAAGCAGGCTGGAGCAGGAGACGACAGCCAGGGCGTTAACGCCATGATGAGCGAGGCCGGCGAAGCGATGGGCCGCATCAGCGCCTCTGCCCTCGTCTCGGAACGGACCGCGGAATCGCACGCGGCGGTGGATGTTGCCGGCATCAACTACGGCGACGGGCGCTATGTCCAGGACAAGGAACTCTTCCCCAACAGGATCATCGTTGGAACCGAAACGTTCCCGGACCGCATCGACGTCCTCTGGAAGCTTGTGGAGGAGAACCCGCACGTGATCGGCGACTACACCTGGACCGGTTGGGACTACCTCGGCGAAGCAGGCATCGGCCGGGTGCAGTACACCGATGAGAGCGCGGGGGCACCCGCATTGGGAGCGCCCTATCCGTGGCTGCTGGCCTGGTGCGGTGACATCGACATCACCGGCTACCGCCGGCCCGCCTCCTATTACCGCCAGACGGTCTTTGGGTTGCGCCACGAGCCCTACATTGCCGTCCAGCGCCCCGGGAACTACGCCCGCGAACACGGCATGGGCCCCTGGACGTGGACGGACAGCATCTCCAGCTGGAGCTGGGATGTCCCGGCGGGCTCACCCGTCAAGGTGGAGGTCTACAGCGATGCCGACGAGGTGGAGCTGCTCCTGAACGGAAGCCCCGTGGGCCGCGTCCCGGCCGGACCGGACCACCGGTTCCGGGCGCACTTCGAGCTCACATATGAGCCCGGCGAACTGGTGGCAGTCGGCTACGTCGGCGGTGCCGAGCAGGGCCGCACCATGCTTTGCACGGCCACCGCGGATGTCCGCCTGACCGCCAATGCCGACCGCACCGAGCTCCGCGCCGATCACTCGGACCTCAGCTATGTGGCCATCGAGTTCCGTGATGCCAACGGGATCCTGGCCACGAACGTTGAACATCGAGTCGCTGTGACGGTGGAGGGCGCCGGCGTGCTGCAGGGGCTGGGCAGCGCCCGGCCCGACACTACCGAAACCTACACCGGGACGAGCCACACGTCATTCGACGGCCGGCTGCTCGCCGTCGTCCGGCCCACGATGGCGGGCGCGATTACCGTGCACGTCAGCGCAGATGGATTTGAGCCCGTCACCGTCAGCCTGCTTGCCTCCGCAGCTGACGCCGGCGAAGCCGCCGTCCTCGGCGACGAGGTGGGCGCCCTCGCCTGAGAAACCGGGCCACTAGGCGAACCGGAACGGGACGACGGCGGGATATTCCCGCCGTCGTCAATCTCCATGGGAGGGCCTACTGCGGGAAGCAGGCCTCCGCGGAGCCGAGGTGGATTTGCGCTCCGCCTTTGACGAACTCCCCGAATGTGGCGAACCCGCCAGCTTCGGCGATGGCCTTGTAGGTGTTGACGTCGAGCACACCGGCGGTGGCCTCCGCAGAGACGATGAGCCCTACACAACTGGCGTGGTGGTTGGCTGCCTGCGCTGCCGGCAGCCCCATCGTGAGGGCGACAAGCGTCGCTGCTGACAACATGGCGAATCGACGGACGTAAGTGTTCATTGTTTGCCCCTGGAAAGATCGGTTTCCATCAAAGGATGTGTGGCAGTTTGTGCGGCCGGGCCGCGGCTTCGCCGGCTCGGCGCAGGATGGCCTGACCGTTGCCCCCAGGGCGTGGGCCGAAACGCGGCGCCCGCCGCTACGGCGGCGCCTTTGCAGACAGGGCACCGGTTCGGCGTGCCCTTGGGAAAGATTACCGCCGTTGAATTTTTGCGTCCATGGCGGGCGTGTAATCGGTCACACTTTGGGCATTTCGGTTGTCAACCCCTCTTGCAACCGTGAACCATGAATGAGGGAATTCGTTTCCCGCCTACCTGAACCAGCAATCCTCACCGACGAGGATGCGGCTCCAAACAACGACGTGGGGCCGTCGACTGCATGAGTGAAAGTACTGACAATGATGTTTGAAACCACTGATTCCGTAACGCTGAAAATCTGGGACCGCTCGGCCATCGATCACACCATCGACGCCGCCATCCAGGACCTGACTCCCCGCGCCAAGGCCGCCAAATGCGGAATCGCCGTCACCCGCAGCGGACCCAACACCTTCACGGTTGGCCTGAGCCGCAACGTTCCGCAGGGAGCCACGTTCGAGGAAGTCACCCGCTAGGAACCAAGGCAGGGGTCGACGGCGGGACCACCCGCCGTCGACCTCTTGCGTTAAGCCTGATGTCCCCCAAAAACGCCACAGGGCCGCAAATTGCTGGCACACTAAGCCAATGGATGAGGCACGCACCACCACCCGTCGGCCAGGGCTCCGGGCAGCCATGTTTGTCGATTTCGACAACGTCTACCTGGGCCTGCAGGCACTGGATCCGCAGGCGGCGAGGAGGTTTGCCGAAGACCCCAAGCACTGGGCTGATGCGCTGTCCGCCGGCGGACCCGGAGAGGATTCGCGCCGCTTCCTGATCCGCAACTGCTACCTGAACCCAGTGGCGTTCTCGAAGTACCGCACCTATTGGACCCGGGCGGGCTTTCGGGTCATCGACTGCCCGTCGCTGACGCAGCGGGGCAAGAGCAGCACGGATATCAACCTCGTACTGGACGCGATGGACACACTGACGGGTGTCAGCGAAATCGATGAGTTCTTCATCGCTTCGGCCGACGCCGATTTCACGTCCCTGATCCAGCGTTTCCGGGCCGCGGACAAGCTGACCACAGTCATTGCCGCCGGCGCCGTGGCCTTCGCGTACCGCGAGATGGCGGACAGCGTGGTGGAGTCCCACGACTTTGTGGCGATCCTCAACGGCACCACCGCGGAGCCCATCCACGCCGTGGCCTCCGTCCAGCCCCAGCGTGAGGCGCAAGGAGCGGCGAAGACAAAGCCGAAAACAAAATCCAAGCCCGTTTCCGCCGCGATTCGGGAAGTCTGCGACCTCGTCCGCACCGCACCCGGCCCGGTTGTGGGGGCCATGGTCGCCCATAGGGCTCTCACGGTGGATCCTTCACTGAAGACTGACTGGGGCGGCTTTGGGAAATTCGGGACGTGGGTGGCGCAGATCGGCCAAGGCGTTGAATACTCGCCTTCACGCGGCGGCTGGGTGTGGGACGGGCAACGGTTCTCCAGTGACGACCTGCCCGTCGAAGCCGAGGCCGAGCCCGGCATCGAGGAGCGGGTGACGAGGGTGACCGACGTGCCCGCGCTCTCGGAAGCCCAGTTCCGGCAGTTGTTCCAGGCGATGGCGGCAAGGCTTCAGGAGCAGCCCGTCAACCGCAGCGACCTTTCCCGGCTGGTCAGGGATGACTGTGTCACGGCAGGCCAACCGGTATCGCGTGGTGCGGTGAACTTCGTGATCCAGGGCCTGGGCTATGTCAATTTCCAGTTGGATGAGACCGCCACGGCGGAAGCGCTGGCAGCGGCCTGGACCGACGACGTCGAAGAGCTGTGCCGGGTGGCACTGATGGAGTTCGACGACGGCGAGCGGCAGTCGCTGCGGCGCTGGGCAAGCGGCGGCTTCCTGAGCGCTTAAGGGTTTGAGCCGCCGCCCAGCAGGCCATTTTCTCTAACTGGCTCTGTTTTTCCAGTCCAGTTTGCCACTACGGTGAGAGGTATGCACATACCACTGATCCACATCGATGCCTTCGCCACACAGCTGTTCGAAGGGAATCCGGCAGCCGTGATGCCTCTGCAGGCCTGGCTGGAAGACGACGTCCTCCAGCAGCTCGCCGAGGAGAACAACCTTTCCGAGACAGCCTTCGTTGTTGCCGAGATCCCGGCTGAGGCCCCACCCTTCGACTCCTCGCAACCCGCGTACCACCTCCGCTGGTTCACGCCGGCCATTGAGGTTGACCTCTGCGGACACGCGACCTTGGCCACGGCGTCGTACCTCTTCACCGATGTCCACCCGGACGCCAAGCGGCTGCAGTTCTGGAGCCGCAGCGGCTGGCTTTTTGTCGAGCGCGACGGCGACGGCTTCATCCTGGACTTCCCTTCCGAAATGCCCCAACCGGTGGCCGTGGACCCCTCGGTCGCCCAAGCCCTCGGCGTTCGGGCACTCGAGGCCTTCCTGGCAACGGACCTCATCCATATCGTGAAGGATGCCGAGACGGTGCGCACCCTGACCCCCGACTTTGGGGCCATTGCAAAGCTGCCGGTTCGCGGCGTCGTCGTCACCGCTGCGGGTGACGGAACCGGCCACGACTTCGTCTCCCGGTTCTTTGGTGCCCGGGCGGGCATCGACGAGGACCCGGTAACCGGCTCGGCACACTCCCAACTGGCACCTCTGTGGGCCGGCAGGTTGGGCACTAACGTCCTTTCTGCCCGCCAGCTCTCGGCCCGCGGCGGAACTGTGCTCTGCCGTGTGGAAGGGGAGCGCACCCTGCTCTCCGGCACGTGCGTCCGGTACCTCGAGGGCACTGTCTGGCTCGCGGCCTAGCCACGCTCCGGCGGCACACGGCTTTTAGGCAATGTTCGTCCGCTTTCCGCCGCGCGATCCCGGGAGCTCCGGGGAGCCACGGTAAGGGCTGCCACCGTCTCGAGCCGTGGGTGCAGTTCGTCGCCTTCTTCCACGACCCCCGTTTGCCACCACAGTTTCAGGCCGTCAGGCGCGACCTCCAGGCTGGCAAGGTTGTTGTTGAACCAGGGCCCCTTGACGCGTTTCCAGCGGAAAGGCGGCTCCGGCACGCGCGCTGATCGCGCTACCAGTGCCCCTACCGGGGCAGCGAGTCCGTAGGCCATGATGGCCCCGAAGTATCTCATCAGCCGGGGAAGGGGATTGCGGATCGGGGAACAGACCGCCTGCATGATCCGGCTGCCCGAGGAACGTTCAACCTCCGCGACGTAGGAGAAGTGCACGTCCCCGGACAGGAACATGACGGTGTCCGGGGACGCACCGCGCTCGCCATCGGCAACCTCGGCCGCCATGGATGCCACCTCCCGGAAGCTTTTTTGGAACGCGGCCCAGTGTTCGAGATCCACCGCTTGGCGCAGCTTCTCGCCGGCCCGGGCTGGGCGCTTTCCCCACGCGCCCTCGGAGACAGCTTCATTCCACGACTCGACGTGGTGCAGGCCCATCGGCAGCAGGAAAGGCAGTGACGTAGCCACCAGCAGATGACGGAATCCGCCGCGCATCTGGCCGTCAAGCCAGGCCATTTCCGCACCATCGAGCAGGGCGCGGTCCTCCGGTGCCAGGTTCCGGGCGGCACGGGAGTCAACTACGATCAGCCTGGTGTCTCCGAAGTCCCGGCAGAAACTCCACCGGTAGGATTCCGGCTCCTGATCGGCACGATCCGCGAAACTGTCCAGGTCGGCGCTGAGGTCGAGTTCGGCTTCATCCCGGTGCCGGATGATCCGCTGCCAGATGGCATCGCCCAGCCGCTCCTGGGGCGAGAGGTTGCCCAGGTGCTGGTAGACCCAGTAGGAGGCCAGTCCGGCGACAATCCGCTGATGCCACCATGAGGTGGCTTCCATTTCCTTCTTCCAGCTCAGTGAGGCGTTCCAGTCGTCGCGGATGTCGTGGTCATCGAAGATCATGGCACTGGGCAGGGTGGACAGCAGCCACCTGTTCGCAGGGTCGGACCAGGCGAGGTTGTAGAGGTGGGCATACTCCTCATAGTCCTTCAGCTCCTCCCCCGGCGGTTCCTCCATGTCCCGGCGACTCCGGATGAAATCCTGCATCTGCTCGCTCGTCAGGTCGGCGTACACCTGGTCGCCCAGGAAAACCACCAGGTCCGGCCATGCCACGCCTCCACGGGAGGCCATCGCCAGTGAGTAGGCGCGGAGCGAGTCGACGCCGTGTGTCCGGTTGCCGGTCGCATCGTGCGGGACGCTGGTGCGGCAGGAGCCGTAGGCCATGCGCAGTGGCTTGCCGGGTTTCAAGGTGGCGATCACCGGGGGCGGAAACCCGGATGCTGGCTCGGGCCAGACTTGGACGCCGTCGATTTCAGCAGTGTAGGGAAGCACGGACCCTGGCTCAATCCCATCGGCCTCCACCAGGGCGTAGTGGTGGCCGTGAACGGCGAAGGTGCGGGCCTCCCAGCTGCGATGGCCGGCCCGGACGGTGACGCGGGAATCGTTCCGGGTCTCCAACCAGATGCTGGCGGAGGTCTCATCCACGTACCGCATCATGGGACCAAGCACCAGGGAAGTCGTCATGCCTTAGTTGTACCCGTTCCGGACCGCGCCAACCACACGGGCCGCCAGGAGCCGAGGATATAACTCAAGTTAAAGCACGACGCCGGTCCCCCACCCAAGAGAGGTGAGGGACCGGCGTCGCGTGAACGGAGCGTTACCAGCCGCGCTCTGCGAGGCGGTGGGGCTGCGGGATGTCGTCCACGTTGATGCCCACCATGGCTTCGCCGAGCCCGCGGGAGACCTTGGCGATGACGTCGGGGTCGTCATAGTAGGCAGTAGCCCTGACGACGGCGGCGGCGCGCTGGGCCGGGTTGCCGGACTTGAAGATGCCGGAACCGACGAACACGCCGTCGGCGCCGAGCTGCATCATCATCGCCGCGTCCGCCGGGGTGGCGATGCCGCCGGCGGTGAAGAGCACCACCGGAAGCTTGCCGGTGGTCGCGATTTCCTTGACCAGTTCGTACGGGGCCTGCAGTTCCTTGGCCGCGACGTACAGCTCATCCTCGGGCAGGGCAGCGAGCTTGGCGATTTCGGCGCGGATCTGGCGCATGTGCCCGGTGGCGTTGGAGACGTCTCCGGTGCCGGCCTCGCCCTTGGACCGGATCATTGCCGCGCCCTCGTTGATGCGGCGCAGCGCCTCACCCAGGTTCGTGGCGCCACAGACGAAGGGAACGGTGAAGTTCCACTTGTCGATGTGGTTGATGTAGTCGGCCGGGGTCAGGACCTCGGACTCGTCAATGTAGTCCACGCCCAGGGACTGCAGGACCTGGGCTTCGACGAAGTGGCCGATCCGGGCCTTGGCCATGACCGGCACGGACACGGCGTCAATGATCGCCTCGATCATGTCAGGATCGGACATGCGGGACACGCCGCCCTGGGCACGGATATCGGCCGGAACGCGTTCCAGCGCCATCACTGCCACGGCACCGGCGTCTTCGGCGATGCGGGCCTGTTCGACGTTGACGACGTCCATGATGACGCCGCCCTTGAGCATCTCAGCCATGCCGCGCTTCACACGGCTGCTGCCCGCGACGGCGACATTTTCGTAAGGGAGTCGTTTTAGGGTCACTTCTTGCTCCAAAGAGACAGGGCGCCTGTGAAGCCAGGCATTCGAGTAATGGGATAGGCCCCGGGTGCGTGTGCACACCCGGGGCTAGAGGTACTTCACCGAGTCAGCATTCGATGACGTTTACCGCGAGGCCGCCCCGTGAGGTCTCCTTGTATTTGGACATCATGTCGGCGCCGGTCTCCCTCATGGTCTTGATGGCCTTGTCGAGGGATACCTTGTGACTGCCGTCGCCGTGCAGTGCAAGGCGGGCGGCGTTGATGGCTTTCACGCTGGCGATCGCGTTCCGTTCGATGCAGGGGATCTGCACCAGCCCGCCCACGGGGTCGCAGGTCAGGCCGAGGTTGTGTTCGATCCCCACTTCGGCGGCGTTCTCCACCTGCGCAGGCGTGCCGCCCAGCACTTCACAGAGGCCGGCGGCGGCCATGGAGCAGGCGGAACCCACCTCACCCTGGCATCCTACTTCGGCTCCGGAAATGGAGGCGTTGATCTTGAACAGGATTCCGACGGCGGCAGCCGCCAGCAGGAAGCGAATCACGCCGTCGTCGTTGGCGCCGGGAACGAACTTCACGTAGTAGTGCAACACCGCGGGGACGATGCCGGCCGCGCCGTTAGTGGGTGCGGTGACGATCCGGCCGCCGGCAGCATTTTCCTCGTTGACGGCAAGGGCGAACAGGTTGACCCACTCCATCGCCCGGAGCGGGTCGGTCACCCCGGTGTCCGCCGTGAGGGTCTGGAATAACGACGGCGCCCGGCGCCTCACGTTCAGACCGCCTGGAAGAATCCCTTCCGCCGCACAGCCGTTGTCCACGCATTCGCGCATCACCGCCCAGAGGCCCAGCAACTTCTCCCGGAGCTCCGCTTCGGTGCGCCAGGTCAGCTCGTTGGCGAGCATGACGTCTGAGATGGACATGCCTTCCCGGCGGCAGATCGCCAGGAGTTCGTCGGCCGTACTGAACTCGTAGGGCAGGACGGTGGCGTCGGCCACCACCCGGTCGCTGGCGTCGGCGTCGCCGTCAACGACGAAGCCGCCCCCAATCGAATAGAAGCTCCGCTCGCTGAGGACGGTCCCGGCGTGGTCCAGGGCGCGGAATGTCATGCCGTTGGGGTGCGCAGGGAGGGACTTGCGCCGGTGCAGCACCACGTCTTCGTCCCAATTGAAATCCACGCGGTGGACCCCGCCCACCCAAAGTTCGGCGTCGAGGGCCGCTGCGGCCACCTGGTCATCAGCTGTTGTGGTATCCACGGTTTCGGGGTCCAGCCCCTTAAAGCCCAGGACCACGGCCTTATCCGAGCCGTGGCCCCGCCCGGTGGCCCCGAGGGAGCCGAACAGTTCGGCCTGCACGCGCCTGGTGGAACTCAGGTGTCCTTCGCTTTTGAGCCCGTCGGCGAACAGCTTCGCTGCCCGCATCGGGCCGACCGTGTGTGACGACGACGGCCCAATGCCAACGGAAAACAGATCCAGGACGCTAAGTGCCATTAAGGGACCTCAGGGGAGGCGTATTCCCGCATGGCATCGAGGAGCCAGCGGCCCAGGAACTCTGCGAAGGAGGCCCGCGGGAAAATCCGGTAGCTCTCGTCGCCGGTTTTCCACAGGACCACCGGGATGTTTCCGATTTCCGTGGAAAGCGCGGTTCCGGTTTTGAACGCGCGGGGGTGGAGGTCCAGCGAGCAGCCCTTTTCCAGGACGGCCCGGGACCGCGGCCCGGTGAGTTCGAACGTGGTGCGGTTGGCGGAGAGGTCCACTACCTGGCCTTCGCCGTCCGCGAGGGCTTCCCGGAGCGCCTGGAGAAGGTCACCGCCGAGGGATTCGTGGGCTTCCAGGGGTGCCACCACCAGGAATTCCTCGGGCCCGAGCCACAGCACGGAGGTGTCTCCGGCACCGCTCACGTCACCGCACGTTGCGGGCAGGCCGCCCGTGACAGAGGCGATCCGCTGCCCGGCTTCGGTGTTCCGGCCAACCCGAATGCCCACCATGGTCAGGAACGTGATTTCGCTCAGTTCCACGGTGCCGCGGACGGAGCCGCTTTCAAATGCCGCCCGGAGCAGTGCAGCCGGGCTGGTCCGGAGGGAGAGGTTCTTCTTGGTTGCGGGTGCTGCTGTTTCAGCCATCTTTGCGGGTCCCTTCGGGGTCAAAAAGTACGGTTTCTGCGACAACAACGTCAACCACCTGGTTTCCTGCGACGGCCACCAGGGTCTCGCCGATCCGGTTGCGGCCGTTCTTGATCAGTGCCAGGCCGAAGGAGCGGCCCAGTGCGGCGCTGTGGTAGCTCGAGGTGACAAAACCCTGCATGGGCACCGGGCCGTAGGCGGAGTTCACCGGGATGCCCTTTTCCACCAGTTGGGTTCCTTCCGGCAACCTGATGGTGCCGTCGATGGGCAGCACGCTGACCAGGTGCTTACGGTCACCGCGCTGGGCATCGGCACGGGCGTAGGAGCGCTTGCCGATGAATTCCTTGGCCTTGGAGACGATCCATTCCATCCCTGCGTCCTGCGGGGTGACGGTGCCATCCGTGTCCTGGCCAACGATCGGGTAGCCCTTCTCGGCGCGGAGCACGTGCATGGTCTCGGTGCCGTACGGGGTGATGTTGAATTCGGCGCCGGCCGCGGCAACAGCTTCCCAGGTGTTCAGCCCGTACCAGGCAGGCACGTTGATCTCGTAGGCCAGTTCACCGGAGAAGGAGATCCGGCAGACCCGGGCACGGACGCCCGAGGCGAGGGTGGTTTCGCGGAAGGTCATGAACGGGAAGGCTTCGGTTTCCAGGCCGCCGTTGGCGGCGAGCTCCGGTGCCACCTTGGCCAGGACCGCGCGGGATTTAGGCCCGACGACGGCAATGGTGCTCCACTGTTCGGTCACCGAAGTGCAGTGCACATCCAGTTCCGGCCACTCCGTCTGGAGCCACTCCTCCAGCCAGTCCAGCACCTTCGCGGCGCCGCCGGTGGTGGTGGTCATGAAGAAGCGGTCCTCGTCCAGGCGCAGGGTCACGCCGTCGTCGAAAATCATGCCGTCTGCCTGGCACATCACGCCATAGCGGGCGGAACCGGGCGCGAGCTTCTTGAAGGCGTTGGTGTAGATCCGGTTGAGGAACTCACCGGCGTCCTTGCCCCGGATTTCGATCTTGCCGAGCGTGGTGGCGTCCATGAAGCCAACCGATTCGCGGACGGCAGCGCATTCACGCAGCACGGCCTCGTCCATGTCCTCGCTGCCCTGCGGGTAGTACCAGGGACGCTTCCACTGTCCGACGTCCTCGAACAGGGCACCCTTGGCAACGTGCCAGGGGTGGATGGAGGTGACGCGGGCGGGGTCGAACAGTTCGCCGCGCTGGCGTCCGGCGAGAGCCGCGAACGCTACGGGAGTGAACGGAGCCCGGTAGGTGGTGGTGCCGATGTCGCCGATACCCCGGGACGCTTCGCCTGCCTGGCGGAGCGCGGCGGCGATGACGCCGATCGCGTTGACGCCGGAGGTCTTGCCCTGGTCGTTCGCGGTGCTGATGGAGGTGTAGCGCTTGATGTGCTCCACGGAACGCATGCCGGCTCCGGTGGACCGAAGGACGTCTGCCACGCTCTGGTCCCGCTGGAAGTCGACGAAATGGTGGTGCCAGTCGTCCGGAGTTCCGGTCTGCCCGGGCACCAGCCACAGCTGGCGGGTTGGGGCGGACGCCTTCGGCTCGCCGATGACGGCGGGTTCGGTTTCCGAGGTGAAGCCGGCGGCGATGGCAGCCGCAGCCCCGGCCGAGATGCCTTCGGCGAGGCAGTCGGCGAGTTCGAAGCTGCCCCGACCGGAGCCGATGGTCTGCTGGTTGGGGACCACGGTGCTTGGCACGAAGGCCGCCAGGTCATCGTCCCAGCGCAGCTTGCCCTGGCGCTGGGAGTGGAGGTGCACCAGCGGGCTCCAGCCGCCGGAGACAGCCAGCAGGTCGCAGGCGATCTCTTCGATGCCAGAGGTGAGTTCGCCGTCGTCGTTGATGCTGCGGACGGTGACGGCGTTCAGCCGGCCGTCGTCCGTTCCGGCGGCATCGGTTCCGGCGGCGGTGTTGGCCACCGCGCTGCCGACCAGTACCCGGGTGCCGGCTTCGACGGCGGCAGCGGCCACCTCGGTCAGCTTGGGGCGGGCGTCGACGACGGCGGCGACCTTGACACCGGCGGCGCGCAGGTCCGCGGCCAGGGCGTAGGCGCTGTCGTTGGTGGTGCTGATGACAACACGCTGTCCGGGGGCTACCGCATAGCGGTTCAGGTAGCTGCGGACTGCCGAGGCGAGCATGATGCCGGGCCGGTCGTTGTTTTCGAAGACCAGAGGGCGTTCGTGGGCGCCAGGAGCCAGCACCACCTGGTTGGCACGGATGTGCCAAATACGCTGCCTGGACACGCCGGACGCTGCCGGGGTGGACAGGTGGTCGGTGCGGTTCTGGACGGCGATGACGTAGTTGGAGTCATAGGCGCCGAAGGCGGTGGTGCGGTTCAGGACCGTGGATTCCGCGCCGGAGACGAGCTCAGCTTCGATATCCGCCACCCATTCCAGGGCAGGCTTGCCTTCGATGGTCTGCGCGAGCTCGGGGGCCGTGGAACCGGACAGCAGGGATCCGCCCAGTTCGGGCTGATCGTCCAGCAGCATGACGCGGGCGCCGGTGCGGACGGCTTCGCGGGCTGCGGCCAGGCCGGCGGGGCCGCCGCCGATCACCAGGACGTCGGTGTGGACGTACTTCTTGTCGTACTCCGCGCGGTCCTCCTCGGGATCCAGGCGGCCCAGGCCGTTAAGCAGTTCAGCCTTCAGGCCGTCCACCAGTGTGACGGTGGTTGCGGGGAGCATGGACTCAGCCACGTGGCCCGGGAACCGTGGCGCGATTTTCACCAGCGCGTTGGCTTCCTCTACGCCGGCGGACATGATGCCGCGGGCCCGGCCCTCGTAGAGCGAGTTGCCGACGGCGATCCGGCCGTTGGCGAGCAGGGCGGAGGCCAGCGTGTCACCGGGGTGGCCCGTGAATTCCTCGCCGTCCACGGTGAAACGCCAGGAGATGGTGCGGTCGATGCGTCCGCCGGCGGCGAGGCGGGCGTTCTGGGAAGTCACTTGGTTGCTCCTTCCGGGGCGGTGGTGCTGGCGGGGGCGGTGCTTGGGGCAATGCTGGTTGCAGCGATGCTGGGAGCCGCGGTGCCGGTGGTGGTGCTGTCCGGGGCGGTGCTGGCAGTGCCGGACTCAGGCGCCGGGGCAGCTTTGTCAGGCCGGGGCGCGCCCATGGGGTAGATCGCCTGGATCTCGTAGGTGACCGTGTCGCGGAGCATGTTGAACCACTGGCGGCAGCCAGTGCTGTGGAGCCAGCGTTCGGCAAAGGCGCCCTTGGTGTTGTCCCGGTAGAACAGGAACTCGGCCCATTCGCGGTCGTTCAGTTCGTTCGGGTTTTCCGGATAGGCCACGTGGGCCTGGCCGCCGTAGTGGAACTCGGTCTCGTCGCGGGAGCCGCAGTTGGGGCATGAAATGAGGAGCATGTCCGGACTCTCTTCTAGTGGGCCACGGCGGCTGCGCCGTGTTCGTCGATCAGGGCGCCGGTTTCGAACCGCTCCAGCGCAAACGGCTTGTTCAGTTCGTGCGGCGTTCCCGTGGCGATGGTGTGCGCAAAGGTAAGGCCCGCGGCCGGCGTGCCCTTGAAGCCGCCGGTGCCCCAGCCACAGTTCACGAACATGTTCTCCACCGGGGTGGTGCCCACGATCGGAGAGGCGTCCAGGGTGGTGTCAACGATGCCGCCCCACGTCCTGAGCACGTGCGCACGGGCAAAGATCGGGAAGAGCTCGACGGCGGCCGCCATCTGGTGCTCGATCACATGGAACGAGCCGCGCTGGCCGTAACCGTTGTAGGAGTCCACTCCGGCGCCCATGACCAGCTCGCCCTTGTGGGCCTGGGAAACGTACACGTGCACATGGTTGGACATGACGACTGTGGGGTGGACCGGTTCATGCAATTCGGAAACCAGCGCCTGCAGCGGGTGGGACTGGATAGGGAGCCGGAAGCCGGCCATTTCGGCCAGGACCGAGCTGTGCCCGGCGGCGCACAGGCCCACCTTTTCGGTGTTGATGGTTCCTCGGTTGGTCTGGACACCCACCACGCGGTTGCCGTCCTTGACGAAGCCGGTGACTTCACAGTTCTGGATGATGTCCACGCCCAGTTCGTCGCACTTGCGGGCGAAGGCCCAGGCCACGTGGTCGTGCTTGGCGATACCGGCCCGCGGCTGGTACGTGGCGCCCATGACGGGGTAGCGGATGTTGTCGTTGATGTTCAGGATGGGGCAGAGTTCCTTGACCTGCTGCGGGTCCAGCCACTCGGCGTCCACTCCGTTGAGTTTGTTCGCACCCACGCGCCGCATGCTTTCACGGACATCACCCAGCGTGTGGGCGAGGTTCATCACGCCGCGCTGGCTGAAGAGGAAGTCGTATTCGAGCTCCTCCGGCAGGACTTCCCAGAGCTTAAGGGCGTGCTCATAGATAGCCGCGCTCTCGTCCCAGAGGTAGTTGGACCGGATGATGGTGGTGTTCCGGGCCATGTTGCCGCCGGCCAGCCAGCCCTTTTCGAGGACGGCGATGTTGGTCATGCCGTGGTTTTTGGCCAGGAAGTAGGCGGTGGCCAGGCCATGCCCGCCGCCACCAACGATGACTGCGTCATAGGAAGGCTTCGGGTCCGGGTTGTGCCAGAGGAATTCCGGGTGCTCCGGAAGCAGATCGGCCATCATGCCACCTCGTTCGTGTCAGAGGAGAGGTTGGGGTAGAGCGGGAACTTTCCGGCCAGGATTTCAACCCGCTGCCGCAGTTCCGCCACGGTCTCGTCGCTGAACTCGCGCTTGAGTGCTGCGGCGATTATGTCCGCAACCTCGGTGAACTCTGCCTTTCCGAACCCACGGGTGGCCAGTGCCGGCGTGCCGATTCGAAGGCCGGAAGAGACCATCGGGGGACGCGGGTCGAACGGCACGGCGTTGCGGTTGACGGTGATGCCGATCCGGTGCAGGCGGTCTTCGCCCTGCTGGCCGTCCAGTTCCGAGTTGCGCAGATCCACCAGGACCAGGTGCACGTCGGTACCACCGCTGACGACCGTCACGCCGGACTCTGCAACATCGGCAGACAGCATGCGGTCTGCGATGATGCGGGCGCCTTCCAGGGTGCGTTCCTGGCGCTCGCGGAACGCCGGCTCAGCGGCGAGCTTGAATGCCACAGCCTTGGCGGCAATGACGTGCTCCAGCGGGCCACCCTGCTGTCCGGGGAACACCGCGGAGTTGACCTTTTTGGCGATGTCGGCGTCGTTGGTCAGGATCACACCGCCGCGCGGGCCGCCAAGGGTCTTGTGGGTGGTGCTTGTGACGATGTGGGCGTGAGGCACGGGGTTGGGGTGCAGCCCTGCGGCTACCAAGCCTGCGAAATGGGCCATGTCCACCATCAGGTAGGCGCCTACCAGGTCAGCGATCCGGCGGAATTCGGCGAAGTCCAGCTGACGGGAGTAGGCGGACCAGCCGGCGACGATCAGCTTCGGCTTGTTTTCAACCGCCAGGCGCTCGACTTCAGCCATGTCAATCAGCATGGTGTCTTCGCCGACTCCGTACGGGACCACTTTGTAGAGCTTGCCGGAGAAGTTGATTCGCATCCCGTGCGTCAAGTGGCCACCGTGGGCGAGGTTCAACCCCAGGATGGTGTCGCCGGGCTGGATCAGGGCGAACATCGCCGCTGCGTTGGCCTGGGCGCCTGAGTGGGGCTGCACATTGGCGAATTCGGAGCCGAACAAGGACTTAAGACGGTCGATGGCGAGCTGCTCGACCACATCAACGTGTTCGCAGCCGCCGTAGTAACGCTTGCCCGGGTAGCCTTCGGCGTACTTGTTGGTCAGGACGGATCCCTGTGCCTCCATGACGGCAGTCGGCGCAAAGTTTTCGGAGGCGATCATCTCCAGCGTGCCCTGCTGGCGCAGGAGCTCCTGCTGAACGGCTGCGTGGATCGCAGGATCGGTCTCTGCGAGCGTACGGGTCAGAACGTCGACCATCTTTTCTCCTCTGCTATCTAATATCCTGTTGATATATTAGTTTCGTGACTCAAGTATGCTATCCGGGCCTGTGGGTGTCAACAGATTTTTCAGGCCGCCCCAGAGGCGCCAAAAGCGCGGCTGCAAGGGCCGCGCTTTTGGTGACACATCGGGAGGAGGGGCTCAGATCAGGCGAAGAGCGCCTTGCGGACGGCATCCTCGAAGCCACTGACATGGCTCCTCGCCAAGTCAGCGGCCCGCGCCTCATCGCCGTCAATCACTGCGCCGAGAAGGTCCAGGTGCTCATGTACGTGGCGGGAAAGATCCGGAAGGCGATCCAGCACCATGCACCAGATGCGGGTGGCGAGGTTGTCGTACCGGATCAGGACGTCCTCGAGGTGGGGATTTGCCGCAGCTGCATAGATGCCTTGGTGGACGCGCGCGTCAAGGCGCAGGGTTTCGACGACGGAGGCCGCCTGGGTATCGAACGATTCAACAGCCCGCATCACGGCCCGCAGTTGCTCGCGCTGCCGTTCCGTGGCCACCCGGGCGGCACGGGACGCTGCGAGCGGTTCAAGCTGCGTCCGGATTTCCGAAATGAAAGCCAGGTCTGTCACCTCCACGCGGGTGGCAAAGGTGCCCCTGCGCGGATACGAAACCACCAGGCGGTCAAGCTCAAGCCGCTTCAACGCTTCCCGCACCGGAGTCCGCCCCATGCCGAGGTCCCTGGCGAGGTGGTCGTCGTTAAGGAGATCGCCGGGTTTGATGTCAAGTATGAGCAGCCGGTCGCGGATGCGCTCGTACGCCACGTCCGCCAACGACTTCTTGACTGCATCATCCACGATCGCCAAAGCCTCAACTGCCATAACCTGGACCCCTTTCCATTCAAGCCAAACAGGCTATTGACCTCGCCCACTGACCAGTATACGCTGATTCCCAGCCCTAATATATCAGTTCATGATCTGAGAATATATCTAACGGGAAGATACCCTAAAGGAGGAGACATGACCCTAGTGGCAACAGACTCATCAACCAGCACGCTGACCCAGAACGACCCCCGCGCGAAGGACAAGGCCCAGAAGTTCGTACTCACACTGTCGTGCGTCGAACGTGCCGGTATTGTCCAGGCGGTCACCACCTTTCTCTTCGAACGTGGCTTCAACATTGAGGAGCACCAGCAATTCGACGACGGGCTCCGCGAGACGCTGCACCTGCGCACCGCATTCTCTGGTTCCCCCGAGTACACGCCGGAGCGGCTCCAGGAGGAGTTCAGCGCCATTGCGGACCGCTTCGAGATGAAATTCAGCTTCCATGACCAGACCAAGCAGCGCATCCTGGTGATGGTGTCCAAGTTCGGCCATTGCCTGAATGACCTGCTCTTCCGCTGGCGCGGCGGCAGCCTCGGCGGCGATATTGTCCTGATCGTTTCCAATCACGAAACCCACCGGGCGATGGCCGAGGCTGCAGGCCTCCCCTTCCTCTATGTTCCGGTGACGCCCGAGACGAAGGCCGACGCCGAACAGCGCCTGCTGGACCTCATCGACGAATATGACATCGACCTCGTGGTGCTCGCCCGGTACATGCAGGTGCTCTCCGATGACCTCTGCCGCTCCCTTGAGGGCCGGGCCATCAACATCCACCACTCCTTCCTTCCTGGCTTCAAGGGAGCACGCCCGTACCACCAGGCGTACGACCGCGGCGTCAAGCTGGTAGGCGCCACAGCCCACTACGTGACTGCGGAGCTGGATGAGGGGCCAATCATCGAACAGGAAGTCATCCGGGTCGATCACAGCTACGGCCCCACCGCACTGTCCACGGTCGGGCGGGACGCGGAAGCGCTGGCACTGTCCCGCGCCGTGCGCTGGCACTGCGAGCACCGTGTGTTGCTGGACCAAACCAGCACTGTCGTGTTCCGGTAAGCACGACCACCACATCAGCACAGACAACACACGAAAATCAGCAGGAGAAACCACATGGCTTCGACGCCAAGCATTGTCATTATTGGAGCAGGAATCGTCGGCACGAACCTGGCCGATGAACTGGTCACGCGGGGTTGGAACAACATCACTGTCCTGGACCAGGGCCCCCTGAATATGCCCGGAGGCTCCACGTCCCACGCCCCCGGCCTCGTTTTCCAGACGAACCCCTCAAAGTCCATGGCACTTTTCGCCAAGTACACGGTGGAAAAGCTCCTGTCCCTCACGGAGGACGGCCAAAGCTGCTTCAACCAGGTGGGCGGCCTTGAAGTTGCCACCACGGAAACCCGTCTGGCAGACCTCAAGCGCAAGCTCGGTTACGCGCAGGCGTGGGGCATCGACGGCAAAATCCTCTCCCGCGAAGAGTGCAAGGAACTCTACCCGCTGATCAACGAGGAAGACATCCTGGGCGGCCTCCATGTACCTACCGACGGCCTGGCCCTGGCTGCCCGCGCAGTCCAGTTGCTCATCAAGCGCACCGAAGCGGCCGGCGTAAAGTACATCGGCAACACCGAAGTGACCGGTATCGAACAATCCAACCGCCGCGTCACCGGCGTCGAAACCGCCGACGGCGTGATCCCGGCGGACATCGTGGTTTCCTGCGCAGGCTTCTGGGGCGCCAAGGTGGGCGAGCTGATCGGGATGTCCGTCCCGCTCCTCCCGCTGGCCCACCAGTACGTCAAGACCACGCCGGTTCCCGCCCAGAAGGGAAAGAACGAACTGCCCAACGGCGCTCAGCTCCCCATCCTGCGCCACCAGGACCAGGACCTCTACTACCGCGAGCACGGCGAGCGCTACGGCATCGGCTCCTACGCACACCGACCCATGCCCGTGGACCTGGACGAACTGGGCAGCTACGAGCCCAGCAGCATCAGCGAACACAACATGCCTTCCCGCCTGGACTTCACCCTGGAGGACTTCCTTCCCGCGTGGGAAGCAACCAAGCAGATCCTGCCGGCACTGCGTGAAAGCGAAATCGAGGATGGCTTCAACGGCATCTTCTCCTTCACCCCGGACGGCGGCTCCCTGGTGGGCGAGTCCAAGGAAGTGGACGGCTTCTTCGTTGCCGAGGCCGTGTGGGTCACCCACTCCGCCGGCATCGCCCGCGCCGTGGCAGAGCTCCTCGTGGACGGAAAGTCGCAGATTGACCTCGGCGACTGCGATATCCACCGCTTCGAAGAGGTCCAGCTGACCCCCGAGTACGTCAGCGAGACCTCCCAGCAGAACTTCGTGGAAATCTACGATGTCCTGCACCCACTGCAGCCAAAGCTCTCTCCGCGCAACCTTCGCGTCAGCCCCTTCCACGCCCGCCACAAGCAGCTGGGCGGCTATTTCCTGGAAGGCGCCGGCTGGGAACGCCCCTACTGGTTCGAAGCCAACGCCGAACTGCTGAAGGAAATGCCGGACGAATGGCAGCCGCCGGCACGTGACGCCTGGTCCGGAATGTTCAGCTCCCCCATCGCCGCCGCGGAAGCCTGGAAGACCCGTACGGCCGTTGCCATGTACGACATGACCCCGCTCAAGCGCCTTGAGGTCTCCGGCCCCGGAGCCATGAAGCTGCTGCAGCAGCTGACCACCGCCGACATGACCAAGAAGCCGGGGGCCGTTACCTACACCCTCCTGCTGGACCACGCAGGCGGGATCCGAAGCGACATCACCGTGGCCCGCCTAAGCGAAGACACCTTCCAGCTCGGAGCCAATGGAAACATCGACACGGCCTACTTTGAGCGGGCCGCACGCCACCAGACGGAGAACGGAACCGCCAGCGACTGGGTCCAGGTACGCGACACCACCGGCGGGACATGCTGCATCGGCTTGTGGGGCCCCCTCGCCCGGGACCTGATCAGCACGGTCAGCAGCGACGACTTCTCCAATGACGGCCTGCGCTACTTCCGGGCGAAGAAGGTTGTCATCGGCGGCGTCACCGTCACCGCAATGCGGCTGTCCTACGTTGGCGAGCTGGGCTGGGAGCTGTACACCAGCGCGGACAACGGCCAGCGCCTTTGGGACGCACTGTGGAAGGCAGGGCAGCCGTTCGGCGTAATCGCTGCCGGCCGCGCCGCCTTCAGCTCGCTGCGCCTGGAGAAGGGCTACCGCTCGTGGGGCACCGACATGACCACCGAGCACGACCCCTTCGAAGCGGGACTCGGCTTCGCCGTGAAGATGACCAAGGAAAACTTCGTCGGAAAGGAAGCACTGGAGGGCCGGACCGAGGAAAACTCTGCCCGCCGCCTGCGCTGCCTGACGGTCGACGACGGGCGCAGCATCGTGCTGGGCAAGGAACCTGTCTTCTACAAGGACCAGGCAGTTGGCTACGTCACGAGTGCCGCTTATGGCTACACCGTGGCAAAGCCGATCGCCTACGCGTACCTGCCCGCCGCCGTCTCCGTGGGTGACTCGGTTGAAATCGAGTACTTCGGCCGGCGCATCCAGGCCACGGTCACAGCGGATCCACTGTACGACCCCACGATGACCCGGCTCCGCGGCTAAGAGCCGCAGGGCCATTCAAAGGCACGCGGCCCGGACTCATTCCCTCGCAACCGGAGTCCGGGCCGCTGCTTTTCCATGGCCTGCTACATGCCCAGGCCAGTCGACTAGAGCTTCAGCCCCAGGAAGACACATGATCAGTTCACAAACAATAAACGACTACCTCGCCAGGCTTGCCTCTCGCGAACCCACTCCAGGCGGCGGCGCAGCCGCGGCTCTCCACGCCGCCCAGGGGGCGGCACTGGTCGCCATGGTGGGCAGGTACACCACCGGCACGAAATACGAACAGCACGCCGAACTCGTGGCCAGGATCATCAGCAGCGCAGATGGCCTGGTGGTCCAGGCCCTGCACCTCGCGGACGCCGACCAGCACGCGTTCCAAGCCGTCATTGACGCGTACAAGCTCCCTGCCGGTACTGACGACCTCAAGGCTGCACGGACAGCGTCCATCCAGGACGCGCTCGTCCAGGCCGCGAAAACGCCGGCACAACTGATCCTCGTTGCCGGCGCCGTTGTGGATCTTGCCACGGAACTGTTCGAGGTGGCCAACGCCAACGTGATCAGCGACGTCGCCGCCGCCGTCGACGCTGCCCGGGCAGCCGCTACCACTGCACGGGTAAACATCGATATCAATGTGGTGGCCATCAAGGACACCGAAACACGATCCCGGCTGGCCGCCCAGACCGATGGCCTTGAGGAAAAGGTCATCCTGGCGGCCGACTCGCTCGTCAAGCGCGTTCGCGAAAGGATTCTCGGTTGAGCACCACACTCCTCTCTGGACGAAACCTGGCAAAGCTCATTCAGCAGAAGGCCCACGACGAAGCCCGGAGCCTCGAAACTGAGGGCCTGCGCCCCACCCTTGCAGTGGTGGTGGCCACCGACGACGGCTCCACGCTCTGGTATGTGCGGTCTATCGAACGGGCTGCTGAAAGCGCTGGCATCAATTGCCGGATCGTGGACCTGGGCCACGACGCGACGGGACAGGTTCTGGCCTCAGTCCTGAAGGACCTCAGCGCCGAACCGTCCGTCAACGGCATCATCCTTCAGACGCCATTGCCTCCCGGCGTTGACGCAGATGCGCTGGTTGGGCACATCGCCCCCGAGAAGGACATCGACGGCGCCAATCCCCTGAGTCTTGGCCGGCTGGCTGTGGGCCAGCCCTCGTTCGCCCCTGCCACTGCACGGGCCGTCACCGAGATCCTGGACCACTTCGACATCCCGGTGGCGGGCCGGAACGTCGTCGTTATTGGACGTTCCGCCGTCGTCGGGAAACCGCTGTCACTGCTGCTACTGGAACGCGACGCCACCGTCACCGTCTGCCACTCCAGGTCAGGGGCACTTGAGAAATACACCAGGACGGCCGACGTCGTGGTGGTCGCCGCCGGGCGTACCGGCCTGCTGAACGGCGGCCACATTTCCTCCGGGGCGGTTGTGATCGACGTCGGCACCAACGTCCTGTCCGACGGGTCCCTCGTGGGGGATGTCGACGAAGCCAGCGTCCGGGGCATCGCCGGGGCGCTGACACCGGTTCCCGGTGGCGTCGGCTCAGTCACCACGGCCCTGCTTCTCCTGCACACCGCCGAGGCCGCGCGGGAACAGTCGCGTGCCTTGGTGCGGGGAGCAGCCGGGTAATCCACGGCAAGCACCCCTGCTTCGCTTAGGCCCAGCTGTTGTCTTGGCGCCTGTGCAGATCCCTGCGATCTGCACAGGCGCCGAGGCCGTGTCCTGCCAATGGGCTACAGGACGGCCCTGATGAGGTTCTCGAAGTCCGTCACATGCTTGGTGGTCAGGCGCGCGGCAGCTTCGGAAGCCCCTTCTGCGATGCACTCGAGAAGCTCAATGTGCTGGGCAATGTGCTCGGACACCGGAGGAAGTTTCTCCAGCACAAGGCTCCAGATCCGCGTCGCCAGGTTGTCGTACCGGATCAGGACATCCTCTAGATGCCGGCTCCCCGTGGCCCGGTAAATCATTCGGTGTACCCGCATATCCAGGCGCATCAGGTCCTGCTGGGAGTGCATTCCTGGCAGGAGCTCCCCTACTTCCCTGGCAAATTCCTTGATCTCTTGCCGGAGTTGCGGCGACGCCATTCGGGCAGCCCGCGCTGCGGCCGCAGGCTCCAAGAGCTGCCGGATTTCGGAGATTTCGGCCAAATCCGTGATGTCCACCCCTGCGGCGAATGTTCCCCGCCGGGGATATGCCACCACCAGATGGTCACTTTCAAGGCGCTTCATCGCTTCGCGGATCGGCGTCCTGCCCACTCCGAGCCGCCTCGAAATCACTTCGTCGTTCAATGGTTCGCCAGGCTTGATGTCCAAAACGATCAGTTCATCACAGAGCACCCTGTAGGCGAAGTCGGCGAAGGACTCGTCCTCCTGCCTCGTTGGCAGGAAGGACCCCCCAACATCCGACGGTAGTTCTCCACCGCTTGCCATTTCCAAGTCTCCTCCCGATGCACAGCCGAGCCTTGACGCGAAGGCCTCGTGTACATAGTATTCCTAGAACTGATATATCAATATCCCATCAAAAAAATGTCAACCCTAACGGAGAGCAATGAGCACAGAAGCTGTTGCAAGGATACGGCTGGAAGTGGTTCCGTCGGCCGATCTGCTCACGCAACTCCCCACGGTTTTTGACACCATGGGATCCGTCAGTGTCACTTGCCTCCCGCACCACGGTCCTGCACGGACCGTGGAGACGTCCGTGAACCTGGCGCGCCTGGGCTACCACGCCGTTCCCCATCTCGCAGCCCGCAGCATCACGGGTGAGGCAGAACTCCACTCGCTGCTGCTGCAACTGCAGGAGGCCGGCGTCTCGGAGCTGTTTCTCGTTGCCGGTGACCGGCGCACGCCCGCCGGCCCCTACAGCTGGAGCGGACAGCTCCTTGAGGCGGTCAACGCCTACTCACCCGACTTCTCGATAGGAATTGCCGGTTATCCGGAAGGCCACCCGCAGTTCAGCCAGGAGCAACTCAGCAGCAGCCTCCTCACGAAAGCGCCTCTTGCGTCCTCCATGGTCACCCAGATGTGCTTTTCCGCCGAGGCGATCAGCCGGTACCTCAGGTCAATCCGCACGAGCGGCATCCAACTGCCCGTGTGGGTTGGGGTCCCGGGTCCGGTCTCCATCAGGAAGCTGGTCTCCCTGGGAGCACGCCTCGGGGTGGGCCGCTCCCTCAAGCTCGCCCGCGGGACCGGGATGGCAGAAGCCCTCTGGCGGCGGGACGACTTCCTGAGCTACGACAGCGGACGCCTGATCCGCGAGGTACACCAGGAGTTGGCAGGCGATCCCCTCTTTGCCGGGTTCCATGTCTACACCTTCAACGACCTCGGCCGGTTGCCCGGCCTCCTGGATGGTGTACGCGCACTGCAGCCGACCGCCACCTTGGCCTCGGGCAACACCTCCATTCCACTGATTCCTGCCAAGATCTGAAGGGAAAGATCACATGGCTTCAAAAGCCCCCAAGCAGAATATCGACGAGTCAAAACTGAGCCTGACAAAGCCCAAAACGACTGCCGTCGGCCTTCCGGCTGTTGCAAACGCGCTGAAGATTTCCCTTGAGCAGATGGGCCCGCTGCGCAGCATCCAGACGCTCTTGGCCGTCAACCAGGTTGACGGCTTTGACTGCATGGGCTGCGCCTGGCCTGAACACGAAAAGCGCAATGCTGCGGAATTCTGCGAGAACGGCGCCAAGGCGGTGGCTGAAGAAGCCACGCGCCGCCGCGTCACTCCTGAATTCTTTGCGAAGCACTCCATTGCAGACCTGAAGACGCGTGACGACTACTGGCTGGGTCAACAAGGCCGGCTCACGCATCCGATGCTCCTCGAGGAAGGTGCAACCCACTACAGGCCCATCGAGTGGGACGATGCCTATGAGCTGATCGCCCAGGAGATCAGGGACATGGAGCACCCCGATCAGTCTGTCTTCTACACTTCCGGGCGGACATCGAACGAGGCAGCCTTCGCCTACCAGCTCCTCGTTCGCGGCATCGGAACGAACAATTTGCCCGACTGCTCCAACATGTGCCACGAATCGTCCGGCTCGGCCCTGGTCGAAACGATCGGCATCGGCAAAGGCTCCGTCAGCCTCACGGACCTGGAGACGGCGTCGCTGATTTTCGTGGCGGGGCAAAATCCCGGAACGAACCATCCGCGCATGCTCAGTGCGCTGGAGAAGGCGAAGAAGAACGGCGCCGTCATCATCTCAGTGAATCCGCTTCCCGAGGCCGGGCTCCTGCGGTTCGAGAATCCGCAGAACATATCCGGCATGGTGGTGGGTACGCAACTGACCGATGACTTTCTCCAAATCCGCGCCGGCGGCGATCAGGCCCTCTTTCAGGGTCTTGGCAAATACCTTCTAGAAGCCGAAGCCCAAGGGCGCAAGACCCCCGGGCTCCCCACTGTGCTCGATCATGAGTTCATCAAGGACCACACCGTAGGCATCGACGAATACCTGCGGTACCTCGAAAAGGCGGAATGGGACGACATCGTCGAAGCCACGGGGCTGACTCTGGAACAGATCAAGGCCACAGGCGAGCGCCTCCTGGCCTCGAGCGCCACGATCGTCTGCTGGGCCATGGGCCTGACCCAGCACAAGCACTCGGTACCCACCCTCCGCGATGTGGTCAACGTCCTGCTCCTACAAGGCAACATTGGCAAGCCCGGAGCCGGTGTCTGCCCCGTCCGCGGCCACTCCAACGTCCAGGGCGACCGGACCATGGGCATCTTCGAGAAGATGCCGGAAAACTTCCACGACCGGCTTGACCACGAGTTCGAATTCCGCTCCCCCCGGGCGCATGGCTTCGACACCGTGGCGGCCATCCGCGCCATGCGGGACGGCAAGGTCCGCGTCTTCATCGGCATGGGCGGCAATTTCGTGCGGGCGGCCCCGGATTCCGAGGTCACCGAACAGGCACTGGCCAACACCCGCCTGACGGTTCAGATCTCCACGAAACTGAACCACTCCCATGTGTCCACGGGTCGCCGTGCGCTGATTCTTCCGACGCTCGGACGTACGGAGAAGGACACCCAGCGCACCGGTGACCAGAGGGTGACAGTGGAGGATTCCATGAGCGCGGTCCACGCCTCCCGGGGTCGCCTGAAGCCCGCCAGTGAACACCTGCATTCAGAAGTGGCCATTGTGTGCAACATCGCCCACAAGATCTTCACCGGCAGCGACAACCTCCCGCTGCCCAATACTCCCAAAGCCGACTGGCTCGCCATGCGTGACGACTACGCCATCATCAGGAAGCACATCGAAGCGGTCCTCAGCGGCTTCGAGAACTTCGAGGAACGGATCCAGAACCCGGGCGGGTTCGTCCTTCCCCACCCGCCCCGGGACGCCAGGAAGTTCGATACCGCTTCGGGCAAGGCGCACTTCACAGGCAACGAACTGGAATTCATCAGGGTCCCTGCCGGACGGCTCGTCCTCCAGACGCTGCGCTCCCACGACCAGTACAACACCACCATCTACGGCAAGGATGACCGCTACCGGGGCATCCACGGCGGGCGCCGCGTAGTCCTGATCAACGCCGACGACATTACTGAGCTGGGGTTCACGGACGGGGACATGGTCCATCTCATCTCCGAATTCCAGGGGACCGAACGACGCGCCGAGAACTTCCGCATCGTGTCATACTCGACGCCCAAGGGTTGCGCGGCGGCCTACTACCCGGAAACCAACGTCCTCGTGCCTCTTGATTCCGTAGCCGACACCAGCGGCACGCCGACCTCCAAGTCCGTTATCGTGCGGCTTGAGCGGGCCGAATCGTGAGCTCTGTCCTGACGGCGGAAGCAACCGTTGCCACAGGTGTGGACGGGCCAAGGGTGGAGCGGGCTGTCCGCGAATACCTTCTGGCCATCGGCGAGGATCCCGAAAGGCCCGGACTTGCGGACACCCCGGCCCGCGTAGCCCGCGCCGCCGCGGAAATGTTCGGTGGGCTCCATGAGGATCCCCTGGCAGTCCTGGACAAGACCTTCGACCTCGGCCACGGTGAAATGGTCATCGTGAAGGACATACCGTTCTATTCCACCTGCGAACATCACCTGGTGCCGTTCCATGGCGTGGCACATGTGGGCTACATCCCGTCTGCTGAGGGACTGGTGACCGGCCTCAGCAAGCTCGCCAGGCTGGTGGACGTCTTTGCGCGAAGGCCGCAGGTCCAGGAGAGGCTCACCACCCAGGTGGTAGACGCACTTGTTACGTCGCTGCGGCCCTTGGGGGCAATTGTGGTGATCGAGTGCGAGCACCTGTGCATGTCAATGCGGGGCGTCCGCAAGCCCGGGGCAAAGACCATCACGTCTGCAGTCCGTGGTGAACTGCGCCTGCCGGCCGCCCGGGCGGAGGCACTGAGCCTCATCCACGGGCGCTAAGAAATCTCTCTGGACATGCCCCTACGGCTGCCATACGATGTAACTGATATATCTTTATTGACCAATTAAAAATATCAGCCTCGTACGCCCTCTTCTGCGCGACGACCAACAGCACTAACACACACCAGACACCATCAACGGAGAAGCAATGTCTGATATCACTCAAGCCCAGGCCGATGCCATCCTCGGCGCCGCCCGTGAGTCGGCCCGTGAAACCGGCACCGCCATGAACATCGCGGTAGTGGACGCCGGCGGCAACCTCAAGGCCTTCACCCGCATGGATGGT
The DNA here is from genome assembly GCF_051365025.1 of Arthrobacter sp. R4. Lineage (NCBI taxonomy): Bacteria > Bacillati > Actinomycetota > Actinomycetes > Micrococcales > Micrococcaceae > Arthrobacter > Arthrobacter sp. R4. The sequence continues at coordinate 118,219 of NZ_JBLWIJ010000026.1, forward strand.
GCCTGGCTCGGCAGCATCGACATTTCCATCAAGAAGGCCCGCACTGCCCGCTACTTTGACATGGCAACGGGATCCATCGGCGAACTGTCCCAGCCAGGGGGCCCGCTGTTCAACATCGAAGTCTCCAACGGCGGACTTATCACGTTCCCGGGCGGACTCCCCCTGCACGATGAGGACGGTACTGTCATTGGCGCAATCGGCGTCAGCGGCAGCACGGTGGAGAACGACCACACCGTAGCTTCCGCAGGCGCTGCCGCCCAGCGCTAGGCAGGACCGGGGATGCCATGCCACCGGCACGGCATCCCACTGACAGCCTTCGTCCTCGCGAAGGATGAACTGTCCCGTTTCCGTGAATGGTGCTTCGGTGGCCTGAAACCTGGGGAGGTATCCTCATCGAAGCACCGCTTTCGGGCAACGGGGCAGCGCCGGCAACTTGCCGGACCAGTGCAAGGCAATCCGAGATGGCAGGCCTGGCACCAAATCCCAGCACCACCCCGCAGCCAAAAGGAGTGTCCATGTCAGGAAACAGAGCCGTCGCCTACAAAGAGCCCGGTGTCGTCGAAATTATCAATACCGACTACCCGACGTTCGAACTCAAGGATGGGCCCGGCGTCAATCCGGCCAATGTGGGCCGGAAAGTACCCCACGGTGCGATCCTGCGCACAGTGACCACCAACATCTGCGGTTCCGACCAGCACATGGTGCGGGGCCGCACCACCGCTCCCAAGGACCTCGTCCTCGGCCACGAAATCACCGGTGAAGTGGTGGAAGTCGGTCCGGACGTGGAGTTCATCAAAGTCGGAGACATCGTCTCCGTACCGTTCAACATCTCCTGTGGCCGTTGCCGGAACTGCAAGGAACGCAAGACCGGCATCTGCCTGAACGTCAACCCGGACCGTCCGGGCAGCGCCTACGGTTACGTGGACATGGGCGGCTGGGTGGGTGGACAGGCAGAATACGTGCTGGTCCCCTACGCTGACTGGAACCTGCTCAGGTTCCCGGACCGCGACCAGGCCTTGGAAAAGATCATGGACCTGACCATGCTCTCGGATATCTTCCCCACCGGGTTCCACGGCGCAGTCACCGCCGGAGTGGGCGTCGGGTCGACCGTGTACATTGCCGGCGCCGGCCCGGTTGGCCTCGCAGCCGCCGTCGGTGCGCAGTTGCTCGGTGCCGCCGTCGTCATTGTCGGTGACATGAACGAAGACCGTCTGGCGCAGGCCCGCTCCTTCGGGTGCGAGACGGTGAACGTCTCCAACGGAGATCCGAAGGACCAGATCGAGCAGATCCTTGGCGTTCCCGAAGTGGATTGCGGTGTCGATGCTGTTGGATTCGAAGCCCGCGGGCACGGAAAGGATGCATCCCATGAAGCCCCGGCCACGGTGCTGAATTCCCTCATGGACATCACAGCCGCAGGTGGGGCCCTGGGCATCCCCGGCCTGTACGTCACTGGCGACCCCGGTGGAATTGACGACGCCGCCAAGCACGGTTCCCTGTCGCTGTCATTGGGCACCGGGTGGGCAAAGTCCCTGTCCTTCACCACTGGCCAGTGCCCCGTCATGTCATACAACCGCCAGCTGATGATGGCCATCCTGCATGACAAGGTCCAGATCGCCAAGGCAGTGAACGCCACAGCGATCCCGCTGGAGGATGCACCGCGCGGCTACGCCGAATTCGACGCCGGCTCGGCAACAAAGTTCGTGCTGAACCCGAATGGATACGTCAAGGCGTAGCACCTCAACTGACCGGGCCGGGGATTGCGGGGCAAGCACCACGTGGTGCACGCCTCGCGGTCCCCGGCCCGCACAATTTCAGTGCATCACTACCCTCAGGAAGGGGCACCCTTGCTCGCCCAAGATACCGCCACCAGCGGCAGCAGTCCGGTGTTGCGCTCCGCAGGGCCACCTTCCGGACATCCCTCCCCCACTTGGCTCGAAGCCCGGCAATTGGCTTTCGATTGCGCCGTCCCGCTCGCCCCTGTGGAGCTTCCGCTCGCCTTGGCAGCGGGCCACACCCTGACCCGTGACGTCGCCGCCCTGCAAGAACTCCCCCATTACGCCTCCTCTGCCATGGATGGCTGGGCCGTCAACGGTGGCGGTCCCTGGATCCTTACCCGCCATGAGCCCGTTTTGCTTCCCGGCCGGGCCAGTGTCATAGCCACCGGCGGACTAGTACCCGTTGGCGCCCAATCGATACTCCGCAAGGAAAGCGGCCAGGTGCTCCGCGGCGCTGACGGCAGCCTTCTCCTGCGACTCAATGACAGGGCAAAGGAAGGCGAACCCGGCCGGGGCCAACACATTCGTCCTGCCGGCGAGGAAGCTGCGGCCGGGGAAGTGCTGATCCCGGCCGGCACAACGCTGAACCCGGGCCACCTTGCCCTCGCCGCCGTGGCTGGCCACGACAACCTGCAGGTGCAGGCCAAGCCGGTGGTCGGAATAGTGCTGACCGGTTCCGAAGTAGTCACGTCGGGCGTTCCGGAACCAGGCCAGGTCAGGGACACGTTTGGTCCGCAGCTGGGGACTGTCATTTCCCTTCTCGGTGGCACGCCTGGCGGCTCCCTGCGGATCGGGGATTCCTACCCCGAGTGGCTCGCGGCACTTGGCGGTTCTGACGCGTTTCCCGGGTCGATGCCGGACCTGACCATTACCACCGGCGGAACGGGCTGTTCCGGGACAGATCATTTTCGCGCCGCCATCGCTGCCCTCGGCGGACAGCTGTTGGTGGATGGCATCGCCATGCGGCCGGGCCACCCCGCGGTCCTGGCCAAGCTCCCGGACGGCCGCTTCGTCGTCGGGCTGCCCGGTAACCCCCTGGCAGCAATGATGGCCCTGATCACCGTAGGTGGACCGCTGCTGGAGGCACTCGGAGGCAAGCCCCTGAGCGACGTTGGACAAGTGACTTCCGCGGCTGACATTGATCCGTGCCCCGGCCGTACGCGCCTGATTCCCTGCACGTTCATCGAGGGGCTTGCCTTCCCCGCCTCGCATACGGGACCCGGCATGATGCGTGGACTCGCTTGTGCCGACGGCATCATGGCCGTTCCCCCTGCTGGAGTCCAGTCCGGCGAGCCGGTTCCTGTGCTCCCGCTCCCCTGGACGCAGCCCAACGAAACAATCCATACCACCACCAACCGCGCACGGAGGACCCCATGGCCCGCATGACACAGCGCCGCAAGATCCACCGCTTCCACCTGGACGGTTCCGGCACCGAGTACCCGGTGCGGTTCAAGGAAGACATACTCGCCGCTGAGGAGCCCCTGGAAATCCGCATCGGCGGCCGCTCCTTCGCTGTCACCATGAGGACCCCGGGCGACGATTTCGACCTGGTGGCCGGGTTCCTGGTCTCGGAAGGCATCATCAGTTCCCACTCCGAGCTGGTATCGCTGCGCTTTTGCGCCGGCGATGCCGGGGGAGAACAGACATATAACGTGGTCGAGGCCCAGTTGAGGCCGGATGTACGCATGCCTGACACCATGCGGCATGTCTATACCTCAAGCTCCTGCGGCATCTGCGGGACAGACTCGATCGACTCCGTCCGCAAGACCCTTCCCTTCGATCCTGCCCGGGACACGCTGCAGATTCCCGTGGATGTCCTCGCCGAACTGCCGGAGCGGCTTCGCGAGGCCCAGGCGGTGTTCGACAAGACGGGCGGCGTCCATGCGGCCGGCCTTTTCAAGGTGGATGGCGCCAGCCCTGAGTTGCTGTGCCTCCGGGAGGATGTCGGACGCCATAACGCTGTGGACAAAGTGGTGGGCTGGGCGCTGCGCCAAAACCTGCTGCCTCTGAGTGGCACCGTCCTCCAGGTGTCCGGGCGCGCGTCCTTCGAACTTGTCCAGAAGGCCGCCATGGCCGGCATTCCCGTCCTGTCTGCTGTGAGCGCGCCCTCCAGCCTGGCCGCCGACCTCGCCGTCGAAACCGGAGTGACGCTGGTTGGATTCAGCAGGGGACACAGCCTGAATGTCTACGCCGGGCGCGAAAGGCTGGGCCGTCCGCAGAAGGCCCGCGAGGAAACCTATGCCAAGCTTTGACGTTGTCCTCGCCGAGCTCAGCGAGGCCCCCATCTCGGTGGACCGGGCCACAGCGGCAGTCCAGGGCGATGAAGCCGGGGCGGTGGTCAGCTTCAGCGGAGTGGTCCGAAACCACGACGGCGGCATGGCCGTCAGCAGATTAGGCTACTCGGCCCACCCCACCGCGCATCGCGTCCTCGCCCAAGTGGTGGAAGAACTGGTCGCGGAGCATGCCGGGAAGGCCGACAAGCCGGTCCGCATCTGGGCCGCCCACCGTGTGGGGCTGCTGGAGGTGGGTGATCCTGCACTGGTCTGTGCCGTGTCAGCAGCCCACCGTGGCCAGGCCTTTGAGGTGTGCTCACAGCTTGTGGACCGCATCAAGGCACGGGTGCCGATCTGGAAAGAGCAATTCTTCGCAGACGGCACCGTGGAATGGGTCGGCGCAGGCCAACAACTTCCTTCTGAACGTCCCTCGCAAGTAATAGAGAAATAGGAGAATAATGACTGCCATTTCAACCACCCAGTCAGGTGCGCCGGTTACGTCCGACGCGCATTCGAAGTCAGTTGGTGCCGACGGTGCCATCATCCTGACTGACCACTACCTGATCGAAAAGCTCGCCCAGTTCAACCGCGAGCGGGTGCCCGAGCGCGTTGTACACGCCAAGGGCGGCGGCGCGTTCGGTACGTTCAGGGCCACCGAGGACATCTCTGCCTACACCAAGGCCGCGTTCCTGCAGCCCGGCGCCGAGACCGAGATGCTGATCCGGTTCTCCTCCGTCGCGGGCGAGAACGGCTCCCCGGACACCTGGCGCGATCCCCGCGGCTTCGCCGTGAAGTTCTACACCTCCGAGGGCAACTACGACCTCGTGGGCAACAACACCCCGGTCTTCTTCATCCGCGACGGCATCAAATTCCCGGACTTCATCCACTCCCAGAAGCGCCTCCCGGGCACCCACCTGCGCGACGCCGACATGCAGTGGGACTTCTGGACCCTGTCCCCCGAATCCGCGCACCAGGTCACCTGGCTCATGGGCGACCGCGGCCTGCCGGCCTCCTGGCGCGAAATGCAGGGCTACGGCTCACACACCTACCAGTGGATCAACGCCGCGGGCGAACGGTTCTGGGTCAAGTACCACTTCAAGTCCAACCAGGGCGTCAAGACCATCACCGGCGAGCAGGCCGAAGAGCTGGCCGGATCCGACGCGGACTTCTACATCCGCGACCTCGCCGAAAACATCGCCGCCGGCAACTTCCCGTCCTGGGACCTGCACGTCCAGGTCATGCCCTACGAGGACGCCAAGACCTACCGCTTCAACCCCTTCGACCTCACCAAGGTCTGGCCGCACGCGGACTACCCGCTGATCAAGGTCGGCACCATGGAACTGAACAAGAACCTGGAGAACTACTTCGCGCAGATCGAACAGGCCACCTTCGCGCCCTCGAACTTCGTGCCCGGCATCGCCGCGTCCCCGGACAAAATGCTCCAGGCCCGCATCTTCTCCTACGCCGACGCACACCGCTACCGCGTGGGCACCAACCACGCCCAGATCCCGGTAAACCAGCCCAGGAACCAGGTCAACAACTACAGCCAGGACGGCGCCGGACGCTACCTGTTCAACGCCCCCAGCACCCCGGTCTACGCCCCCAACTCCGTGGGCGGCCCGGCAGCCGTAGAGCCGCAGAACCCCGCCGGCGGCTGGGAGAACGACGGCGAGCTGACCCTCTCCGCGCACACCCTGCACGCCGAGGACAGCGACTTCGGCCAGGCCGGCACGCTCTACCGCGAGGTCTACGACGACGCCGCCAAAGCCCGCTTCCTGGGCACCATCACCGGTGCCGTGGGCGGCGTGAAGAGCCCCGGCATCAAGGAACGCGCCATCCAATACTGGACCAACGTCGACGCCGAACTCGGCGCCAAACTCCGCGCCAACCTCGGCACAGCACCGCTCTCCGACGCCGAAGCAGCCAACAAAATCGGCTAACCCGCCGACCGGTTCGAGGGGCACCCCATTGGGGTGCCCCTCTTTTGTTTGCCGGCGGCAGCGGGTCGCGAACCCGCGTCCTATGCCAATTGAGGGGCCGCAGGCGAGTCGGTCTAGGATGAACATGATGAGGGCGCAGGTCAGCTGGGACTCCCAGTCCCAAGGCACCCTGCATGGACTATGACATGAGGCACAATGGCCGCACGTAACGACCAAGACCCGGACGCAGACGCTCAGGGCGGCGGCGTCCAATCGGTTGACCGCGCCCTCCAGATTCTGGAAATTCTCGCTCGCGAGGGCGATGCCGGCGTCAGTGAGATCGCTGAGGAGATGGGCGTCCACAAGTCCACCGTGTCCCGGCTCGTAGGATCCTTGCTGGGCCGGGAACTGGTCCGCCAGAATAATGAACGCGGCAAGTACCAGCTGGGGTTTGGAATCCTGAGATTGGCATCGTCCATCCCTGGACGCTTGAGCGTTGTGCGCGAGGCCAGGGAAGTTCTGGAGAGCCTGGCAACGCAGTACAAGGAAACCGTAAATCTGGCGGTCCTTCGATCGAACTTCGCTGTCAACGTGGACCAGGCCATGGGCCCTTCTACCCTTGCGACCTACGACTGGGTAGGCAGCCTGACACCCCTGCACGCCACTTCCAGCGGCAAGGTGCTGCTCGCTGCCCTGCCGGCGGACGAAAGGGACACCATCCTCAGGACGGTCGGCCTGCCGGCCCGCACGCCGCGAACCATTACGAATCGCGGGGAGCTGGAGAAGCAGCTGCTGGATGTCGCCCGGCAGGGCTACGCTGTGGTCCACGAGGAATTCGAAATCGGCCTGACGGCGGTGGCCGTTCCCATCTTCAACCACTTGGGGAGTGTCATCGCGGCGGTGAGCATTTCCGGTCCTGCGTTCCGGTTCACGCCCGAGGAGCAGCCTGGGCTCATTGACGGCCTCCGCGAAGCAGGTATGGCCATCAGCGGGAAAATGGGCTACAGACGCCGCTAGGCCTGCCCTAAGGGCCGGCCTGGCGTTCTCATAGGGTGTCTAGGCAGGCTTGATAGCGTCGCCGACTTTTCCTTCGATCCAGTCGTGGAAGGCGCGGATGTGGTGTTCGCTGCGGACCAGCACACCACCCTTGGAGTAGACCCTCGAGCCCATGGCAGGCTCGCAGCGTTCGCACGCATCGAAGGCCTGCTGGTTGACGCGGTGGAACAGCTCCACAGAAGCCGTCACATCCATCCGGGATGTGGTCCAGCCCTTCTGAGCCTTCAATGGTGAAGCCCTGAGCGCGGGCTGCCTTGGCTGCAGAAAGACCAGCCAAAGATGCTCCCACGATCGCGAGCCTCTCCATGTTCTCTCCTTCTGAATTGCTTCCTACGCAACAAGGATCATGATAAGCAACAGGGTGCCGCATGCCACGCTGAGTGTCAAGATGCGGCTTGGTCCCTTAGAAATACGTCATGAAGATGCAGAAATACCTTGACACTGGGCTGTGACGAGGCGCACTCTGTTGCTTAGCGCGAAATGTGTTGATCCCTGCGGAACGAAACGAAGGCTTTGCAGCCTTCCTTGCACGAGAAACCTGATCCCAAACCTGAAGAGGTGCAATATGCACAACGCCTGCCCGCTCAGTGAACTTGCTCCCGGGGAGGCATTAAGGCTCGACACAGCTCCACCCATCGCCGTCTTCCACACAGAAGAGGGCGAGATCTTCGCCATCGACGACACTTGTACCCACCAGGATGCTTCACTGGCCGACGCTATGTGGAGGAATGTTGGGTCGGGTGCCCGCTTCACGCATCCAGGTTCAACCTCCGTTCAGGAGGCGTGGACCAACCGCCGGCCAAACTGCCGGTCCGGACTCACGAAGAGCAAATCGTCGATGGCAACATCATGGTCATCGAATCGGACGAAGGCCCCAACCTTCCGCCCGGACTAACAGCCGGCCATGTTTAACCGCAAGCCCATGACTCGCCGAGCAAAGGACCCGCTCATGGCTATTAATAGTGACCTAAAACCCCTGACACCTGAGGAGTTGCCCGCCGACAACGGTCTGGCAAGGACTCACCCTAGTGAGGAGCCCGAAAGTTTGGGCAATACCAAAGAAGTCATCAGTGTCTCCAAAGAAGAAGACACAAACCCCGCCGTCCTCGATCCGGAGGACGGAAGCGCAGAACCACTGCCGGATACCGAAGAGTATGAGCAGATCCTGGAGGAACTGCGCAATGCCAAGACCGAGCAGGCCGTCTCCCTGCGCCGGAACCACTCGCTCACCCTCGACAAAGTAACGTTCGGAATCACCGGCGCCATCGCCATCGCCTTTGTCGTCTGGGGCTTCGTGGGCCGCGACAGCCTCTCCGCTACCTCCACGACCGCCCTGAATTGGGTCATGGAGTACACCGGCTGGCTCTTTATGGTCCTGGCTTCCCTGTTTGTCGTTTTTGTCCTGTGGCTGGCCCTGGGCAAGTTCGGCAACATCCCGCTGGGCAAGGACGGCGAGAAGCCCGAATTCCGTACCGTCTCCTGGGTCGCGATGATGTTCGCCGCCGGCATGGGCATCGGCCTGATGTTCTACGGTGTTGCCGAACCGCTTTACCACTACATCTCTCCCCCGCCCGGAACCGTGGACGGCCGCACCCCGGCAGCCATCCAGACGGCCATGGCCACCTCGATCTTCCACTGGACCCTGCACCCCTGGGCAATGTACGCAGTGGTAGGCATCGCCATGGCGTACGGCACCTACCGCCTGGGCCGCAGGCAACTGGTCTCCGCAGCCTTCACCTCACTTTTCGGCATCAGGATGGTGGAAGGCCCGCTCGGGAAGTTCATCAACATCCTGGCTATTTTCGCCACACTCTTTGGTACGGCTGCTTCCCTGGGCCTCGGCGCCCTGCAGATCGGCAGCGGCATGACCTCCAACGGCTGGTTCGGCGAAATCGGCACGCCCGTGCTTGTGGGGATCGTCGCCGTCTTGACCTTCTGCTTCGTCGCTTCGGCCGTCTCGGGCATCAGCCGCGGCATCCAGTGGCTCTCCAACATCAACATGGTCCTGGCCGTCGTCCTAGCACTGATCGTTTTCATTGCCGGCCCCACCCTGTTCATCCTCAACCTGATCCCGTCCGCCGTCGGCGACTACGCCCGCGACCTGGCCGAGATGTCGTCCCGGACCGAAGCGGTCGGCGATGAGGCCCTTCGGAGCTGGATGACCGGTTGGACCATCTTCTACTGGGCCTGGTGGATCTCCTGGACGCCCTTCGTAGGCATGTTTATTGCCCGCATCAGCCGCGGCCGCACCATCCGCCAGTTCGTCACCGGCGTGCTGCTGGTGCCCAGCGTCGTCAGCGTGATCTGGTTTGGCATCTTCGGCGGAGCCGCTTTCCACGTCCAGCAGGAAGCTGACAAGGCAGGAACACCCGGGCTGGTAACAACGGTCGACGGCGTCTCGTCCGTCAACTTCGACGGTGCACTCTTCGACCTGGTCAAGAACCTTGGTATGCCCGGCTGGCTTACTGTTGGCGTCATCGTCCTGGCCATGGTCCTGGTGGCAATCTTCTTTGTCACCGGTGCCGATGCTGCTTCCATCGTGATGGGATCGCTCAGCTCCAACGGCGCCGAGCACCCCCGCCGCGGAGTGGTGATCTTCTGGGGCAGCCTCACCGGCGCCGTGGCAGCGGTCATGCTGCTGGCCGGTGGCGATGAACCGTCGGAAGCCTTGGCTGGCCTGCAACGCATCACCATCGTCGCAGCGCTACCGTTCATCGTCGTCATGCTCCTGCTCTGCTTTGCCCTCGCCAAGGACCTGCGCCGGGATCCGCTGTCCCTGCGACGGCGCCTGGCTACCTCGGTCGTCGAACGGGCCATCAGGACTGGCGTGGAACAGCACGGCGGCGTTCAGTTCGACCTTGTCACGAAGCATGATTGCGCTGATTCCTGTCCTGACCCGGACTCCCACCAGGGCGGCACCCACACGGGCAGCATCCCGACCGTCCAGACCCGACGGGCGGACCGGGAGTAAAAAAGGTTCACCGTCAGTAGCAATCCGCCCCGGTGGCACGCGGCTCCCCAGCCCGTGCCGCCGGGGCGCACTCACACCCCCACTCAGCCGCAAAGGTCAGTACATGTACGATCGCCACGATCAACCCCCGATTCTCCGGGTCAGCCGGAACGGAAAGGAGCCGGTGGATATCCGGCTTGAAGCATCGAGTCCAGTGACCGTTCGGCTGCAGGTGGATGGTTGCTGCAACTGCCAACACCACACCGAAGACCGCCCCGGCTCGTATGTTGACAGCGACCTTGGTATCCGCTGACGGCGGCCGCGCCGCATCAGCCCCAAGGCCCTGACCGTTCAGCTGAGCGTCCCGGTACTGCGCCGGTCCGGGAAAAGCAATCAAGCGCCTAGTGTTTCAATTCACCGCAGGCCGATGCTGGTTGCCAGAGCTATGGCCTCCGTACGCGAAGTGACACCCATCTTCCGGAAGATGTTTCCCACGTGGAACTTGACCGTGTTTTCACTGATGTTGAGGGCGCCCGCGATCGACCTGTTCCGCTGACCGGACGCCAGATGCTGCAGCACTTCCAACTCGCGACTGCCCAATTTCCAGGCGCTGACGTCGGCAGGAGCAGCCTGGGGGGCATCCAGCGGAAGCGTCACGGAGACATCTGTACCCCAGCCGGGCATGACATCTACCTGCATCTTTCCGTCCAGGGCCTGAACCCGCCGGTCCAGCCTGCCCAAACTGGATGCGTCGGCGGCAAGAGTGCCGCCGCCGTCGTCGCGGACATTGATCAGCAGATTCTCGCCGTCGCAATCCCACTGGGCCCGGACCCTTCGGACTTCCGGCTGGTCCAGCATGGCCAGCAGTAGGCCCCGCACGATGGCCCGGGCTGCATGGGCGACTTCGCCCGGGAGGGCCCGCCCGTTCAGGGGAGGTTCGACGAACTGCACCTCCACCCCGCTGAAACGCGTCAGTGGGAGAAGGTCTTCCCGGAGGCGCTCGAAGGCCCTGGCCACCGGTTCTTCGATCAGGTCCGTGGTCCTGTCACTCAACGTGCGAAGCCTGACAAGGGCTTTGGCCACCAAATCCGTGGCTGCTGCACGTGCTGCGGCGTCGTCCATCGCCGTTGACCTCAGCGCCCCGGCGACGATCTCAAGCGTTGTCGCATGCTGGTCCACCAACTCGGAAGTCACCCGGAGGCGTTCAGCTGACGCCGCCCTGGACTCCAACAAGTATGCAGGCGGAGCATCCGCGACCTTTTCGTGAATCCTGCGCGCGGCAAGGTGCCAGAGGTACTTGGCGATGTCCGCGCCCGCTTCCGCGTTACCGGCCTCAGAGTCGGGCACAACAGGATCCGTAAGCACCAGCAAGGCCCTGCTGGAGAGGTACTTCATCGCGAGTACCGGACGTTCCTTTGCGGCAATCACGGCATCCCCCACCCAAGGTTCTTCCCCGCTAAGGGCAGCGCGGAGGCTGTCCAGCTCCTCGATGGACACCCCTGAGATGATGCTCTCCAAACCCGCCTTCTTCTGGGGCCTGCCGGTGCAGTCCTCCGTGAAGATCACCAGGGCGCTGCTGGCGAGATAAGGAGCCAGCGCCTTCCGCAACTCTTCCGCTATGGACGTCAATGGCGCGTTCGCCACCGCCGCGATGGACTGCAGCAACGGCCATGGCAAAGCCGGGGTGCCGGGGCTGCCGGGCGGCGTGAGGGGTGGGAGCCTGTCCACTGGCGAGCTGGTCATGGGGTCCTTTCGGCAGGAGCAGAGCACGAACTACCAGAAAGTATAGCTAGAACCACCTTTAGTGGGCGTTACACCCATACCAAAGCAGCGGCAGGATTGATGGCGGAATACATCCCAGATGGATGGACGCCTCCAACAGAGCGAAGGAAGTAATTGTGGGTCCAACAGCAATCGGTTCATCGGACCGCCTCAGCGCCGAGGCAATTCTCCAGAACTTGTCCCTCATTTCCGGGGAAATCAGTGGCACGGCGGCCCAAGTCGATGGAGACCGTTTGGAAGCAATGACGGCATCCATCCGTTCCGCCGACAGGGTTTTCGTCGCCGGTGCCGGCCGCAGCGGCCTCGTCCTCCGCATGGCTGCCATGCGGTTGATGCATCTCGGCCTCAACGTCCACGTAGCGGGCGACACCACAACTCCGGCCATCCGCGCCGGCGATGTGCTTCTGGTGGCGTCCGGCTCCGGCTCCACCTCCGGCGTGGTCAAGGCTGCCGAAACAGCTGCGGCGGCGGGTGCCCGCGTGGCCGCGGTGACCACCAACCCCGACTCCCGCCTCGCGGACCTGGCGGATTCGCTGGTGATCGTACCTGCCGCACAAAAGACGGATCACGGTTCCAGTGTCACTCGCCAGTATTCGGGAAGCCTTTTCGAGCAGGTCCTCTTCGTCCTGACCGAAGCCGTTTTCCAAACCATCTGGAACGACACCGACGCGCCAGCTGAAGAACTCTGGCTCCGGCACGCAAACCTCGAATAAGCCCCTCCTTTTACGCCACACCAACACCAACAGAAAGAGAAACATCATGAAGCTTCAGGTAGCTATGGACCTCCTGACCACCGAAGACGCGCTTGAGCTGGCCGGCAAGGTCGCCGAGTACGTTGACATCATCGAACTCGGTACACCCCTGATCAAGGCAGCCGGACTTTCCGCTGTGACCGCAGTCAAGCAGGCCCACCCTGACAAGATCGTCTTCGCAGACATGAAGACCATGGACGCCGGAGAACTCGAAGCCGACATCGCGTTCAAGGCCGGCGCCGACCTCGTCTCCGTGCTGGGAAGCGCCGACGATTCCACCATCGCAGGTGCCGTGAAGGCCGCCCGCGCACACAACAAAGGCATCGTCGTGGACCTCATTGGTGTGCCGGACAAGGCCACCCGCGCCAAGGAAGCACGGGCACTCGGCGCCGAGTTCGTGGAGTTCCACGCAGGCCTGGACGAGCAGGCCAAGCCTGGCTTCGACCTGAACGGACTGCTCAGCGCCGGTTCCGAAGCGCGCGTGCCCTTCTCGGTGGCCGGCGGCGTCAACCTCTCCACCATCGAAGCCGTCCAGCGGGCCGGGGCTGAGGTTGCCGTAGCCGGCGGCGCCATCTACGGTGCAGCCGACCCCGCACTGGCAGCAAAGGAACTCAAGGCCGCCATCGCCTGATCCCACACCCAAGATGCGGCGGTCGGCACCGGAAGGTGCCGGCCGCCGCATCTGGTAGTGGCACCCCTCGGCCCGATACTGTCCTCCGCCCAGAAAGCAGCAAATGCCAGATACCCTCGTCCGGTCACCCCGAACCAAGAATCCGCTCCGGGATCCGCGTGATCGTCGTTTGAACAGGATTGCTGGTCCGTCGTCGTTGGTGCTTTTTGGGGTGACTGGTGATCTTGCGCGTAAGAAGCTGATGCCGGCTGTGTATGACCTGGCGAACCGGGGGTTGTTGCCGCCGAGTTTCGCGTTGGTGGGTTTTGGGCGGCGGGCGTGGAGTGATGGGGAGTTCGCTGCTGAGGTGAAGTCCTCGGTGCAGGCTTATGCGCGGACGCCTTTTGATGAGGCGGTGTGGAACCAGTTGTCCGAGGGTGTCCGGTTTGTTCAGGGCGAGTTTGATGATGATGACGCGTTTGAGCGTCTGGGTGACACGATTGCGTTGTTGGATGAGGAGCGTGGGACGCGGGGTAATCACGCGTTTTACCTCTCGATCCCGCCGAAGGCCTTTGAGCAGGTCTGCCGTCAGTTGTCTAAGCATGGCCTGGCGCAGGCTGATGGGGAGAAGTGGCGGCGGGTGGTGATCGAGAAGCCGTTCGGGCATGACCTGGAGTCGGCGCGGGCGTTGAATGACATTGTGGAGTCGGTGTTCCCGCCGGATGCGGTGTTCCGGATCGATCATTACCTGGGCAAGGAGACGGTGCAGAACATCCTGGCGTTGCGTTTCGCGAACCAGTTGTTCGAGCCGTTGTGGAACGCGAATTATGTGGACCATGTCCAGATCACGATGGCCGAGGACATCGGCACCGGTGGCCGGGCGGGGTATTACGACGGTGTGGGTGCTGCGCGGGATGTGATCCAGAACCATCTGCTGCAGTTGCTGGCGCTGACCGCGATGGAGGAACCCATTTCGTTTAACGCCGATGATTTGCGGGCGGAGAAGGAAAAGGTCCTGGCCGCGGTCAAGCTCCCGGAGGATTTGTCCACGCATTCGGCGCGGGGCCAGTTCGCCGGTGGTTGGCAGGGCGGGGAGCAGGTCCAGGGGTATCTGGAGGAAGAGGGCATCCCGGCGGATTCGACCACCGAGACGTTCGCCGCGATCCGGGTGGATATCCATACCCGGCGCTGGGCCGGGGTGCCGTTCTACCTGCGCGCGGGCAAGCGGCTGGGCCGGCGGGTGACGGAGATCGCGGTGGTGTTCAAACGCGCGCCGAACCTGTTGTTCCGTGACCATGGCGAGGATGACTTCGGGCAGAACGCGGTGGTGATCCGGGTCCAGCCCGATGAGGGCGCGACGATCCGGTTCGGGTCCAAGGTCCCGGGCACGCAGATGGAAGTCCGGGACGTGACGATGGACTTCGGGTACGGGCACTCGTTCACCGAGTCCTCTCCGGAGGCGTATGAGCGTTTGATCCTGGACGTGCTTTTGGGTGAGCCGCCGTTGTTCCCGCGGCACGAGGAAGTGGAACTGTCCTGGAAGATCCTGGACCCGTTCGAGGACTACTGGGCCACCCTGAACGAACAGCCCGAACCCTACGCCCCGGGGTCCTGGGGACCCGCCAGCGCTGATGAGCTGCTGGCCCGTGACGGACGAACCTGGAGAAGGCCATGATCGTAGACCTGCCGGACACCACTACCTCGAAGATCTCCAAGAAGATCATGTCGCTGCGTGAACAGGGCGGCGTGATCGCCCTGGGCCGGGTGCTGACCCTGGTGGTCGTGACCAAGTCCGGGCTCGAGGAAGAAGCGATCGAAGCCGCGAACGAGGCCAGCCGCGAACACCCCTGCCGGATCATCGTGCTCGCCGACGCCGGAGCGCAGGCCCCGGACCGGCTCGACGCGCAGATCCGGGTCGGCGGGGACGCCGGCGCGTCCGAAGTCATCGTGCTGCGCGGCTACGGCGAACTCGCGCACGAGTCCGAATCACTCGTCGCGGCCCTGCTGCTGCCCGATGCCCCGATCGTGGCCTGGTGGCCGCACGGGGCGCCGGAGAACGCCTGCGAAACCTCGATCGGCCGGATCGCGCACCGCCGGATCACGGACTCGGCCAACGAACCGGACCCCCAACTGGCGCTGGAAAACATCCGGTCCACGTACAAGGCCGGCGACACCGACCTCGCCTGGACCCGGCTGACCAACTGGCGGATCCAGCTCGCCGCCGTCCTGGACCAGGTCGACTCCTCACCGGTGACCGCCGTCGCCGTCGAAGGAGCCTCCGACTCCCCCTCCACCATCCTGCTCGCAGCCTGGCTCACCCTGTCCCTGGACGCCCCCGTCACCATCGTCGCGGACCCCGCCGGGACCGGCATCCGCCGTGTCCGGCTCACCCGCCCCGGCGGCGACGTCCAACTCTTCCGCCCCGGACTCTCCATCGCCGAACTCACCCAACCAGGCCAACCCGCCCAACGCATCTCCCTGCCACGCCGCAGCCTCCGCGACTGCCTCGCCGAAGAACTCCGCCGCCTCGACCCCGACGAGGTCTTCGGCCAAGTGGTCCAGTCTTTGGAGTGGCCACCCAAAATTGCAAATCCTGCCGAGACTGCACCGGCGGAACGCGCACTGGATGACTGCCGGGCAGGGCGGCTCGTCCATGCTTAGCGATACTCACAGCAGACGCAATGAGAAGCTGCGAAAGACCATCGAAGGTTGGTCAGTAGGCGTTCTTGGCATGTTGGCCATGCTTGGGATTACCTACGCATCGTTGCAATACCCCGGGTGGTGACCTCGGGTCCAGCTATCCGCACCTATCCATGGAGCCGCGGATCCTGGGGCTATCGCCGGCCAGCCTGTTCTGAATCCGTGGACGCAGGGGTGGAGCCCGTGGGCTACCGCGCGGCGTGGCCCCGGCCGGCGCTGCTAGGCGGCGTCCAATTGCCCCAGGCAGTAGTTCTTGAACCAGTGCCGGATCCGTTGCGGCAACCGCGGATAAACCACGGCAGTGCACTTCATAGTGAAGTCGAATCGGCGCCCATGGCTTGCGCTCCAGGGCAATCCAAAACCGTCGCGCAGATGGTCCGGCAGCAGGCCGGCGGTGAGGAACCGGGCAAACGGCATGACGGCGCGGTACCAGAGCGGCCCGCCCCGCGGATGGAGGAGGCCGTGGGCCACACGCACTGCGGCGTCGTCGGCAGTGAGGGACTCTACGCGAGAGTTCCAGTAGACGCGGAACGCCGCCCGGTCCGGCGGCCATAGTTCCGCCGGGAGCTGCAGGGCTGTCCCAAGTTTCGCGTAGTCGCGGTACATCAGATCGGCCGTTTCGTCGTCGAGCGGTCCATAGACCCGCTCGAAGATGGTGACGGCGGTGTCGTACAGCGTAGCCACTACCCAGAGCTGCGAATCCGCGTCATAGGCGCTGTACCCGTTCGAGGTTTCATCCGGGGCGCGCTGGACCGGTGCATGGGCGCGGTTCACCCGGCGGCGGACGGCTGCCACCTGCCCCTCGGTGCCATAGACGATCGCGTAGACGTAAGTAAGAGTGCCGCGAAGGCGGTCGAGCGGTCGTTCCGTGAAGTGACTGTGCTCCGCAACGCCGTGGCCCACGGCCGGGTTGGCTATCTGCAGCAAAATGGCGCGGCCTGCCCCGGCGAGCAGAATGCCTTCTGCGCCTATGTCGGCAAGTCCGGGAACCATGCCCACAAATGTACCGGAGACAGCCAACACCGGGCACGCCGGGACCGGACGATGGCGGCCGCCTCCCGCCGTCGTCCGCTCCCGTTTTCTGGCGCAACATTTTGGCGAACCCGCCGCACCACCCTATTCTTTGGTTAGCTAAGGCTTACCTAACCACGGAGATCCACGTGACCACCACTGAAACTGCCCCCAGCGACAGTTCCCCGGCCATGCCGCCGGAGATCTTCCGGGACCCATGGGGCATTCCGCACCTCCGGGCAGGCTCCCCTGACGAGCTGTCCTTCCTTCAGGGCTACAACGCTGCCGCCGACCGTTCCTGGCAGATCGAGATGGAACGCTGGCGGTCAGAAGGCAGCACGGCTGAGCGTCTGGGAGCGGACGGGCTGGACTGGGACCGGTTTGCGCGCCGGGTGCGGCTGGATGACACAGCGCGCCGGTGCTTTGAGAACCTCGACGACGACACCAGGCGCTGGTGCACGGCCTACGTCGACGGCGTGAACCATGCACTCGAAACAGGCCGCCGGGATGCCGACGAGTTCCGCGCAACGGAGACCGCACCCGCCCCCTGGGAGCCGTGGACGCCGCTGGGTGTTTTCCTGGTCCACCACATTCTCTTCGGCACGTTCCCCAACAAACTCTGGCGCGAACACGTGGCCACGACCCTCGGCGACGACGCGGTGGGCCTGTTCAGTATCGAAGCTCCCGTGTGGGCCGGCAGCAACGCGTGGGCCGCGGCGGGCAAGCTGACCGCGTCCGGTTCACCACTCATCGCAGGCGATCCGCATCGCCTCATGGAACTGCCGGGCGTCTACCAGCAGGTACGGCTCGCGTGCCCGGAGTTCGACGTCGTCGGGCTGGCTTTCCCCGGCGTGCCCGGGATCCCCCATTTTGGCCACGCCGGGTCAGTCGCCTGGGCTGTCACTAATGCCATGGCCGATTACCAGGACCTGTTCCGCGAGCGGCTGCGGGACCAGGACGGCGGGGTTGCCGCATTGGGGCCGAGTGGCTGGGAACCTGTCCTCGCGCACCACGCGGAAGAGATTCTGGTGCGCGGCTCGGCGGCGGAAACCGTGGAGGTCATCGAAACTGCCCGGGGTCCGGTCATCTCGGGAGGGTCCGACGGCGGTGCGCTGAGCCTGCGGACGCCGGCGCGGTGGGCGGGAACCCTGGGCTTCGAGGCCCTCCTGCCGCTCCTGCGGAGCCGATCCGCGGCCGACGTGGAGGCAGCGCTGGACTCCTGGGTGGAGCCGGTGAACTGTGTGCTGGTTGCCGATACCAGCGGTGATGTCCGCCAAGTGGTCGCCGGAAAGGTCCCCGTCCGAAGCCGGCACAACCGGGTCCGCCCTGTCCCTGCGTGGGCGGCGGACCACCAGTGGACGGGTGCGTGGGAGAAAATGCCCAGGTCCCATGTGCCTTCCCTGGCCGTGAACGCCAACGACCGCGAATCCGGCGGCGGAGAACTGCTGGGGCTTGAGTTCGCCCCCGCCCACCGCTCCCGGCGGATCCGGCACCTGTTGGAGGATCATGGGCCTGGGCTGGATGCAGCTGCCATGCAGCGGATCCACATGGACACGCATCTCGGTTCCTGGCCAACGCTCCGCGCCCTGCTCCGGGGATGCGGTTCGCTTTCTGCTCCGGCGGTTGCCCTCCGGGAGCGGCTGCTGTCATGGGACGGCCACATGGATGGAAACAGCAGCGGCGCCGGCGCGTTTGCGGCCTGGAGGTCTGCGCTGGTCCTCGCCCTGGCGCGCACGCCCAAACTGCTGCCCCTGGCCGAACCACACGGCCACTCCCCTCTCTTCGGTCCCTGGCTCTACGCCGCCTCGCGGGTGGGCTTCGCCCTTGAAACGCTGATCGCCGACGGTCCGGCAGCCGGCGTCGATGTCGCCGGGGCCGCAGGGGAGGCGCTGGAGGAAGTGGCAGCAGCAGCACCCACCGATACGTGGGGATCCAGCCATACTGTGCTGCCGCTGCATGCCCTGGACGAGCACGGCCCCCGCGGACTGGCGCCCACAGTCCCCCTCACCAGTTTGTCCGGTGATACCGGCTGCGTCCTGTCCACAGAGAGCCTGCCCGGGGTGACCGACGGGTCGTTCCGCGGACCGGTGGCCCGCTACGTCTGGGATCTGGTGGACCGGGCCGCGAGCCGCTGGATCGTCCCGTTCGGCGCCTCGGGACACCCCGACCATGAGCACTTCGCCAGCCAGCTGCCCCTTTGGGCTGCCGGTGACCTCATCCCCGTCATCACCGACTGGGAGCAACTGACCAAGGAGAACCATGACCCACGCTGACACTGCCGTTCCGCTCTCCGTCAGGGACGCCGTCTACACGGAAGAGCTGCCTGGCCTGGGGCAGCTGAGGCTCATCCCGCTCGCTCCGGAAAGCGACGCGGACCTGCTGCATGGCTGGGTCAGGGAGGACCGCGCGAGGTTCTGGGGCATGCAGTCGATGGGCCGGGACGAAGTCCGGGACATCTATCTGTTCGTGGACAGCCTGGACACCCATCACGCCTATCTGATCTCCGTCGATGACGAACCCGCGGGACTGTTCCAGACCTACGAGCCGCTGCAGGATCCGGTGGCTGATGCCTACCCGGCGCGCCCCGGGGACACCGGGCTGCATCTGCTGTTGGCTCCGGCTACACGTACGGTCCCGAACTTCACCGCCACCGTGCTCGCGGGCCTGATCCGGTTCCTGCTGTCCGACCCTGCCAAGGACCGCGTTGTCGCGGAGCCGGACGCCCGGAACAGCAAGGCGATCGGGCGGTTCGTGAGCTTCGGGTTCGAGGCCGGCGCCCACGTACAGCTGGCTGAGAAGGAAGCACAGCTGGTATTCCTCACCCGCGAACGGTTCGAGTCCCGGAAGGGGTAGCGCCGATGCACCTGCCTCAGCTGGAGGAGTAAACGCCCTGCCTATCGCCGGGCGTTCCTCCTCACAATTGTCATTGTGCTGCGCTACGGTTAGCTCCACCATCAATTCTTCAAGGGGGAAGAATGGAATTTGCCGAAAAACTCTCCGCGCTGGCAGCAAAGGTTCGTCAGCAGCGAGATGCAATCCAAACTGAAGAGGCAACGAAAAATGCCTTTGTCATGCCGTTCATTTCGACGATCCTCGGCTACGACGTCTTTAACCCAATGGAAGTTGTACCGGAGTTCATAGCGGACGTCGGGCTGAAGAAGGGTGAGAAGATCGACTACGCCATCGTCAAAGACGGTGAAGTGCAGATCCTGATCGAGTGCAAGAAGTCCACAGAACCAGTGAAGATTGAGCACGCATCTCAGCTGTTCCGCTACTTCGCCGTGACGAATGCGAGAATCGCAATCCTCACAAACGGCGAGGTCTATCAGTTTTTCACCGACCTCGATGCTCCCAACCGCATGGACGCCAAGCCGTTCTTGGTCCTGGATCTCAACGACATTGATGAATCCCTCATCCCCGAACTGCAGAAATTATCGAAAGACGTTTTCGATCTGGAGTCAATCATCAATGCGGCTGGTGAACTGAAGTACATCGGTGAATTGAAGCGGACCCTCGCAGCTCAGTTCAAAGAGCCGGAAGATGAGTGGATCAAATTCCTGACGGGCCGGGTTTATACGGGCGCCTATACGCAGAAAGTGCGTGAGCAGTTCACTGCACTGGTCACAAAGGCCTCCAAGCAGTTCCTGAATGACCAAGTGAATGAGCGACTGAAGAAAGCGCTGGGTTCTCCGAGCTTCCCGCAGAACGAAGACATCACTGTCGCTGCCGCCGTCACTAGCGGCCCTGTTGCCGAGGCAGACCTCGCTGAAGCTGACAGCCTCGAAACAACTTTGGAGGAAATCGAGGGCTACCAAATTGTCCGAGCAATCGTGTGCAGCGAGGTCAAGCCTGCCCGAGTCGTGCAGCGGGACGCCAAGTCATACTTCGCAGTCCTGCTAGACGACAACAACCGCAAGCCGATCGCACGCCTGCACTTCAACCGGACACAGAAGTACATCGGGATCTTCGACGACAACAAGGAAGAAACGCGGGTTCCCATCACCTCGCTTGAGGAAATCTACGAACACACCGAAGCCCTGCGGGCAAGCGTCAAGAGCTACCTTCAGTAATCCTCCACCCCAAGCGTTTGACGGCGGCATATCCGGCCGCCGTCGAACGCCCGCGCCTATCGCTGGACACGGCGGGACGCGATAGTTTGAGGGAATGACGGCAACCTACCGGTACGACGTGGAGGTCCTGCACCTGCTGGTCTCTCCGGCGCATGCATATTTCGGGCGGGCCCGCGAAGGCGCCGCCGACGTCCCCACTACGGATGCGGACCGGTTTGAGCTCGTGGCCGGCAAAGGGATCGTGGGCGACCGGTTCTTCGGCAAAGCGGCGCACATGGACGCCGCCGTCACGGTGATGGCCGTCGAAGCACTGGAGTCCATCGCCGCTGAACTGGGAACGGCGCCTTTCAACCCGCTGCTGACACGGCGCAATGTGATCCTTCGGGGAGCGGACCTGCCTCCCCTGCTCGGCGGCGAATTTGCCCTCGAATCACACGGCAACGTGGCAAGGTTCAAGGCAGGCCGTCCCGCTCACCCCTGCGCATGGATGGACCAGATGCTCGCCCCGGGCGCCCACAAGGCAATGCGCGGACGTGGCGGCATCCGCTGCCAAGTACTGAGCGACGGCGTCCTTAACCGCGGGCCGGCCGTGCTGATCAGTCCGGTACTGCTGGACCCCAAACGAGCCGGTGCGCCAACGCTGCTCCGGCCTTCCCGACTGCCCTAGCGTCAGGCAACGACTCAACGGACCTGTCAGCAACATTTGGTGGGTAGGTTCCTCAGGGTCCGGAGGGGCCAGGCACTTCCAGCGAAACGGCCTATACCTAGGTCTCCGGGAACCACCCCTAAATAGCCTTAGAATTCGTCTATTTTTGGGAAATCTCCACGGGATTTGCCCACTTCCACTACCTATAGGCAACACGTCGCGCTATTTTCCTGGCGAAGGAACAACCACAGGCGGCGCGTTGCGTTGACCGTTTTGAGGAGGGACATCCATGAACAAGGCGTCGAAAATTATCGGAGCTGTCCTGGACGGAGTGGCGGCGGGACTGGCACTGTCCTTCATCCTGTGCGTGGCTACCAGCGTGATAGCCATTTCGACTGGTTCTCCGGCGACCCTACTGGGGATATTCAAAGCCACGGCCGGAACCGAAAACGGCGCGCTGGCCCTGCAATTCCAGCCTAACTTCTCCGGAATCATTGTCCTTATTGCCTTGACCGTAACGGTCAGCGTCGTTGCGGCTGTGCGAAAAAGCAAGGCGTCACCGGGACCATCCCGGCACCCAGGGTGAGTGCTGCCGCCACAGTCGCCTGGACCGTGCTCAGGGCCTGGACTCGGGCGCGATAGCGGTGGACGGACTGAACAGCCCACGAAACGAAGCGGACGACGGCGGGAGGTTCCCGCCGTCGTCCGCTTGCGTTTACTGCCTCTATAGTCTGTGGTGCTCCGGAACTGCCCACCGGGCGTCTCTTGCCCCGACTTTGCCTGCCGGGAAACCGGCGTAGGTCCAGACACACGGCCGGCCTGAATCGCTGGGAAGGAGCTGACCTTCGAAGACCGAGATGCTCGCTCCCGCCGGGCTC
>NZ_JBLWIJ010000027.1:0-19706 GCF_051365025.1 Arthrobacter sp. R4
GCCCACCGGGCGTCTCTTGCCCCGACTTTGCCTGCCGGGAAACCGGCGTAGGTCCAGACACACGGCCGGCCTGAATCGCTGGGAAGGAGCTGACCTTCGAAGACCGAGATGCTCGCTCCCGCCGGGCTCTTCCAGACGCCGGTGAGTTCGCAGTGCGCGCCGGTGGCCTGCTGCCGCGGCGCTGACAGGTTGATCACCCTGCGGGCCCGCTTCTCGGCCACGGGCAGCCTCCGCTTCACGATGCCGCTCCCGCCGGTTCCCGGTAGTTGCTTTCGGGAACATCGGTGATGAACATGTGCCCGGGCGCGTGGCTGATGGCGAAGGCCGGCCTGGATGCCATGACCGCACTTTGCGGTGTCACGCCGCAGGCCCAGAAAACAGGCACTTCCCCTGCCCTGATCTCCACGGCGTCACCGAAGTCGGGGCGGTTGATGTCTTTGATGCCCAGATCTTCGGGGGAACCGACGTGGACCGGGCTCCCGTGGACCTTGGGGACCTCGGACGTCACCCGGATGGCCGTGTCCACGAGTTCGGGCAGCATCGGTCGCATGGAAACCACCATAGGGCCGTGGATCCTGCCGGAGGGGATGCACTCGACCGTGGTGCGGTACATGGGCACGT
Source organism: Arthrobacter sp. R4 (assembly GCF_051365025.1). Lineage (NCBI taxonomy): Bacteria > Bacillati > Actinomycetota > Actinomycetes > Micrococcales > Micrococcaceae > Arthrobacter > Arthrobacter sp. R4. The sequence continues at coordinate 622 of NZ_JBLWIJ010000027.1, forward strand.
TGCGGCCGGTTTCGGTGTGCCGCAGCGGGATCCCCGCACTTGCCAGCGCCGCTTCGAAGGTGAAACTGCAGCCGATAAGGACTCCCACCATGTCGTCGCGCCAGACAGACGCAACGTCGGTAACCTCCTCAGCCAACTCCCCATCCACCCACACCCGGTAAGCGGGGATGTCCGTGCGGATGTCCGAGCCCGCCGCGAGCGAACTTTCAAACTGCCCCGCCGGGATGATGTCGATGATCGGGCAGGCCTTGGCATTGAGCCGGCAGAACTCGATGAATTCGTCCGCGTAGTCTGCCGTGACCGCGATCAGGTTCGCCTGGGTGTAGCCGTCGCTCCAGCCGGAGGTGGGGGTGACCAGGCCGTTCCGGAACTTCAGGCGGGCGTCAGCGGGGGACAGTTGTGCGTGTGGCTGGCTCATTTGGACTCCACGAGTTCAGTGGAGGACTGCAGGTACTCCTCGTCCTCGGCAACGTTGGAGTCGCGGCCCAGGGCCAGACCCACCAGGGTCAGGAGGCAGGCCACGCTGAGGTACATGGCCACCGGGATCCAGCTGTCATAAGTGCTCAGCAGGAGGGTGAACATGAACGGCGCGATGGCACCGCCGAGGATTCCGGCGAAGGTGTAGGCCAGTGAGCTGCCGGTGGAGCGGAGCCGCGGGGAGAACTGCTCGACGACGAACGCCGCCTGCGGTCCGTACATAAACGAGTGGCAGAGCAGGCCGAGCACGATGCCCACGATGAGCATGACCGGGGACCGACCTTCGAGGACGATGAAGAACAGGTAAGCCCACACGGCGGCGCCAACTGCGGCGATGCCGTAAACCAGGCGGCGGTTGATGCGGTCGGAGATGGCGCCGGCAAGCGGCATGGTGAAGATCTGGAGTCCCGAGCCGATGAGCACGGCAACCAGTACCTGGCCGCGGTCGAAGCCGAGTTCCTGAATGCCGTAGGTCAGGGTGAAGACCGTGCACATCGCGTAGAGCACGTCGGGGCCGATGCGGCTGAGCATGGCGGCAATAAGGGGACGGCGCTGCGTGGCCAGCACTTCGCGGATGGGGGCCTTGGGCTTGTCACCGCGGGCTTCCATGGCCTTGAAGATGGGGGTGTCCTCGAGCTTGAGCCGGATCCAGAGGCCGAAGGCGACCAGCAGGGCGGAGATCAGGAACGCAATGCGCCAGCCGTAGTCCAGGAAGGCTTCCTCGGACAGCATCAGCGTCAGGATAGCGAGTGCGCCGTTGGCCATGAGGTTGCCGGCGGGCGGGCCGATCTGGGCAGCAGAGGCCCAGAATCCGCGGCGGTTCGGGTCGCCGAATTCACTGGAAAGCAGGACCGCACCGCCCCATTCGCCGCCGACGCCGACGCCCTGGGCGAAGCGGAGGAAGACCAGGATGGCTGGGGCGATGATGCCGATGTTGTCATAGGTGGGCAGCAGGCCGATGAGGAAAGTCGCGACGCCGATGAGCATCAGCGTGATGACCAGGATCTTCTTGCGGCCGATTTCGTCGCCGAGCCGGCCGAAGATGATGCCGCCTACGGGACGGGAAATGTAGCCCACGGCGTAGGTGGAGAAGGCCAGCAGGGTTCCTGTTACGGGGTCCGAGGCCGGGAAGAAGATCAGCGGAAAGACGATCGCCGCTGCAGCGGAGTAGACAGCGAAGTCATAGAACTCGAGCGCGGTTCCAGTCAGGCTGGCCGCGAATGCCTTGTACATGTCCTTGCGCCCCACCGGGGGCTTCGGGTCAACGGGGGCCATTGCTTGGGGAGTGGCCATTTGTTCCTCCATGGAGAGAGTGGATGTCATCCGCTGCGCGGATGGGCTGGCTTTGCCCCTGCGTGCCCGGCTTGCGGCGTCGCAAGGCGGGCAAAGGAGCGAAAGAGGCGGCTGCCGTGAGGTGATGCGGGAGTCGTAACTGCGATGAATCGTTGGATTGTTGAACAATCCGCTTGTTGAACAATTTACGCGACGTAGATCACACCGTCAAGGGCTAGTTCCTACTCGGTTTGCAAAGGGCCTGAATCCGGCCACGGAAAAGGGAGCCCCCAATCGAGAAGGGCTCCCCTTTTTGCTTCGGGGTGCTTAGTGGCTGGCGTGCGTTACTTCGAGGCCACCGACCCGGCCGCGTGCACCGCTGTCTGGTGCTCCTCGGACCGGTTGAGGTAGTCGGTCAGGCGCTCGGCGGCAAGTTCCGTCTTGCCGGCTTCGAGGGCTTGGCAGATCTGGTCATTGTCCGCCAGCCAGTGCTGGTAGAAACCGCCGTCAACCGACGCCTTGTGGAAGAAGAGGCGCATCTCGGCGAGCACCTGGGACATGATGGTGTTCAGCCGTTCACTCTCCGCCAGGGCCACGAGTGCCCCGTGGAAATGCTGGTTGGCGCTGCCGAGGCCTTCGTTGTCCCCGGCGGCTGCTGCCCTTTTTCCTTCTTCCACGGCCGCCCGCACGGCGGCGATGCGTTCGGGGGTGCCGCCACCGCGGACGGCGCTCACCTCGATGGCGCGCCTGACGGTGTAGACGTCATGGATGTCCTTGGCGCCCAGGCTGGCAACGAAGACGCCGCGGTTGGGTTCGCGGACCAGGAGGCGCTCGCTGACCAGTTCAGCGAAGGCCTCGCGGACGGTGTTCCTGGAGACGCCAAGTTCTTCGGAGAGGGCTTCTTCCTTGAGTTTCACTCCAGGCTGGAGGTCGCCCTCAGCGATCTGCAGCCGCAGTTCAGCGGCCACGCGGGTTGCCACCGACGGCACCGCCACCCGCAGTCTGGACGCCCCGCCGGGAAGTCCGCGGAAGGAGTCAGGTTCAGCATTCGGGTTCAGGGAGGGCATACTCCCGAATTTACACGAACGCCCCACAATCCTTTTGTTGGATTGTCCCCATCAGGGGCACGACAGCCGGAATCACGCTGTGAAATTGCATCCCGGTCCCGGAGCGCAAAACGACGGCGGGCACTGCACGCGCGTCCCCCGTCAGGGTGCGCTGAGGTGAATGCTGATGGCCGTCCCGCCGCTGGGGCTCTGCGATATTTCCAGGCGCCCGCCGTGGGCTGCCGCCACTCTGGCACAGGTGGCCAGCCCCAGCCCCGTTCCGGCAGGATCTCCGTCCCGATGCAGGCGAACCAGTGGTTCCATCACCCGGCGGCGATCAGATGCGCGGATCCCCTTGCCATTGTCTTCCACGAGCACGACGGCGCCGGAGCTGGTCCGCTGGCCGGTGATCCGAATGGCAGCAGGCACATCCGGGCGGCGGTAGGCCACCGCGTTTTGGATCAGGTTCTGCAACGCCACGCGCATCTGGCTTTCGTCAGCTTCGAAAACGAAATCCCCGCACTCGACCACTGCACCGGCTTCCCTCAGATTCAGGCTCAAGTCGTCGGTGACGTCCTTGACAAGGCTGGCCAGTGACAGCTGCGCCCTGGACACCGACCCGCCGATCGTGGCGAACGCAAGCAGTTCCTCCACCATGGACAGCATCCTGCGGGCACTGTTGCCCACGATGTGCAAATATTCAGCGGCCTCCTCGGGAGCCGGCTCACCTTCCATCGCACCCAGCTCAACGTAACCAAGCATGGAGGTCAGCGGATTGCGGAGGTCATGGCTGACGCGGCCGGTAAATTCCGCCAGCCTTTCATTGCTGTCCCTGGCTTCGTCAAGGGCATCTGCCAAGGCGCCATGGAGCGTGGTGACCCGCCGCGCAGCCAGCAGGCGGGTGTGCAGGACAAAGGGGTCCAGGGGTTTACTCACGTAGTCGTCGGCCCCGGCCTTCATCCCTTCCAGCACGTCTTCCTGGGCTCGGTGTGAGGTCAGCAGCACAACGTATGTATAGGAGCCGGTTTCGGCTGCCCGGATCGCACGGCACAGGTCAAACCCGTCGAGCCCCGGCATCATCAGGTCGCTGACCACCACCTGGGGGCGGCGCTCCTGGTAGAGCCGCCATGCAGAATCGCCGTCCGCCGCCACGATGCACTCATGCCCGGACCTTTCGACGGCGGCCTTCGCCACAAGACGGGAGCCTTCGTCGTCGTCCACCACCAGCACTGTCATGGCAGCCGGGGAATCGTCCGGCAGCCCGGATATCTTTGCGGCCTCCCTGCCCAAGCGGGAGGATGTTTCCCGTCCGCCCCACGAATCAATGGCCATTGGACCCTCCGACAATAACTATCACGATGCCCGCCCCATCATCGGTCAGCTTGTAGTGCCGCCCAAGAAACAGGCTAACCGGAATTGTTCGGGTCGCAACCGGGACTGCACGAAACCTTTGGCGCCGATCCGCCTGTCGCTTGCCCGCGGTCAGAGAGTAGGTAGACTGGGCTACCTACTCTATCTGCCTCAGCCAGGACAGCAATGATCAGGAAACAGACCGCTGCACAGACCACACCGCCCAGGCGGCCTGCCCGTGATGCGCTCCTCGAGGCGGCCGCCAAGCACTTCTATGCCTACGGCCTCACGGGGACGGGCATTGACACCATCACGGCCGAAGCAGGCGTGGCCAAGAAGAGCCTCTACAACAACTTTGCGTCCAAGGCTGACTTGGTCACCGCATACCTGTACGCCCGCCATGAAGAGTGGCTGGGGCTGTACCGGGCAAGGCTGGAGAAGGCGGCGAACCCGAAAGACCGCGTTCTGGCCGTCTTTGATGCCTACGCGGACCACGCGGATCTGGCCTACGAGCATGGCTTCCGAGGCTGCGGCCTGCTGAACGCGGCCGCTGAACTTCCCGCCGGAGACCCCGGCCGGGAAGTGGTCCGGCGGCACAAGGAAGAAGTTGAAGGGCTGCTGTCCGGGCACCTGGCCGATCTTCTGCCGGACAAAGCGGCGGACCAGGCAGCGGCCATGGCGCAGCATCTGGCATTCCTCCTTGAAGGCTCCATGGTCCGCGCCGGCCTCGAAGGCAACGACAATCGCGTCCGGGAAGCGCGTGGGATTGCCGCGACCCTGATCGGGAACCTGTGAAAGCACCGGGTTTTCAGGGAGCCACCTGGGGTGCAGTGTTTGTGCTCGCCGCGTCCGTTCTGTGGGGCACCACCGGCACTGCAGCCACCTTCGCCCCGGATGTCAGCCCGCTGGCGATCGGGGCGGTGGCCATGGGCTTCGGCGGCCTGCTTCAAGCTGCGATTGCCGCCCGTCCAATACGGGCGTTCAAAGGTTCCCTACGCCGCCAGTGGCGCACGGTGGCCCTCGGCGCGCTGGCCGTTGCCATGTACCCGCTCGCCTTCTATTCGTCGATGCATCTGGCCGGCGTCGCCGTCGGGACCGTCGTCTCCATCGGTTCGGCACCCCTGGCGTCCGCAGTCATCGAACGTGTGGTGGACAAAAGGCGGCTTACCCGCCGGTGGGCCGTCGGGGCGGTCCTCGGCGTCTCGGGCGCTGCGCTGCTGTGCCTTGCGGAATCTTTCGCGGAATCAGGTCATGCGGATCAGCCACCGGGCGCAGAATGGTCGACGCCGGCAGGCATCGCACTGGGACTGCTGGCCGGACTGACCTACGCACTGTATTCCTGGGCCGCTCACCGCCTGATCAACACCGGCGCGCCATCACGCGCGGTGATGGGCGCCGTCTTCGGCGTCGGCGGGCTGCTGCTCATGCCTGTGCTGGCGGCGACCGGAACTCCGTTCCTTGCGTCCTGGCAGAACTTTTCAGTGGGCGCCTACATGGCGTTGGTCCCCATGTTCGCCGGCTACGTCCTGTTCGGCTGGGGCCTGGCCCGCGTCCGCGCGAGCACGGCCACCACCGTGTCCCTCGCGGAGACGGTGGTGGCAGCTGTCCTCGCAGTGATCGTGGTAGGCGAACGCCTGCCGGCGCTCGCCTGGGTCGGTGCCGCCATGATCGCAGGCAGCCTGTTCATCCTGACCCTTCCCGCCCCGCGGATACCGACGGGGGCCAAGGCTGCTGGCCGCACCCCAGTGCGTCAGTCGACCGACGATACATCCGCGGCAACCGCCGGCAGCGCCTCGGCAGGCTCCTCAGGCTTTTCCGGCGGCTCGGGCTTGTAGACCCACGCCACCAGTACCACCGAGATGATCATCAGCAGGAACCACGCCACCAGCTTCTCAAAGGGCACCAGCTGCCAGCCGTTCAGCTGGCTCGGATAGAGCCAGGCGCCGGACCAGGTGGCAATGTTCTCCGCAATCCAGATGAACAGCGCCACGAGGAGGAAGGCGATGACAAGGGGCATGCGGAAATTCCGCCGGAAAACCCGGAAGTGCATCACGCAACGCCCAAAAATGATTACGACGGCGGCAAGCAGCACCCAGCGCGCGTCCCAGATGTAGTGATGGGTAAAGAAATTCACATAGATGCCTGCCGCCACGATCGCGGTGATCCACCTGCGCGGATACCTTGCGAAACGCAGATCGAAAAGCCGGTACACGCGCACCATGTACGAGCCCACGGCCGCGTACATAAAGCCGCTGAACAGCGGAACGGCGCCAATGCGCAGGAAGCCTTCGGCCTCGTAGGACCAGGAGCCGACGTCGGTCTTGAACAGCTCCATCACCGTTCCCACCAGGTGGAAGAGCACAATCACCCGCAGCTCGCGGAGTGTTTCCAGCCGCGCAACCACCATCAGGACCTGGATAAGCACGGCGGCAATGGTCAGGAAATCGTTCCTGGCCAAGGCTGCATCCTCGGGATACCACAGCCGGGCCGCCATCAACACGGCGAGCAGGGCTGCACCGAAAATGCAGGCCCATGCCTGTTTGAGGCCAAACACCACAAACTCGGTGAGCCTGGAGCGGAATCCTCCAGTCGCAGCGTTGTCGAGGAAACGATGTGCCCCGGCGTCGATCCGTTGCTCGAGGGTCGTGAAACTGCGCATAGGGTCTTCGGTTCCTGACGCTTTAGGGTGCTGGCCTGCTTCGAATGTATAGAGACTCAAAGCTACCTGCCCGCCGCCGTCCCCTAAGCCGGGCACCAGCCGGATCCGCCCAGGTTGCTCCCCGCCTATCATCGCGGTGAGTACAGGCGTAGCGTCTATCCAAGGGAGCAAGACTGCGGTAGCCGATTGGACCCAGAATGGCCTGACGCCGCCGGTCTTGAGCCGCTGCAAGGAGGCGGGAATGGCTGGCTGGAATGCAGACACGGCCGCCGGGCCGTTGGGGTCCGGCACCGTTACGTTGGTGGAAGGTTCATCCTTCTGCATCTCCCTGGCAAATGGGGACATCCATCCGGAACATCCGCACGGGGTTTTCCATGAGGACACCCGCATCCTCTCGCGCTGGAACCTGGCCATCAACGGGCAGCCCCTCGAGCCGCTGACAGCATCGACGCAGGAACCCTACCGGGCCTTGTTCATTGGCCGGGTCCCCCGCTCCGATGGGTACGCGGACAGCCCCCTGATCGTGGAGCGCCTGCGCGAAGTCGGTGCCGGGATCCTGGAGGAGGTCACCATCCGGAACTACTCCTCCGATGAAGCCCAATGCCTGGTCGCCCTCACCGTTGAATCGGACTTCGCGGATCTCTTCGAGGTAAAGGAGGCGCGCATCCAGCGGCGCTGGGATGAAGCCCGCCATGCCGACGGCGACTCACTGACCATCAGTGCCACCTGGCAGGACGTCCGGAAGGGTGTCATCGTCAACGCCAGTGGCGCCGAGGTCACCCCTGAGGCCCTTACCTACCGGGTGGTTGTTCCGCCGCGGGGATACTGGAGCACCACCCTGGCTGTGGTGCCCACCGTCGACGGGGCGGCTCCGGCGGCTTCGTTGGTTCGTCCGGCCCGGGGCGAAACCTCCCCCAGCGATCGTCGCCGCCAGGAATGGGTGGCGAAGATTCCCAGGCTGCATATCAGCAACCGCTCCATCGAACGGACCCTCCGTCGCAGCTATGACGACCTGGGCGCGCTCCGCATTGAAGATCCCGCCCACCCGGAACGGATCGTCGTGGCCGCCGGCGCGCCGTGGTTCATGACGCTCTTTGGCCGGGACTCGCTCTGGGCCTCCGAAATGGCGTTACCAGTGGACCCGTCCCTGGCACTGGGCACCCTGCAGACCCTGGCGGACCGCCAAGGCCGCGTAGTGGATCCCATGAGCGAGGAGGAACCGGGAAAGATCCTGCACGAGGTCAGGCTCGGCGTCTCCAGCGGCCTGTCCCTTGGCGGAAAATCCGTTTACTACGGCAGTGTCGATGCGACTCCGCAGTTCGTCATGGCTCTCGGGTCGGTCAGCCGCTGGGGTTTTGCCAAGGACACCATCACTGCACTGCTGCCCCACGCCGACCGCGCTCTGGATTGGATTCGGAACTATGGGGACAAAGACGGCGACGGGTTCGTCGAGTACCAGCGCCTCAACGATCAGGGCCTCATCAACCAGGGCTGGAAAGACTCCTGGGACGGCGTCAACTTCGCGGACGGCCATGTGGCGGAACCCCCGATCGCGCTCTGCGAAGTCCAGGCTTTGGTCTACTCCGCCTTCCTTTCCCGTGCGTGGATAGCGTATGACGCCGGCGACGCACCTTTGGCCGCCGAACTGGCCACCGAAGCGGCTCAATTGAAGAAACGGTTCAACGAAGCGTTCTGGATGCCTGACCGTGGCTACTACGCCATCGCCCTGGATGGAAAGAAACGGCAGGTGGACGCGTGCGCGTCCAACATGGGGCAATGCCTGTGGCAAGGCATCGTCGATGAGGACAAAATTCAGCAGGTTGCAGAACGCCTGATGTCCCCCGAGATGTTCAGCGGCTGGGGCATACGAACCCTTGCAAGCGACATGGGCGCCTACAACCCGGCCAGTTACCACAACGGCTCGGTCTGGCCGCACGATAACGCCATCATCGCGGCCGGCCTGATGCGTTACGGCTTCGTGAATGAGGCACAGCGGATCGCCACGGCACTTTTCGAGGCGGCCGATTACAGTGATGGCCGACTCCCGGAGTTGTTCTGTGGCTTCAGCCGCGAGCAAGTACCCGAGCCCGTGCCGTATCCGACGGCGTGCTCCCCCCAGGCGTGGGCAGCGACCACACCGATCATGTTGATTACCAGCCTGATGCGGTACGACGCCCACGTTTCCCGGGGCGGATTCTGGATGGACCCGGCACTACCGGAGTCATACGGCAGCCTGCACCTTACAAACGCGCCCATGGCGGGAAGCCGGATTACCATCGATATCGCCGGGTCCGAACCTTCCGTGCAGGGTCTGCCCGACGAAATTACCTTCCACCGTGAACACCGGCCCTGGCTAACCGAACTGATGGAGGAAGCCGGGCTGGGCGGCGCGGGCTAAGTGCTTCACCACTGTGGTTACGGCCGGCCAGGATGCCTGTCCCGCAGGTCAGACGTGCTGGTCGACGAGCACCGGGTTGCCGTCCGGGTCAACCACCATGAAGCTCGCCGGCCCAGTGGTTGATTCGTCGGCCTCGGCAACGAACTCCACGTCTTTGCCTTTCAGCTCCCGCTGGAGTTCGCGCACATCGGTGAAGGAGTCCACCGCCTCGGCGTTCTGGTTCCAGCCCGGATTGAACGTGAGCATGTTCTTCTCGAACATCCCTTGGAAGAGCCCGATCACTGTTTCGCCGTTCTTCAGGATCAGCCAATTCTGGGTGATGTCGCCGCCGAAACTCGTGAAGCCCAGTTTCTCGTAGAACGCGGCAGAGGCTGCAATGTCCTTGACCGTGAGGCTGATCGAAAAGGCACCAAGCTGCATGGGTTACTCCACTCTCCAAAGGGGACGGGTATTCCGATGGTACGCCCGCCGATCTGTCGCTCGACGAGGTACACCTCCAACTGGATTCCGATGCGGGCAGCGTCTAGCGTGAGTTCCATGTCAGCGTCCGATCCATCAGCGAAGTCCGGCGGCAACCCGTTGCTTGTCCTGGGAAAAATCACCTCCATCCTGGATGCCTTCTCCCTCTCCAAACCGGTCCTGTCGCTGAGCGATATCCGCGAGCACACCGGCATGCCCACGTCCACGGTGCAGCGGCTGGTCACCAACCTGACCTCGCAGGGATTCCTGGACCGCGAGGAGGATGCCTACCGCATCGGCATGCGGATGGCCTACTGGGCGGCCCCGGCAACCCGCGGCATGGAAGTGGTGGACATCCTGGGTCCGTTGCTTAAGAAGCTGCGCGACACCACCGGTGAGACCGCGTGTTTCTTCAAGTCCGAGCAGCATTACCGCGTGTGCGTGGCCCTGGCCGAAACGCGCCATGCCCTTCGCCGGGAGATGCACCTCGGCAAGGTTGCCCCGCTGTATGCAGGTTCCGCCGGCCGGGTCCTGCTGGCGTGGGATCCGGAGCTGATGGACGCCGTCCTGCGCGATCCCCTGACTCCGATCACGGAATCCACCATCACTACCTCCGAGGACCTGGCTGTGGCCGTCAAACAGACCCGGCGGGACGGGTTTGCCATCACGGTCGGCGAGCGCGAAGACGGGGCGTCCGGCCTGTCCGCCCCTGTGTTCGACTCGGCAGCCGGCCTGGTGGGTGCGGTGACCATCAGCGGACCTACCCTCCGGATGCCGCTGGAGACCTGCGAAGCCTGGGTGGAGCCCCTGCTCACCACGGCGGAACACATGACCAGGCTGATCGGTGGCCGGTTTCCCGGCGAGTCCTAGGACCCACCGGGAAACCGAGGAAAGCTACAGCGCGGCGATGGTCTTTCCGGCAGCCCGCATCGCAACAGCGTCGGTGGCGATGAGGACGTCCGCGAAGTTCTCCGCATAGTCCCCCAGGTCCTCCGCTACGGAACCCACTACGGCAATGACGGGAATCTGCCGTCCGGAGTTCCGTACCCGTTCGAGGATGGCGGAGATGATCTTCCCTTCGCCGGTTTGCGAGTCCAGGCGCCCCTCGCCCACCACGACGGCGTCGGCAGACTCCAGCAGGGCGTCAAACCCGGCTGCATCGAGAACGGCGTCCGCCCCGGACACCAGGTCAGCCCCAAAGTGCGCCCACAACCCGCCGGACAGGCCACCCGCCGCACCAATGCGGGGCACGCCCGACGGGTTGCGCGGATAAGAGGCGGACAGGTGCGCCAGGCGTTCTTCCAGCAGTTTTACGGTGGCAGGATCGGCACCCTTCTGCGGCCCGAATACACGCGGGGCATCCAGGAAGCTGGTGGTCACCATGAGGCCCATCCCGTACGTGCTCGCGGCCATCGCATCGGCGGGGCTGAGCCGCGCGGCAGAGAGCCCGCTCGCCTGCGCCACCTCGACGACGGCGGTCCCGTCGGCTGCCAGCCCGATGCTCGCCTGCAGCGGCTCACCCCAGGAATTGACGACGTCGACAGTCACGGGTGATGCGCGCAGGCTGCGGCAGAGCGCGTCGAAGGTTCCTTCCCCGCCGTCGGCTACGGGCAGTTGCGTCGCCGGGCGCCCGCCGTCGTTGACGCCTGCGGCGATGGCCGCCGCCACCTCGGCCGCCGAGTACGTCCCCTTGAAGCTGTCCCGGGCAATAGGACGGTCATGCCGAAGGGATCTGGTTGACCGCGTGCGGAGGCGTGCGTCCTTCGGCGATGGCGATGGCGTTGAGCGCGCTTAACCGGGCCATCTCGCTGCGGACCCGCACGGTGGCGCTGCCGACATGCGGCAGCAGCACCGTGTTGGGCAGCTCTGCGAGTCCGGGCGCAAGTCGCGGTTCGTCCTCGAAGACGTCCAGGCCGGCAGCGGCAATCTCGCCGGTGCGCAGGGCATCTACGAGGGCGGCCTCGTCCACCACGGGACCGCGGGCGGTGTTGATCAGGATGGCGTCCGGCTTCATCCGGGCCAGCACGCCGGCGTCCACGAGGTGCCGCGTCTGGTCGTTCAGCGGGACGTGGAGGGACAGGAAATCGCTGCGTTCCACCAGCTCGGGCCATGGCACTTGCCGGACCTTGCCGGCGAACTCGCCGAGTTCCTCTTCGCTGACGGGACGGTCCCCCGGGGGACGCGGCGCGAAAACCACCTCCATGCCGAAACCCAGCGCACGCCGGGCGGTGGCGCGGGCGATCCGGCCGAACCCGGCCAGGCCCAGCACGGCCCCGGAGACGTCCCGGCCCAGCATGAACTCCGGTTCCCAGCCCTGGAACTTGCCGTCGCGGACCAGCTGGTCTGCTTCCACTACGCGGCGGGCGGTGCCGAGGATGAGCAGCATGGCGATGTCCGCCGTCGCGTCCGTCAAAACCCCGGGAGTGTTGCCAACAACGATGCCGTGTCGCGTTGCCGCGGCGACGTCGATGTTGTTGTATCCCACAGCGTAGTTGGAGACGCCCTTCACCCTGGCGTCGGCCAGGAGCGGCTCGTCGATGACGTCGCGCAGCTGGGTGAGGACCACGTCGTAGTCCCCCGAAGCGCACAGCGCCGCCAGCGTGCGGTAGTCAGGCGGCTCGGGCAGCACGGTGACCTGGCCGGCGTCGGACAGCAGTTGAAGCCCCGGTTCCGGGATGGCGGTGGTGACGAGGAAATGGCTGCCCATCGTCAGTTGCCTCCCGTTGTGCCGGACTGGAGCGCGTCCTCAAAGGGAAGGACCCAGTCGAAGGCTTTGGCCTTGGACCGGGCGCCTTGGGCAGCTTTGGAGCGGTTGGCTTCCCCCAGTTCGGCCAGCAGTTCCTCGGACAGGACCACGAGGTCCGCGAAGGCGTCCGTGGTCAGCCACTCGGGGCGGGTGGCGAACAGGATGTCTTCGCTGGAGGTGTTGCCGCTGGCGCCCGGGGCGAAGGGGCAGCCGCCGAGGCCGCCGAGGGCGCCGTCCACCATGGCTGCGCCGGCCTGGATGGCGGCGAGGGTGTTGGCTACTCCCAGGCCCCACGTGTCGTGGCCGTGGTAGACGATCCTCCGCGCCGGGGACTCGTCCCGGACCCGGGCGATCAGCCCGGCAACCTGGGCCGGGATGGCCTGCCCCAGGGTGTCGCAGATGACGATGTCCGTGGTGCCCTCGGCCCGGGGGTCGTTGGCGATGGACAGGATGCGCTCCTCGGGCACATAGCCTTCGAACGGGCACGTGAAGGATGTCGCGATGCACAGCTGGATCTGGCCGTTGACTGCCCGGGCGTATTCCACCGCCTCGGGCAGGGCGGCCAGGCTTTCATCCGTGGTCCGGCCGATATTCGCCTTGTTGTGGGAATCCGATGCCGACAGGCAGTACTGGAAGTTCCTCGCGCCGGCGGCCGAGGCCTTGGCTACATGGCCGGGGGTGGCCACCCAGATCCAGCATTTTTCCAGTTCCTCCGGGCTGAGGGCCTGGACCACCTCCAGGGTGTTGGCCATGGTGGGCACAAGGTCAGCGCGTGCCATCGAGCCGAGCTCGATGGCCGGAACGCCCAGCCGGATCAGCTCCCGGACGGTTTCGACTTTCCGCTCGGTGGAGAGCATTTTCCCGGTGAGCTGCAGCCCGTCCCGGAGGGTCACGTCCCGGAGGATGGTGTTCCCGAGCGTTGTTGCGAGGCTGGTTTCGTTGGGGTTCATGGCTGGAGGGCCTCCTCGCGGCCGGAGGCCGCCGTGATCTCGGCGGAGTCCATATGGAGGAGCCCGCGGAGGATTTCATCGGTGTTTTCGCCCAGGTCCGGTCCGAGGTTCCGGATGGGCAGCGACTGGTCTCCAATCACCGGGACGATACCGGGGAAGCCCACGCCGGGCAGGAGCTCCTCCCCTGTGGAAACATCGAATTTCTGGATCATGTTCCGGGCCGCGTACTGGGTATCAGTGCTGATGTCCGCCGCGGTGTAGATGGGACCGGCCGGAACACCGGCGTCATCCAGTGCTGCCAGGGCGTCGGCGGCGTCCAGTTCCGCCGTCCAGGCGCCGATGGCCTGGTCCAGCTCTTCGCGCTTCGCCCAGCGGCCGGCGTTGGTCTGCAGGGTCGGATCCTCGGCCAGGTCCGGGCGGCCGATGGTCTGCATGTAGCGCTGGTAGATCGAGTCCCCGTTGCCGGCCACCACGATGCTGGCGCCGTCCTTGCAGATGTACGCGTTGGACGGGGCGATCCCTTCCATCCGGCCGCCAACCCGCTGCCGGTCCACGCCGTAGGCCTGGTAGTCCGGAATAAGGGATTCCATCATGGAGAACATGGCCTCGTTCAGCGCAACGTCGATGATCCGCTCGGTGAGCGGCACCGCGCCAGCCACGTCCCGCCGTCGTGCTTCCCGTTGGTAGAGGCTCATCATGGCGCCGAAGGCTGCGTAGAGGCCTGCGATTGAGTCCCCGATGGAAACCCCCACCCTGACCGGCGGGCGGTCCGGGTCACCCACGAGGTTCCGGAACCCGCCGTAGGCTTCGGCGACGGCGGCGAAGCCGGGCCGCTCCGACAGCGGCCCCGTCTGACCGAAGGCTGAGATCCGGGTGATGATGAGGTCCGGGTTGGCTTCGTTGAGCACCTCCGGGCCGAGGCCCCACCGCTCCAGCGTGCCCGGCCGGAAATTTTCCAGCAGGATGTCCGACTTGGCGGCCAGTGCCAGCACGGCCTTCTTGCCGGCCTCGGTCCGAAGGTCCAGGACCACTGACTTCTTGTTGCGGTTGATGGTCCGGTAGAGCATGGAGGTATCGCCTTTATGCAGGCGCCAGTTACGCAGCTCATCACCGGTTCCCGGCCGTTCAACCTTGATCACTTCGGCGCCGAAATCGGCGAGCAGCCTGCCAGCGGTGGGCGCCGCGATGTAGTTTCCGAGCTCCAGGACGCGGACTCCCTCCAGGGGCGCGATGCGTGTCTGTGTCATGTCATTCTTCTTTCGTTGGCGTGTGCCTGGACGGACGGAGCTGATCCGGTCAGAACAGCAGGCTCATGGGCAGGATCAGCAGGATCGCGACGACGGAGGCCACCGAGACCCCCACCGTCACCGACTTCAGGGCGCCCCTCACACTCTGCCCCAAAAGGGACTGCAGGAGCCAGAAGGTGTTGCTGGTGACATGAACCATGAAGAGCGATCCGGCGCCGGCGGCAAGAGCCAGGAGAACCGGGTCCAGCCCGATGGCCGGCGCAATCGGTGCCAGCAGTCCGGCCGCGGTGATGGCTGACAGCGTGACGGAGCCGACGGCGATGTGCAGCACAGCCGCGATAGCCCAGACCACCAGCAGCGGGGCAACGGTGCTCGCCGAGAAGAATCCGCCCAGGATGTCGCCGAGGCCGGCCGCGGCGACGGTTGCCGCGAGGGACCCGCCCACACCGGTGAGGATCAGGATCTGGCCGCTTTCCTTGAAGCCCACGGTGATGGCCTGTTCGACTTTTTCCTGGCCGATGGCGGCGCGGGTGACGAGGCAGGTGCCGATCAGTCCGATGAGCAGGGCGATGACGGGCTCGCCGAGAAGCTGCAGCCAGGGCATTTCGATGTCCAGGATCTCCATGATCGCGCCGGCGCCGATGAGGAGCAGCGAGGTCAGGAGCGGGGCGAACAACAGGATCAAGGGTGCCTGCTTCCGTTCGCGTTCAGCCACGGTCACTGTTCCACCGCCGGGCTGGGCGCCTGACGCCGTGCCCTGCCCGCTGCCGCCGGAAACGCCGGCCGCTGGCTGGCCGGCTGCTGACTGGCCGGCTGCAGGCTGGCGCGTCCCGCCGTCGTACTCTTCCTCCCCCTCGCGGTCCTCTTCCTCCACGAAGGTGTGGTCCTCGTCCCTGGCCTCGTTCCAGAAGCCGCGGCGGAACAGGAACGTCATGATGGCGATGGAGATGACGATGGTGGGGATGACCAGGAGGAGCCCGAACAGCAGCATCTTGCCGAGCGGCACGTTCAGCAGGCCGGCGAGGGCGAGGGACGCGACGCCGGGGACCGTGAAGACGATGCCGCATTCAAGGGCGATGGCCATGGCGGTTGCCATCCGGGCGGTCCCGAGCTTGCCGATTTTCGGAGCCAGCTTGCGGGCCAAGGGGGCGGAAATCACGAGCAGCACGTCCAGGAAGATGGACTGCAGGACCGTTCCGATGGCCAGGCCCATGGTGTAGGGCAGGCGCTTGGGGCCGAAGGTGTCCAGCAGGTGCTCCACGAGGCGGCGGATGGCGCCGCTCTGGTTGAGGATGGAGCCCATCAAGACGCCGAAGGCGATGAGCAGGCCCACGTCCACCATGATCTCGCCGAAACCGGAGGTGATGGTTTTGACTGTTTTTTCGACGCCGAAGCCGGCGGCGAGGCCCAAGTACACCGAACCGATGACCAGGGCGATGACGGGATTAACTCTGAAACGGACAATCAGGACCACGGCGGCGAGGACCGCAACAGCCGTGTTGATCAGGACAGCTATGTCTTGCATGTTTGGGGAATCCGATCGTTGGGCCTTCCACATTGAAGGCTTGGGAACAGACGTACACCGTGAGGGAGGCCACGTCTCTAAACCCATATTATGGGATGGAACTCACAATGCAAGACCCTCCGCCTTTTATGTCCAGATGAGAGGCACCCCAGGCGGGGCCAGCGGACCTGCTTCGGGCAGGACAAAACGGACGACGCCGGGGGATTCCCGGCGTCGTCCGTTTCAGTTTTAGGCGGTCCCCAGCCGCCGGCTACGGCTTTTTGGTGGTTCCCGCAGTCTTTGCAGTTGTTGCGGTCTTTGCAGTTGCAGAGCTGCTTGAGCTCCGGGCAGCGCCGCTGGAGGTGGTGTCCTTGGGGTTGTCCGCGTCCTGGAGTTCCACTTCAGCGGTGGCCTGGATGAGAGCGAGCAGGTCGGGGTCGAGGCCCGGCGCGAATTCCTCGCGGCGCTCCGGCGAGATGGTCATGGGGAAGCCCTCGGGCATCACGTCGGTGCTGAGCTCGGTGCCATCGTTGGAGGGCGATGCCCCGCGGTAGAGCTTGCCGGCTTCGCTGAGGTTGTCCGCGCTGAACGTGTACTGGATGCTCTGCAGCCCCGCGTCCAGCAGCTTTTTGACCTCGGGGAATTGCTCCGCGTTGGTCTTGGGGATGGGCAGCACCTTGCCCCAGTTCACGCCGAGGCTTTCCAGCGCCTTGGCGAAAGCGTTCTCGTGCGCCTGGTCCCGGACGATCAGGTAGGCGATGGTGGACCGCGCCGTTTTGTTCTCTGTCATCTCGTAGATGCGGCATTTCTGGAGCCGGCCGGTGGATTCCAGCATCAGGTTGTACAGCAGGTCCAGGACCAGGTTTCCGCTGTTATAGACATAGGATCCGCTCCAGGGGTTGCCGGCCGCGTCCACGGGCAACGCACCTGGGCGCCTACCAGGTAGTGGTGGATATTACTGGTGTCCAGGGCGATTTTAAGCGGCGTGGCACCTTTAGCGCCGGGCTGGTCCACGGGATCGGTCTTCTTGCCCTGGTACCGCGGGGAGCCGTCCAGGAGCTGGGAGATGGTGGTGCCGATGAGCTCAACGTGGCTGATTTCCTCGGTCCCCACCCCCTGGAGCAGGTCTTTGTAAGGCTTGGACGCGGGGTCGCCCCGGAAGTTCATGCTTTGGAACAGGTACTGCATCATGGTGCGCATCTCGCCGAACTGCCCGCCCAGCCCTTCCTGCAAAGCGTTCGCCGCTGCGGGGTCCGGCTCGTCGGCGGCGATTTCGTTGATCAGTTGCTGGGTATGCAAGTACATGGAATTTCCTCACTTTTTGATCTGGTACCTCGGGTGGACTGCTGGTTTCAATGGAGGGAGTCGGGCCCGGCTGCGGTTTTCGATGGAGCCCGGCTGAGCGTACGACGGCGGGGCGGCAAGGTCGGGCGCGCCGGCTGCGGGGCTCCCGCGGCCGCGGTTGGCCGTGGCCGCCTCAAGCGCCACACGGCCGGCGCCGGTGAGCCCGATGACAAGGTGACGCGGGTCCCGCGAAGGCTGGCTCCTGCTCACCAGCCCCGCGATTTGCAACCTGGCCAGAATCCTGCCGATGGTCCGGCTTTTGGCGTGGACGGCGGTGGCCAGCTGTTCCCGGTTCCGGGCGCCGGCGGCAAGGCCTTCCAGTGTGATGACCGCGGCGCGGGTCAGGCCCAGCGCGACGAGAACGTCATCCTGGCGGCGCTGCGCCAACCTCGCCGACAAAGACAGAAGGCGGCAGCCGTTCCGGAGTTTGCGGTCTGAGTCGGCGATCATCGCAAGCTGCCCCTTCCTTGGGACTATCCGGTGTGGGGCCTACCATAAGCATGCTTAGTATCTGTTTGGCAAGGATGCCTGGCTTTTATCTTGAGGAGCGGCTTCTAACGCTCAACCGCGAACGCTCCCCTTAGTGCCGGGCCTTGCATATTCAATAGCAAGTGTGCTTAGTATCTAGTTAGTAATCATGCTTACTATTGCGAAGCCAGCAGTGCTGGCGGCTCTTGCCAGCGAAACCCTTCACGAAAGAGAGCGACCATGACTGAAAACCAATGGCCCCAAACTGCGTCACCAGCGACCCTGGACCAGTACGGCAACCCAGCGCCCGTGGCTGGACCAGGCGGCGGATCGGCCTCCAAGACCGAGGCCGTCAAGGGCGAGGCTTCACAGGTAGCCAGTCAGGCCACGGGTGCGGCCAAGGATGTGGCACAGACGGCAAAGGCAGAGGCCTCCAACGTGGCCGCCGAGGTACGGACCAATGCCCGGGACCTCCTGCACCAGGCCAAGTCGGACCTCACCAGCCAGGCAGGAACCCAGCAGCAGAAGGTTGCAGAGGGAATCCGCTCCGTCTCCTCGGAGCTGCGCACCATGGCGGACGCCTCCAACCAGCCCGGCGTAGCGTCGGACCTCATCAGGGAGGCCGCCGACCGTTCGCAGTCCGTGGCATCCTGGCTCGACAGCCGGGATCCCGGTTCGCTGCTCACAGAGGTAAAGAGTTTCGCCCGGCAGCGTCCAGGCACGTTCCTTCTGCTGGCTGCTGGCGCGGGCGTCCTTGCCGGACGGCTCACCCGCAGTTTGGCCGCCGGGGCACCGGAAGCATCCGGCCAGGCGTCCGCAACTGCCCCGAGGTCCGCGCCGATGACCGCTCCCAGGACCGCCCCGCAGACTGGCATCCGCCAGGAGACCGTGTTTGCGGCAGGCGATGACCGCGGCTTATTTGAAGAGCCCTCCGTCTCGGGCAGCCCGATGTCCACCCAGTCGCTGCCAACCGGCACCGCTGCGGACACCCCACTGCGCGAAGAAGATGATCCGTTCCGCAGCAGCACGGCACGGGATACGGAAGGTCGTCACCTGTGAGCAGCCAGATGCCGGAGACTCCTGCGTCAGCGGCGCATGCGAAGGCGGATAACACGTCCCTGGGTGACCTGCTTGGTGAGGTGACCCGGGATTTGTCCACGCTGAT